>DAIMJJ010000023.1:0-29078 GCA_036722275.1 Rhizobium sp. | reverse complement strand
ATGTGGCCGAGATTCCGCAGCTTCGCCAGGCCTTCGCCGACGGCATCGACATTCATGCGATGACAGCCTCGGAAATGTTCGGCGTGCCGGTCGAGGGCATGCTGTCGGAAGTCCGCCGTCGCGCCAAGGCCATCAATTTCGGCATCATCTACGGCATCTCCGCCTTTGGCCTGGCGAACCAGCTCGGCATCGAGCGGTCCGAGGCCGGCGACTACATCAAGAAGTATTTCGAGCGTTTTCCGGGCATCAAGGACTACATGGAAAGCACCAAGGCGTTTGCGCGCGAAAACGGCTATGTCGAAACCATCTTCGGCCGCCGTGCCCACTATCCGGAGATCAAGTCGTCCAATCCGTCCATGCGCGCCTTCAACGAGCGGGCCGCGATCAATGCGCCGATCCAGGGCTCGGCCGCCGACATCATCCGCCGGGCCATGATCAAGGTCGAGCCGGCGCTGAAGGCCGCTGGCCTTCACGAGCGGGCCCGCATGCTGCTGCAGGTCCATGACGAACTGATCTTCGAGGTTGAGGACGACGTGATCGACGCCGCTTTGCCGATCATCGTCCAGACGATGGAGCATGCCGCCATGCCGGCGGTCTCTATGCGCGTGCCGCTCAAAGTCGACGCCCGCGCCGCCCACAATTGGGACGAGGCGCACTGACGACGTCAGATCAGCGGGGCGCGGGCCGCAACATGGTTGCGGATCGTCTGCTTGAGCAGGTCGAGCGCGGCGCTGGGTTCCATATTGGCCTGGGTGGTGAAGCCGACGGCGCCCCGGGTTTCGCGCATGTCGATGTCGAGCGCGGCCAGGCGGCCGCTTTCCAAGTCGTCCGCCACCACCCCGCGGGAGATGAACCACACGGCCTTGTGCCGGATGACGAAGGCGCGGCCGAAGGAATCGGACACCGTTTCCACCGTGTCGGGCAGGTCCGGAATGCCGTTGCTCAACAGCAGCCGGTCGACATAGGGACGGATCACCGACCCCTTGTTCGGGACCAGTACGGTATAGCTTGCCAGCGCCCCGAGCGTGAAGTTGCGCCGGGCGAGAAGCGGATGATCGGGCGCGACGATCACCGCGACCTCCTCGCTGTAGAGCGGCTCGAAGAACAGGCCGGTCATCAGCTCGGGAGCCGCCAGTCGCCCGACCACCAGATCCAGTTCGCCGAGACGCAGCGAATTGAGGAGTGTCCGATTTTCGCCGCTGGCGATCGTCACCTTGCTGCCGGTACCGCTTGCGAGGAACTCCGCGACCGCGTCGGGCATGAAGGACGCCGAGGCCGTCGGCAGGGTGCCGATGCGCAGCGGCGGGCCTTCGAACTTCATCGCCTGGGCCAGCGTGTCGACACCGCGCTGCACCGCCGCCAGGCTTTCGGCGGCATGTTTCAGGAACACCTCGCCGAAATGCGAAATCCGGATGCCGCGCCCCTCCTTTTCCAGAAGCGCGATGCCGAGGATCTGCTCGAGTTCGCGCACCGTCCGCGTGACCGCCGGCTGGGTGATCGAAAGGGCATCGGCCGCCTTGCCGACGCTGCGCTGGCGTGCGACCTCAAGCAGGGTCTGCAAGTGTCGAAACTTGATCCGCTGATCCATGAATCATGCCAATATGGTTATCAATGAGAGCGGAAATATCATTTTACCCGCCAAAATGCATCGAATAACTTTCACCACGAGGAGAACCCCATGGCCTTTGCCACCATCAACGGAATTACGGTCCATTACGAATTGCTCGGAGAACCCGACGCGAAGAACCTCGTCGTCTTCTCCAATTCGCTGGGCACCGATTTCCGCATCTGGCTGCCGCTGTTCGACGAGATCAGCGACGACATTTCCGTCCTGCTCTACGACAGCCGTGGCCACGGCCTGACCGGCGGCGCGGAGAGCCCCTTCGGCATGAATGATCTGGTCGAGGACCTGGTCGCACTGGTCGAGCATGTCGGCATCAAGCGGGCGGCCTTCTGCGGCCTCTCGGTCGGCGGTCTGATTTGCCAGGGCCTGTGGCAGAAGCGCCCGGATCTCGTGAAGAAGCTGATCCTGTGCGACACCGCTCCGAAGATCGGCACCGTCGACGTCTGGAACGCGCGCATTGACGCGATCGCCAAGGGCGGTCTGGAAAGCATAGCCGACAATGTGATGGAGCGCTGGTTCACACCGGACTTCCATGAGGAACGGGCCGACGAGCTTGCCGGTTACCGCACCATGCTGTGCCGCCAGTCGGCTGCCGGCTACGCCTCGACCTGCAAGGCCATCCGCGACAGCGACTTCACCAACGGACTGTCGACGATTTCGGTGCCCGTTCTGTGTGTCGTCGGCGACCAGGATGGCTCGACGCCGGTCGAGATCGTCAAGGCGGCGGCCGATGGCATCAAGGGCGCCCGTTTCGAGGTGATCGAAGGCTGCGGACATATCCCTTGCGTCGAACAGCCCGAAGCCTTGGCCGAACTCCTGCAGACTTTCCTGAAGAAGGCGTAAAGCACCGACATGAATGACACCCCGGACAAGTCCTCCCGCTATCATCAGGGCATGGCGACCCGCCGCAGCGTGCTGGGCGACCGCTATGTGGATCAGGCCCAGACGTCGAAGACCGCCTTCGACGAGCCGTTCCAGGACCTGATCACGGAGGCTGCCTGGGGTCATGTCTGGTCGCGGCCCAACTGGACGAAGCGCGAACGCTCCATGGTGACCATCGCGCTTCTCGCCGCGCTCGGCCACGACGAGGAGGTGGCCATGCATGTCCGGGCGACGAGGAACACCGGGGCGACGGCGGACGACATCATGGAGGCGCTCCTGCATGTGGCGATCTATGCCGGCGTGCCGGCGGCCAACCACGCGATCAAGATCGCCAAGGCCGCACTGAAGCAGATGGAAGAGGACAGCGAGAGGGAGGAAGCACGATGACCAACGCCAAACCAGAAACGGGGGTTTTCTTCCCCCGCGACCGTGACATGCATCCACCGGCCTATACGCCGTGGTACAAGACCACCGTGCTGCGCTCGCCGCAGCGCGCGCTGATCTCGCTCGAGGGCACGAAGAGCGAGATCACCGGCCCGGTCTTCGGCCACAACATGCTCAACGAGTTCGACAATGACCTGATCGTCAATTATGCCCGGCCCGGCGAAAGCCCGATCGGCCAGCGCATTCTCGTCCACGGCCGCGTCATCGACGAGCGTGGGAAGGGTGTGGCCGGGGCGCTGGTGGAGTTCTGGCAGGCCAATGCCGGTGGCCGATATCGCCACAAGAAGGATACCTATCTTGCGGCGCTTGATCCGAATTTCGGCGGCGTCGGCCGCACGATTGCCGACGAGGACGGCTATTACTGGTTCAAGACCATCAAGCCGGGTCCCTATCCCTGGCCGAACGGCGTGAACGACTGGCGCCCGGCGCATATCCATTTCTCGATCTTCGGACACGGCTTCTCGCAGCGCCTGATTACCCAGATGTATTTCGAGGGTGACCCGCTGATCTGGATCTGCCCGATCGTCAAGACGATCCCGGACAAGGCCGCGATCGAGCGTCTGATCGCGCCGCTCGATATGAACGCGACCATGCCGCACGACATGCGCGCCTACAAGTTCGACATCGTCCTGCGCGGGCGTCGCTCGACGCTGTTCGAAAACCGCCTGGAGGGGAACTGACCATGGTACAGCCGCTCAACTACCTGAAGGAATCCCCGTCGCAGACGGCCGGTCCCTATGTGCATATCGGCTGCACGCCGAACTTCGCCGGCATCCACGGCATCTTCGACAAGGATCTCGGCTCCGGCCCGCTCGTCAATGACAAGACGCGCGGTGAGCGCATCACCATTCGCGGCCGGGTCATCGACGGTTCGGGTACGCCGCTGAAGGACGCTCTCGTCGAGATCTGGCAGGCCGACGCCGACGGCTTCTACAACAGTCCGTCCGAAACGCGAGGCAAGGCCGATCCCAACTTCCTCGGTTGGGGACGTTGCCCGGCCGACATGGAAACGGCCGAATATGTCTTCGAGACGATCAAGCCGGGCCGCGTCCCCTTCTCGGACGGCCGGTTGATGGCGCCGCATATCACGGTCTGGATCGTCGCGCGCGGCATCAATATCGGGCTGCATACCCGCATGTATTTCGCTGACGAGGCCGAGGCCAATGCGGCCGATCCGATCCTCGCCCGCATCGAGCACAAGGTTCGCGTCCCGACCCTGATCGCCGCGCGCGAGGGCGACGGTTACCGCTTCGATGTGCATCTCCAGGGCGAGAACGAAACGGTGTTCTTCGACATCTGAAGGCCAATCGAGATCAAGGCGGCGCGCGGACATGGTGCGCCGCCAATTTCGCTCTCAGGTCAGAACCTGCGCCAGTTCTGCCTGGACCCGGCGAAGCGCCGGCAGATAGCGCTCCGCCAGCACCGAGACGGGTTCGGCGCCGGCGCTGAGCCCGACATTCAAGGCGGCGACTGTCTGTCCCCGGGCGTTGGTCAAGGGCACGGCGATCGATCGCAGACCGAGCTCCACTTCCTGGTCGATCAGCGCATAGCCCTGCGCGCGCGTCTCCGTCAGAATGGCGGACAAGGCATCAAGGTCGGTCACGGTCAGGGGCGTGCGCGAAGGTCGGGGGGCGGCTTCAAGGATCTGCCGCGCCTCGGCGAGGGGGAGGGCGGCGAGCAGCACCCGCCCCATGGATGTGCAATAGGTCGGCAGGCGTGACCCCGGCATCAGCGCAATCGACATCACGCGCTTCTGCGCGGCGCGCGCCACATAGACGATCTCGCTTTCATCGAGGATCGAGACCGAGGTGCTCTCGCCGATCTCCTGGGAGAGGCGGTCGAGCACTGGCTGCACGATGCGCGGCAGTGGCATGGCGGCGAGACAGCCGGTTCCCAGTCTGAGCACGCGTGGCGTCAGCGTGAAGAACTTGCCGTCATAGGCGGCATAGCCCATCTCCGAAAGCGTCAGCAGGCAGCGGCGTGTGGTTGCCCGGTCGAGCGCCGCCGTCTCGGCCGCCTCGGAGATCGAAAGGCGCGGCCGTTCGGCACTGAAGGCTTCGACCACCTTCAGTCCCTTCATCAGTCCGCCCATAAGGTCGCGTTCCTTGGTCATTTCTGCGCTCGTCGGTTTGTGCGATAATCGAACAAAAGTCATATATCGCACAAACCGATTGCCGTCGAGCCTGCCTCCGCCTAACTTTCACGGCGAGGCGGCAGGGCAGACAGCAGAAGCCCGGCCGATATGGAGGTTCACGAATGGACAAGACAGTTTCGCATGCGGCGGCAGCCATTGCCGAGATCGGCGACGGTGCGACCGTGATGATCGGCGGCTTCGGAGGGTCCGGCGCGCCGATCGAGCTCATTCACTCACTGATTGACAAGGGCCCCAAGGACCTGACGGTCATCAACAACAATGCCGGCAACGGACGCATCGGCATTGCCGCGATGATCGACGCCGGCATGGTGAAGAAGATGATCTGCTCCTTCCCGCGCTCGACCGATCCGCGGGCCTTCACCGACCGCTATCTCGCCGGGCAGATCGAACTGGAACTCGTGCCGCAGGGCACGCTTGCCGAGCGTATCCGCGCAGGCGGAGCCGGCATTCCGGCCTTCTACACCCCGACCGCCTACGGCACCGAACTTGCCAAGGGCAAGCCGGTCGCGGAATTCGACGGACGGCCCTATGTCCAGGAACGCTGGCTGAAGGCGGACTTCGCCATCGTTAAGGCCGCGGTCGGCGACACCCATGGAAACCTGACCTACAACAAGGCCGGCCGGAACTTCAATCCGCTGATGTGCATGGCGGCGGCCAAGACGATTGCCCAGGTATCCCGGCTCGTCCCGGCCGGCGGCATCGACCCCGAACATGTCATCACGCCTGGCATCTTCGTCAACTCCGTTGTCGAGATCGCCGACCCCAAGCAGGAAGAAGACCTCATTCGAGCCGGAGTGGCCTACGCATGACCATCGACACGCGCGAAGACATCAAGCTCTCCAACGCCCAGATCGCCTGGCGTGCCGCCCAGGACATCGCCGACGGCGCCTATGTCAATCTCGGCATCGGCTTTCCCGAAATGGTCGCCCGCTATCAGCCGGCCGGCCGTGAGGCGATCTTCCACACGGAAAACGGTATCCTCAATTTCGGTGAGCCGCCGCCGGCCGGACAGGAGGACTGGGACCTGATCAATGCGGGCAAGAAGGCGGTGACTCTGAAGCCCGGGGCCTCCTTCTTCCATCATGCAGACAGTTTTGCGATGGTCCGGGGCGGCCATCTCGACGTGGCCATTCTCGGCGCCTACCAGGTGGCGCAGAACGGCGATCTCGCCAATTGGCGGGTCGGCAGCAAGGGTGTGCCGGCCGTCGGCGGCGCCATGGATCTGGTGCATGGCGCAAAGCAGGTCTTCGTCATCACCGAGCACGTGACCAAGAACGGCGAGCCGAAGCTGGTGGACAAATGCACCTTCCCGCTGACGGGTGTCGGCTGCATCACCCGCGTCTATACGAGCCACGCCGTCATCGATATCGTCAAGGGCCGCTTCGTGGTGCGCGAAAAGCTCGCCGGCATGACCATGGAGGAGCTGCAGGCCATGACGGGAGCTCCCCTGCATGTCGATGGCCCCGTGGCCGATCTCGTGGTACCTGAACTGCAAGGATGATGTGATGACCGAAGCCTTTATTTGCGATTATGTCCGCACGCCCATCGGCCGCTTCGGCGGCGCGCTTTCGTCGGTCCGCGCCGACGATCTTGGTGCGGTGCCGCTGAAAGCGCTGATGGAGCGGCATGCGGGCCTCGATTTCGAAGCGGTCGACGACGTTATTTTCGGCTGCGCCAACCAGGCCGGTGAGGATAATCGCAATGTCGCCCGCATGTCGCTGCTGCTCGCCGGACTGCCGCTCAGCGTCGGCGGAACGACGATCAATCGCCTCTGCGGATCCGGCATGGATGCGGTCATTGCCGCGGCGCGGGCAATCAAGGCGGGCGAGGCGGAGCTGATGATCGCCGGCGGCGTGGAAAGCATGTCGCGTGCGCCCTTCGTCATGCCCAAGACTGAGACCGCCTTCTCGCGCCACGCCGAAATCCATGACACGACCATCGGCTGGCGCTTCATCAACCCGTTGATGAAGAAGCAGTACGGCGTCGATTCGATGCCGGAGACGGGCGAGAATGTCGCCGAGGAGTTCTTCGTCAGCCGCGAGGACCAGGATGCCTTCGCGCTGAGATCGCAGGCCAAGGCAGCGGCGGCCCAGGAGAACGGCCGGCTCGCGCGGGAAATCGTCCCTGTCACCATCCCGCAGCGCAAGGGAGAAGCCATTATCGTCGATCGCGACGAACATCCGCGAGCAACGACCATGGAGGCGCTGGCCAAGCTCGGAACGCCCTTCAAGCGCGAGGGCGGCACCGTCACGGCCGGCAACGCCTCCGGCGTCAATGACGGCGCCGCAGCGCTGATCATCGCCTCGGAGGATGCCGCGCGCAAGCATGGCCTTACCCCGATTGCGCGGGTACTTGGCGGAGCGGTGGCCGGCGTTGCGCCGCGCATCATGGGCATCGGCCCAGCGCCCGCCTCGCAGAAACTGATGGCGCGGCTCGGCCTGCGCGAGGACCAGTTCGACGTCATCGAGCTCAACGAGGCCTTCGCCTCACAGGGGCTTGCGACGCTTCGGCTTCTCGGGATTGCCGACGACGATCCGCGCGTCAACCGCAATGGCGGCGCGATCGCCCTTGGCCATCCGCTCGGCATGTCGGGCGCCCGCATCACCGGAACGGCGGCGCTCGAACTGTCGCTCACCGGCGGCCGCTATTCGCTCTCGACCATGTGCATCGGTGTCGGACAGGGCATTGCGGTCGCTCTGGAGCGGGTCTGAACCATGGCTTTGTCGCCGCTTTCCTATCACGCCCGCCTTCTCACCGATCAGGAGGTTGCGCAGCTTCTCGGCGACGAGGCCGACATCGCCGCCATGGTCGCATTCGAAGCTGCGCTTGCCAGGGCGGAAGCCAGGGAGGGACTGATCGGCGCAGAGCAGGCGGCCGCGATCGGCTCGGCGCTCGAACACTTTCGGCCGGACATGGCGCGTCTGGCGCAGGCGACACTGAAGGACGGCGTCCCGGTTCCGGATCTGGTGGCGCAGATGCGCGCCGGGATAGACCCGGAGGCCGCCCCCTTGCTGCATTTCGGTGCGACCTCCCAGGACGTGATCGATACCGCGCTTGCGCTGAAGCTGAAGCCTGTGCTGGCGCTGCTGAAACAGCGTCTCGACGCGGTCGACGCCGCGCTGTCCTCCCTGATCGACCGTTTCGCAGACCGGCCGCTGATGGCCCGCACGCGCATGCAGTCGGCCATCATGATCACCGTGGGCGACAGGCTCAAGGTCTGGCGCGGCATGCTGCAGGAGGTTGCCGCAGCCCTTCCGGCCATGGCCGATCGGATGCTCATCCTGTCGCTGGCCGGTGCCGCCGGTTCGGCGGAAAAGTTCGGTAATCGCATCGCGCCGGTGCGAACGGCCCTGGCGGACGAGCTCGGGCTGTCGGTGCCCCCCGGCGTGCCCCACGCGGATCGCGACCGCATCGCCGATTTCGGCTCCTGGCTGTCGCGCACCACAGGCGCGCTCGGCAAGATCGGCATGGACATTGCGCTGATGGCGCAGAACGGTGTCGGCCAGATTGCCCTTTCGGGCGGCGGCGGTTCGTCGGCCATGCCGCACAAGCAGAACCCGGTCCTGGCCGAGGTGCTCGTCGCGCTCGCCCGCTACAACGCAACCCAGGTTGCCGGTCTGCACCAGGCCCTGGTGCATGAACAGGAGCGCTCCGGCAGCGCCTGGACGCTGGAATGGCTGATTCTGCCACCGATGATCGAAGCGACCGCAACGGCGCTTGCCCATGCGGCGACATTGCTTGCCGCCGTCGAACGCATCGGCGAGCCCGACTAGAAAGACGCGTTCAGATGGTGGAGCGTTCGCCGAGTTTCGCCTCGAGCACGGCGATGAGCCGGGCCCCGGCATCGGCGAGCGCGCCACTGTTGTCGATCTCGATGACGGGATAGTCGCCTTCGACCTTCAGCGAGCCGCGGTTCAGGCGCCGGATTATATCTTCCCGGCTTTCGCGGCCGCGGGCGACGAGGCGCTCTGCCAGCACTTCCGGCGATGCGGTGATGTTGACGACGAGCAGAGACGGAAAGGCCCGGGCCCAGTCCGGCAGTGCCGAGCGCGAACCGTTGGCGATGACCAGATGACCGAGCGCCAGTTTTTCCTGCACCGAAGCCGGAATGCCGTAGCTCAGGCCATGGGCGTCCCAGTCGACCGCGAAGGCGCCCTGCGCGCGCATCGTGTCGAAATCGGCCTGCGACACGCCGAGATGCGTCTCCCCGCCCGCATCCGCCGGTCGGGTGATGACCCGCTGGACGAAATGCACGTCCGGCCGCCCGGAAAAGTGTGTCCGGGCGATATGCAGAAGGCTGTCCTTGCCGGCCCCGCTCGGGCCGACGACGGCCACCATCGTGCCCGAAACGGTCTTGTGCGGCGGCATGGACGGCGAATTTTCCATCAGGCGACCCTGCGCCCTTCGCGCCAGACGGCCCGCACGACCGGGACACCCTCCTGGCGATGGACCCGTACGAGATCGGCCCGAAGGCCGGGTGCGATGCGACCGCGGTCGCCAAGGCCAACAGTGCGCGCCGGCGTGGCCGTGACCATGGCGAGCGCCTGCGGCAGGCTGATCTCTTCAAAGTCGTCGGCAAGCACGAAGGGTGCGTGCAGGAGGCTCAGCGGCACATAGTCGGAGGACAGCACGTCGAGCACGCCGCGGCTGGCGAGATCGCGGGCCGCGATATTGCCGGAATGCGACTTGCCCCGCACCACGTTCGGCGCGCCCATCAGCACGCTCATGCCGGCGGCATGCGACGCATCCGCTGCCTCGAGGCTGGTCGGGAATTCTGCAAGCTTGACGCCGTAGCCTTTCGCCTCCTCGACGTGGTCGAGGGTCGCGTCGTCATGGCTGGCGACGGTGATGCCGCGTGCGGCGCAGACTCGTGCCAGCGCGTCGCGATGGGGGCCGGCATACTGTGCCGAGGATTCCTGGCGGCGGGCAACGAAGTGAGCGAATGCCTCGTCCGACAGGCCGCGCTTGGTCTTGTAGTAGAGCGTGTACTGCTCCATCGTCTGGAACTGCCGCTGGCCCGGGGCGTGATCCATCAGCGAGACCAGCCGAACGTAGGGGTCGTTCTCGAAATCGGCGAAATGGTCGAGCACGTCGGCGGCCGAAACCTCGCAACGCAGGTGGATCAGGTGTTCGGCGCGCAGACGACCCTCGCGCTCGGCGGCCTGGATCGCGTCCGCCATCTCCCGCATCTCGCCCTGGGCGAAGCCGCCGTCCTCGTCCGAGCCCATGCGCAGGCAGTCGAAGACCGTCGTGATGCCGGCGGTCGCCACCTGCGCATCATGCGCCTGGATGGCAGAGGTCTTGTGCCAGCGCACACCCGGGCGGGGGGAATAATGCGATTCCAGATGATCGGTATGCAGCTCGACCAGGCCGGCGATCAGGTAGTCGCCGCCGAAGTCTTCGCCGGTTCGCGAGGCGCCCTGCGAGATATCGTTGATGCGTCCGTCACGGATCTGGACGGAGCCCTCGATGATCTGGTCTTCAAGAACGATGCGGGCGTTGGATAAGATGGTTTCGGCGGACATGCGAATCGACTTTCAAGAGTTCAGGCGCCGGAAAGCGGCTGCCAGGCGTGGACGGTAAAAGGGGCGCCGCGTTCGGTCTCGACGAAAAGGGCGAGGCCGGAAATGCGCAGCGGCCTGTCGATGAAGGGCGCAAAATGCGCCTCGGCAAGGTCGCGCATAGCGCCGGCCTCGGAGGTCTCCACCGGCCCGGTCAGGGTCATGTGGAAACGGAACTCCTCCATGACATAGGGGTAGCCGAAGCGGTCGAGATAGGCGCGCTGGGCAAGGCTCAGACGCTCGGGCTTGCGCCGGGCAATGTCGGCTTCGCTGAGAGCCGCGCGAAACGGCTCGAAGGCCTCGACGGCGGCTGCGGCGAAGTCCTGCAGGGGCTGGTGCGTGGCCGCGGGGATCAGCGCAAAGAACGGACCGAGCTGACCGACGACGACCGCCGGGATGTCGAAGGCCTGTTGCGAGCGGCAGAAAGCCTGGAAGTGCTCGACGAGGCTCGCCTCACTCTGACCGGCCGCCAGTTCGAACGGTGCCTTGATCGTCGCATGAAAGCCATAGCGGCGCGGGTCTTGCGTGTGTGCGGCAAAATCCTCGGCAGAAAATGATCCTCGCCCTGCGACCCTGCGGGTCTCTCCCGAAAACGGGTTGCGTCCCAGCCATTCGGCCGCGCTTACCGTCAGCGGATCGTCGGCCGGAGGCGTGAAGTAGAGCGCATAGCGCAAGATGGCATCCTCTTATCTGAACCTGCGCGGCAGGAGCCTCGTGCAAGTCGCTTCCGCTAGCCGATCACCATGACAGATTGATGATCGCTCGCCACTTTGTTTTCAGAAATCAGTGCTTCGTCCCCATCAGCCGCGAGCGCAGCGTGTTCGAGATACCGTCGAAGATGAACACCACGATCAGGATCAGCACGACCATGTAGGCGACGTTTTCCCAGTCGGAATTGGTCCGCATCGCCTCCCAGAGCTTCAGACCGATGCCGCCGGCGCCGACGGCGCCGATGATGGTTGCCGAACGCGTGTTGGATTCCCAGAAATACAGAGCCTGCGATGCAAAAAGCGGCAGGACCTGCGGCAACACGCCGAAGCGCTGCACGGCCAGCGGTGCGGCGCCGACGGATTTCACGCCCTCGCGCTGCTTGTCGTCGATGTTCTCCAGCGCTTCCGCATAGAGCTTTCCGAGCGTGCCGGTATCGGTGAAGAAGATGGCAGAGATACCGGCGAGCGGCCCCGGGCCGAAGGCGCGGGTGAAGAACAGCGCCCAGATCAGCATGTCGACCGAGCGCTGGAAGTCGAAGAAGCGCTTGATCAGCTGGTTGGCCAGGCGGTTGCGGAAGATGTTGCGCGCCGCGAGGAAGGACAGCGGGAAGGCGACAATCATTGCAAACAGCGTGCCGATGAAGGCCATCACGATTGTCTGCAGAAGCTTTGTCCAGACGTCGAGATGCTGCCAGGACGGATTGTAAAGAATGTCGTTCCAGGCGAGTGAAAGATTGCTCTGCGTGGGATCGAGGCGCTCGCCGCCGAAGACAAGCCCCGCGACTTCCCCGGCGCTCTTGCCGAAAAAGGCGGAGTTGGTGTCGAAGAAGAAGTTCTCCCAGCCGAAGAAGCGCTTGCGGATCTTGACCTTGTCGGCTGTGACCTCGACCCAGCCGGAGAAGCCGAAGCTGGCGACGACCTTGGCGCCGGGCTGGCGTTGTTCGGCCCAGACCGGCAGCGCCGCGGCAGCGTTCACCGTGTCACTGGGACCGTCAAGATCGAGCGTGACGGTCTCGCCGTTACGCATCAGAATGACCTGCCGCGGCGAAATATCGACCGTGCGGTCGCGCTCCATTTCGATGAGCGCCCGCGTCACGACCTCCTCGGTCTTGACCTGCGGTGCCGCGCTGGTGGTTGCGGCCGTCCCGCTCGATCCGACCGGGGCGGCCGGCGCCATGAAGCTGAAGCTCGACGATTTGGCCGGTGCCGCGGGTGCGGCACCCGGATCAGCGGCGGGCGCAGTCACGGTTCGGGACACTGTCTCCCGCGTGGCCTTCAGCCATTCGGGATTGGCATTGGGCCCCAGCGGGTCGAAGCGCGGATAGGTGATTTCCATTGCCCCGTCGGCGGCGATCGAGATGTCGGGCCGAACCTCGTAGGACACCCAGTCGGCCAGATAGGATCCGGCGATCGACCAGTTGGCGTTCGTTACGACCTTGCCGATCGAGAAGAACCACCAGGCGAAGACGAAATAGAGGAGCACGCCGCCGGCGATGAAAACGACCCTGAAGCGTTGCCAGATCGATCGCTGCAGGATGGCGGGATGACGGGCGGCCACCGCGTCCAGTTCGCTCATGTTCATGGTCTGCATGGAGGGTGTCCTCACTGGATGGTCTGGAAGGCCTGCTCGCCGACCAGCTTCAGGCGCAGCCAGGCGGAAAACTGGTCAACGGCGATGATGGTGCAAAGCAGCAGAAGCACGATCGCCAGCGTCTTGGCCTCGTGGCCCTGGCCGATCGACAGGCGCAGGAGCTCGCCGATGCCGCCGCCGCCGACGGCGCCGATAATGGTGGAGGCCCGCACGTTGATCTCCAGGCGCAGCAGGAAGTAGCTCATGAAGTTCGGCATGACCTGCGGCACCATGCCGAACCAGACGCGCTCGAACCAGTTCGCGCCGACGGCCTTCAGGCCCTCGTCGGGCTTCATGTCGGCATTCTCGATGACTTCGTAGAACATCTTGCCGAGCGCGCCGATCGTATGGATGGACACGGCGATGATCGCCGGAATGGGGCCGAGCGAGAAGACCGCGAGGAAGAAGCCGGCGATGACGACTTCCGGAAAGGCGCGCAGCAGTTCCATGATGCGCCGGGCGGCGCCGCGCACCCAACCGTTCTTCATCATGTTGCGGGCTGCGAGAAAGGACAGGCAGAATCCGAAGATCATGCCGATCACGGTCGACAGGATCGCGATGTTGATGGTCTCGACCATCTTGTGGATGTATTCCGGGATATAGAAGCTCTCGGTCAGATAGAGCCGCCCCTCCGGATAATTGTATTTCATGCTGCCATCGTCATAGGGCGAGGGCAGGTCGAAGAGCGCGCGCACGACCTCCATGCCGTCACGTGGCAGCAGATCCTCAATGAAGTCGAAGAAATGGGGGATGCGGTCGAAGAACTTGCCGGAATTGGTCTCGTTGGCGAACCACAGCGAACCGCTGACGACCATGAGGAGAAGGCCGATGCCGAAGAGGGTGTAAAGGCGCCGCTTCATGGCGAGCTGCTGCCAGTGCCGCTCGACGAGCGCACCGTTCTCGCCCAGCGAAGGCGTTGTCGAAAACGTCATGTCTTTCCCCTTGCTGCAGGACCGGCCGGAGCACGTGCCAAGAAAAACGCCGGACGAGCGATCGTCCGGCGCTTATCGTTCATGGCTGAGGATCAGCCGCCGATGGTGGCCTTGCGGGCGTCGATGATCGGCTTGTAGAAGTCGACGTTGACTTCGGTGAAGCCGGTGAAGTCACCGCCCTGGATGGCCGAGAAGCAGGCCGGGTCGGACTTCGGCAGTTCCATCATGAAGGCCTTGAACTTCGCCTTCATGTCGTCGTTCATCGACGAACGAACGACGACCGGGCCGTTCGGGATCAGCGGGGACTTCCAGAGTTCGACCAGGTCGTCCATGTTGAGGATGCCCTTGTCGACCATCTTGCGCAGGTTGCCCGAGGTGTAGCCGTCCTTGAACTCGCCAACGCCCGAACCCCAGGTCGTGCCGGCGACGAAGGTGCCCTTGAGGACTTCGAGAACCAGGTTTTCGTGGCCGCCGCCGAAACCGGTCTCGCCGAAGAATTCCTTGACCGGGCCGCCGATGGCTTCCGGCAGAGTGACGAGCGGAACGAGGTAGCCGGAGGTGGAATCCGGGTCGGCGAAGCCGAGCTTCTTGCCCTTCATGTCTTCGAGCTTGGTGATGCCCGAATCCTTGCGGGCCACCATGATCGAGTAGTAGCCGGTGGAGCCGTCGGTCTGGACGGTGGTGAGGATCGGCTCGACGGCGTCGGCCTTGGCGAGATAGACCTTGGCGAAAGCCGAGGCGCCGAGTTCGGCGTAGTCGAGCGTGCCGCCGAGAAGACCCTGAACGACGCCGTCATAGTCGGCGGCCGGGAACAGCGAAACCTTTTCGACGCCGAGAACCGACGGCAGCTTTTCGGTCATGCACTGGAAGTTGCGCAGGCGGTCGGCTTCGTTTTCGCCGCCGAGGATGCCGATGCGGAATTCCTTGAGATCTTCGGCAGCGGCGACGCCGGCGAGCGACACGAGCGCCACGGCGGCAAGAAGGGTCTTCTTCAGCATGAGTTTCTCTCCTGTTGTCCGGCCAAGCCGGGACCTTTTTTGATCAATGAAGTGCCCTTGACGCGGGCGGTCGATCGTCGTGATTTCAGGCTTCGGCGACGGCGAGGCTCCTGAAACCGGGGGATAGGGGGGCGCCCGATGCGGCCGGTGCGCTCGGAATGCGAATGCTCGTCGAGGTCATGCTCTCGTCGATGCCGGCGCCATGGCTGTCGGCGCCGTAGATTTCCTGCACGGTCTCCGCCGTCAGCTCCTCGGGCGTACCGTCGAAGACGACGCGGCCCTGGGCCATGCCGATGATGCGCGAGCAGTAACTGCGGGCGGTGTCGAGCGTGTGCAGGTTGGTGATGACGGTGATGCCTTCGCGCTCGTTGATGTCGCGAAGCGCATCCATGACGATCTTGGCGTTGAGCGGATCGAGCGAGGCGATCGGCTCGTCGGCCAGAACGACCTTCGGACCCTGCATCAGGGCGCGCGCGATGGCGACACGCTGCTGCTGGCCGCCTGACAGGGTGCCGGCGGGCTGAAGCGCGGTCTGCTCGATGCCGAGGCGCTCGAGGGCGGCGATCGCCATGATCCGCTCTTCGCGGGTGAAGAGGTTGAGGATGCTAAGCGCCGTCGGGCGATGATTGAGGCGGCCGAGCAGGACGTTGGTGAGAACGTCGAGACGCGGAACCAGATTGAACTGCTGGAAGATCATGGCGCAGTCGCGCTGCCAGTTGCGCAGGCCTGCACCCTTCAGCGCGGAAACCTCGACATCGCCGAAATGGATGGAGCCCGACGACGGGTCGACCAGCCGGTTGATCATCCGCAGAAGGGTCGACTTGCCGGCGCCTGAGCGGCCGATGACGCCCACCATCTCGCCGCGTCCGATCTCGACATTGACGTCATCGACGGCAACGTGCTGACCAAACTTGCGGGTGACATTCTTCAGCTGAAACTTCATGTGCGCTCTTTCGACGTCATGTCCTTTGTGTCGGACTGGCTTTAGAGGGCACCCATGAAGCGCCAATGTCAGATTTATGTAGGAAATGTAAAATTGCGTAAGTTATTGAATTTTAAATTCTATCGGGCGTATCTTTTGACGAATTCCTCCGCCGCCAGTGCGCGGAAATCCTCCAGCGCCGCAAACAGCCGGTCATGCTCCCAGTCCCACCAGCATAGCTCGTCCATGCGCTCGGCGATCGACGGGGCAAACCGCTCCCGGATGAGGCGTGCCGGCACGCCGCCGACGATGGTGTAGGGAGCGACATCCTTCGAAACGACGGCGCCGGCGCCGATCACCGCGCCATTGCCGACGGTGACGCCCGGAAGCACTGTGGC
Source organism: Rhizobium sp. (assembly GCA_036722275.1). Taxonomy (GTDB): domain Bacteria; phylum Pseudomonadota; class Alphaproteobacteria; order Rhizobiales; family Rhizobiaceae; genus Allorhizobium. The sequence goes on along the minus strand of DAIMJJ010000023.1, from coordinate 12,822 downwards.
GCCGTGACCGATCCACACGTCATGGCCGATCGTCACGCGGTTCTCCCGCCGCCATTCGAAGAAGTCATGGTCGTTCTCGGCGCCGTCGAAATAATCGGCGGCGCGGTAGGTGAAGTGATGCAGCGTCGCGCGCCAGGTCGGGTGGTTGGTGGCATTGATGCGCACGGCCGCGGCGATGTTGGCGAACTTGCCGATCGTCGCGCACCAGACCGAGCCGTCCTGCATAATGTAGGAATAGTCCCCCATCGCCACTTCTTCCAGGCGGGTGCGCTCGGAGACTTCCGTGTAGCGGCCGAGCGTCGAATTCGTCACGCGGGCGCTCTCATGAATGTAGGGCTCGAGCCCGAGCTTGCGGGTCATGCGGCGGCCTTTCGCGGCGAAAATTGCGAAACATCGAGGATGCGGTCGGCAACCGCCTCGCGCACTTCCTCATCGTGAAAGATCCCGAGAAGGGCGACGCCCGCGGCCTTCTTGGCGCGGATCATCTCGACGACGACCTTCCTGTTGGCCGCATCCAGCGAGGCCGTCGGCTCATCGAGCAGCAGGATACGGTGATCGGTGATGAAGCCGCGGGCGATGTTGACGCGCTGCTGCTCGCCGCCGGAGAAGGTGGCGGGTGGCAATTGCCACAGATCGCGCGGCAGGTTGAGCTTTTGCAGCAGTTCCGCGGCGCGTTCGCGTGCCTCTTCGGCCGCGACGCCGCGGGCGACGAGCGGCTCGGCGACGACGTCGATCGCCGCCACGCGCGGCACCGTGCGCAGGAACTGGCTGACATAGCCGAGCGTGGTCCGCCGGACTTCGAGAACGGAGCGCGGATCGGCGCTGGCGATGTCGATGATCCGGTCGTTGTGCTCGACCAGGATCTGGCCGGCATCGACGGCATAATTGCCGTAGAGCATCTTCAGGATCGAGCTCTTGCCGATGCCGGACGGACCGCCGAGCACGACGCATTCGCCCGAAGCGACCGAGAAAGAGACATTCGCGACGACGGGCAGGCGCAGGCCGTCGCGCAGATGCATGGTGAAGCTCTTGGAGACTTCCGAGACGACGAGGGGCGTGGCCATGGGGGATTTCCTCTTGAGCTTCAGACTTGCAGGATCGAAGAGACGAGCAGCTGGGTATAGGGCTCGCGCGGATCGTCGAGGACGCGGTCGGTGAGGCCCTGTTCGATGACATGGCCGTCCTTCATGACCATCATCCGGTGTGACAGCAGGCGGGCGACGGCAAGGTCGTGGGTCACGACGATGGCAGACAGCCCAAGGTCGTTGACGAGGCCGCGCACCAGATCGAGCAGGCGCGCCTGCACGGAGACGTCGAGGCCGCCGGTCGGCTCGTCCATGAAGACGAGGCGGGGGCCGGTCACCAGGTTGCGGGCGATCTGCAGGCGCTGGCGCATGCCGCCGGAAAAGGCCCGCGGCTGGTCATCGATGCGGTCCGTGCTGATCTCGACGCGCTCGAGCCATTCGCTGGCCGTGCGGCGGATATTGCCATAGTGCCGGTCGCCGACTGCCATCAGCCGCTCGCCGACATTGGCGCCGGCCGAGACTGTCATGCGCAGGCCGTCGGCAGGGTTCTGGTGCACGAAGCCCCAGTCGGTTCGCATCAGGAAGCGCCGCTCGGCTTCGCTCATGTGGTAGAGGTCGCGGTAGCCGCCGTCGCGCATGTGGTATTCGACACTGCCCGTGGTCGGCATGAGCCGCGTCGACAGGCAGTTGAGAAGTGTCGTCTTGCCCGAGCCGGATTCCCCGACGATGGCCAGGACTTCGCCGGGCCACAGGTCGAAGGCGACATTGGCACAGCCGATGCGCTTGCCGTAGAATTTCGAAAGGTCGCGGACCTTGAGAAGCGGCGTATTGCTCATTCGGCAGCCTCCTTCGCGACGCCGAGATGGCCGACATGGCCCTGCTCGCGGCGGTCTTCGCAGTAATCGGTGTCCGAGCAGACGAACATGCGGCCACCCTTGTCGTCGAGAATGACTTCATCGAGATAGACGTGCTCGGCGCCGCACAGCGCGCAGGGCTTGTCGAAGCTCTGGACCTCGAACGGATGGTCTTCGAAGTCGAGGCTCACCACTTCGGTAAAGGGTGGCACGGCATAGATGCGCTTTTCGCGGCCGGCGCCGAACAGCTGCAGTGCTTCCGACATGTGCATCTTCGGATTGTCGAATTTCGGCGTCGGCGATGGATCCATGACGTAGCGGCCTGCGACCTTGACCGGATAGGCATAGGTCGTGGCGATCCGGCCGTTCTTGGCGATGTCCTCGTAGAGTTTGACATGCATGAGGCCATATTCCTCAAGCGCGTGCATCTTGCGCGTTTCGGTCTCGCGCGGCTCGAGGAAGCGCAAAGGTTCGGGGATCGGCACCTGATAGACGAGCACCTGGTTCTCCTTGAGCTTCTGCTCGGGAATGCGGTGGCGCGTCTGGATGATCGTCGCGTCCGTCGTATGGGTGGTCACCGCCACCTGGGCCACCTTCTGGAAGAAGGCGCGGATGGAGACGGCATTGGTCGTGTCGTCGGCACCCTGGTCGATCACCTTCAGCACGTCGTCGGCGCCGATGATCGAGGCCGTCACCTGCACGCCGCCGGTACCCCAGCCATAGGGCATGGGCATTTCACGAGATGCAAACGGCACCTGGTAGCCGGGGATCGCGATCGCCTTCAGGATCGCGCGGCGGATCATCCGCTTGGTCTGTTCGTCCAGATAGGCGAAATTATAGCTCGCCAGATCTGAATACTGCGAAACTTCCTGCGTCATCGGGCGTTGTCCTGGATCAGAAGGAGGTGCTGGAAATGGAAATCAGTGTCATGCTTACGATTATCGTCGCCGTCATGATCGCTTCGACCATCGGCAGTGCATACTGGTTCAACGAGCAGAACCGCGACTGAGTGAAACCTGCTCATTCGGCCGCCTCGGCCAGATCGGTCTCGCCGCCGAGGCGAGACGCCTCGAACTCGGCGCGCATGCGTCTAACCAGGTCCAGTTCGGCCTGGAAATCGACATAGTGCGGCAGCTTGAGGTGTTCGACGAAGCCGGTCGCCTGCACATTGTCGGAATGTGAAATGACGAATTCCTCGTCCTGCGCGGGAGCGACGATGTCCTCGCCGAACTCTCCGGCGCGCAGTGCCCGGTCCACCAGCGACATGGCCATGGCCTTGCGCTCGCTCTGGCCGAACACCAGGCCATAGCCGCGGGTGAATTGCGGCGGTGCCTTGGCCGACCCCTTGAACTGGTTGACCATCTGGCATTCGGTCACGCGGATCTCGCCCAGCGACACCGCAAAGCCGAGTTCCGCCACTTCCAGCTCGACTTCCACCTCGCCGATGCGGATTTCGCCGACAAAGGGGTGGGTGCGGCCATAGCCGCGCTGCGTCGAATAGGCGAGCGCCAGAAGGAAGCCCTCGTCGCCGCGGGCCAGCGCCTGCAGCCGGGTGTCGCGCGCCATCGGAAACTCGATCGGCTCGCGGGTGATGTCGCCGGCGATATGATCCTCGGGCACGTCGCCGTCCGATTCGATCAGTCCTTCTTCCCCGAGGATCTCCGAAACCCGCATGACCTCTTCGCCGAGCGGCTGCTTGTGCACCGGCCGGGCCACATCGTCGTCACCAAGAAGCGAGGTGTCGAGCAGGCGATGGGTGTAGTCGAAGGTCGGCCCCAGCAGCTGGCCGCCGGGAAGATCCTTGTAGGTCGCCGAGATCCGGCGCTCGATCAGCATATGACCGGTGTCGACGGGCACGCTGTAGCCGAACCGGGGCAGGGTGGTGCGATAGGCGCGCAGCAGAAAGATCGCCTCGATCATGTCGCCGCGGGCCTGCTTGACCGCAAGCGCTGCCAGGGAGCGGTCGTAGAGGGAAGCCTCGGCCATCACCCGGTCGACGGCGAGCCCAAGCTGTTCGACGATCTGCTCGATGGTAAGCGTCGGCACGGAGCGATCGCCGCGTCGCCGATCGGCGAGCAGGCGGTGTGCATTGTCGATGGCGGCTTCTCCGCCCTTGACGGCAACATACATGGTCTCAAACCTCCCTGGGCATGATCTTGCAGGTGCGCGGCAGGCCGAGCATCTGGCGCCCGGCGGTCAGCACGACATCAACCCCGCGCGGGAATAGTGCCCGGTTGTCTGCCCATTGCCGCAGGAACATCTCCGGCAGTCCCTGCGGGGCGATCGTGGCGCTCTCGCGAATGCCGGGGCCCGAAAGGCTGAGCGGGGCACCCTTGTCGAGGCTTGCCACCTCCAGAACGATAGTCGTCGAACGATCCGGATATTCCTGCGTGCCGGTCGCAAACAGACCGAAGGACGAGAAGGGGACGCCGGCTTCGGCAAAGGCGAAACGCGCTTCAGATTTCTCGCGAGTGAGCGGTGCGCCGGTGTGGAAGCCGATCCATTCCGCCACGGCGGATTTCGCCAGGCCCGGCGTCAGCCAAACCGGCGTGTCGTGGTCAAGAAGCGTCAGCGCGATGGCGCCGGCGGCGACCCCCAAGGGCCGAGGGGGCTCGATCTCGGGCACGATCGACTGGACGGTGCCGGGTCGCGAGAGGCAGTCCATCATCATGCGGAATACGCTCTGGGCATGATGCACCGGTTCGGCGAAACCGCCGGTCAGGGCTTCCATCTTGGTGTCCATCAATCCTCTCCCCGTACCATGGTGAAGAAATCGACTCGGGTTGCGGCCACCTCTTCCGATTTCTTCCGTTTGTCCTCTGTCATCCGCGCTTCGAGGGGCCGGAGGAGTTCCGCCTCGATCCGGTCGCGATGGTCGTCGTCCTGCCAAAGGGCATCGAAGATCGCGGCAAGCCGCGCGCGCTTGAGATGGGCGCCGAGGACGTGGCCGTGTCCGACCAGACCGTTCCCCAGCCGCACCGTCGCCCGGCTGACGGTTGCCTCCCCGAGATTGAAGGGCGCGCCGCCGCCGCCGATACGGCCACGTACCATCACGAGGCCGGTTTCGGGGCCGCGCAGCATCGCGACTTCCGGCTGGGGCGCAAGCGCGTCCCAGCAACGGCTCAGGTCGTGAATGTCGGCGCGCGCAAGCAAGTCGACGACGCGCTTGCGGGCCGTCCCCCGGTCTTCTGTTTTTTCCTGTCGAGCTTCCATTGTCAGGCCTCTAAATGTCTAGTAATATAGACAACCATACAAGTTACTGTATGGCTAGCAATCGGGCGTGACAAGCGTGTGACATGATGGGACAGAAATCCGTGGAACGACAGAAAGGCGTGGCGCTGTGGCGCCAGATCGCCGACCGCATCCGGGCCTCGATCGCGCAAGGAGATTACGACGCCAGCGGCATGGTGCCGCCCGAAACACAGCTTGCCGAACAGTTCGGCGTCAATCGCCACACCGTGCGCAGCGCCCTTGCAGCACTCGGCCAGGAAGGCATCGTCCGCGCGGTTCAGGGTCGCGGGACGATGATCGACCGTAAGGACAAGTTCACCTTCCCGATCGCGCGCAGAACCCGTTTCACCGAGGGCATCGGCGATCAGGCGAGGGGTGTCGAGGGCCTGCTGTTGTCCTCGGCCCGGGAGGAGGCGCATGCCGATATCGGAAAATGGCTGCGACTTCCCGCCAAAGCCCCTGTCATCCGGCTCGAAGTCCTGCGCAAGGCCGACGGGCGGGCACTATCGCGCTCGACCAGCTGGTTTCCGGCGGAGCGGTTCGGCGGCATCGATGAGGCTTTCCGGCGCACGGGGTCTGTCACCCGTGCCTTGAAGGCATTCGGTGTGGAGGATTATCTGAGAACGGTCACGGAAATTTCCGCGACCCATGCCGAGCCGGATGATGTCGGGCAATTGGCGCTGACGCCGGGCGCGATCGTGCTCGTGACCCGCGCCCTCAATACCGACATGCAGGGTCTGCCGATACAATACGCGGTCACACGGTTTCCCGCGGACCGCGTCGAATTCACCATCAGCAATTGACGGAACGGCGCCTCAGTGGGCGCCAGACATGTCGCCGAGCACTTCCTTCGACTTGACCGTCGAGTCCGCGTTCAGCTTGTAGACCATCGGCACGCCGGTCGCGAGGTTGAGCTTGAGGATCTCTTCCTTGGACAGGCGGTCGAGCACCATCACCAGCGCGCGCAGCGAATTGCCGTGAGCGGCAACCAGGACGGTTTCGCCGCGGAGTACGCGCGGCAGGATCTCGGTCAGGTAATAGGGCCAGACCCGGGCGCCGGTGTCGCGCAGGCTTTCGCCACCCGGCGGCGGAACGTCGTAGGAGCGGCGCCAGACATGCACCTGTTCCTCGCCCCACTTGGCGCGGGCGTCATCCTTGTTGAGGCCGGAGAGATCGCCGTAATCGCGCTCGTTGAGAGCCTCGTTGCGGATGGTTTCAAGCGTCGGCTGGCCGACATTGTCGAGAACGATCTGGCAGGTCCGCTGGGCGCGCGACAGGGCCGAGGTGAAGGCGATGTCGAACTTGACGCCGTAGTCGGCCAGCGCCTTGCCACCGGCATTGGCTTCTTCGACGCCAAGCTCGGTCAGGCCCGGGTCCTTCCAGCCGGTGAACAGGTTCTTCAAGTTCCATTCGCTCTGGCCGTGGCGCACGAGCACGAGGGTACCACTCATCGGAAAATCCTCCGCATTGATGTCAGATGGTAGACGAAAGCCCGAGCACGTCGAGCATGGAATAAAGGCCGGGTTTCTGGTCGCGCGCCCACATCGCCGCCTTGAGGGCGCCGCGGGCGAAGATCGAGCGGTCGCCGGCGCTGTGGCTGAGCGTCACCAGTTCGCCCTCGCCGGCGAGGATCACCGAATGCTCGCCGACCACCGAGCCGCCGCGCAGCGTCGCAAAGCCGATCGAGCCGGTCTCGCGCGCCCCGGTATGGCCGTCGCGGACTCGAACCGAATGCGCGGAAAGATCGACACCGCGCCCGCGCGCGGCCGCTTCTCCGAGAAGAAGCGCCGTGCCCGAAGGTGCGTCGACCTTGTGCTTGTGATGCATTTCCAGGACCTCGATGTCCCAGCCCGCGGCATCGAGCGCACGGGCGGCCTGCTGCACCAGAACGGACAGGAGATTGACGCCAAGGCTCATATTGCCGGACTTGACGATGCGGGCGTGACGCGACGCCGCTTCGATCTTCGCTTCGTGCTCGGGCAGGCAGCCGGTCGTGCCGATGACGTGGACGATGCGTGCCTGGGCCGCGAGCGCTGCAAATTCGGTGGTCGCCTGCGGAGAGGTGAAGTCGATGACGCCTTCGGCATCGAGGAAGGCGGCCAGCGGGTCGTCGGTGACGGCAAGGCCGATCGCACCGAGACCGGCGATCTCGCCGGCATCGCGACCGATGAGGCTGGAGCCCGTGCGCTCGACGGCGGCGTGCAGCCTCACACCCTCGCTCGACTGGATGAGGCGGATCAGCGTCTGGCCCATCCGTCCCCCGGCACCCACCACGACGAGTTTCATAGCATCCTGCATGGCGGTCGGCTGTCCCTAGATGAAATGGTCCGTGGTGGTCGTCGCGGGCTGCAACTGGTTCAGACGAGCGTAGAGCCCGTCCGGACGCTGTGCAAGATCGTCATGTGTGCCTTCCTCGGCGATCGTGCCCGCCTGCATCACAATGATCTTGTCGGCGCGGCGGATGGTCGACAGCCGATGCGCGATGACCACCACCGTGCGCCCGGTCATGGCCTCGTCGAGCGCCTTCTGCACGGCGGCTTCGGACTCGGTGTCGAGCGCGGAGGTCGCCTCGTCGAGCAGGAGGATCGGCGCATTGCGCACCAGTGCGCGGGCGATCGACAGCCGCTGGCGCTGGCCGCCCGACAGCGTCACGCCGTTCTCGCCCACCGGGGTATCGTAACCGAGGGGCTGGGCGATGATGAAGTCATGCGCATAGGCCAGCCGTGCGGCTTCCTCGATCTCGGCATCGGTCGCGTCGGGGCGCCCGTAGCGGATGTTGTCGCGGATCGAGCCTTCGAACAGATAGGGCTGCTGCGAGACATAGGCGAGGTGCTTGCGCAGCGAGGACTTGGTCACATCGGCGATGTTCTGCCCGTCGATCAGGATCTCGCCCTCGAGCGGATCGTAGAAGCGCGGGATGAGGGTGATCACCGTCGACTTGCCGGCGCCCGACGGGCCGACGAGTGCCGTGGTCTTGCCGCCCTCGGCGACGAAGTCGATGCCCTTGAGCACCGGTTCGTTCTCGCCATAGGCAAACTTCACCCCGCGAAACTCTATGCGCGCCTCGGTGACCTTGAGATCGGCAGCGCCGTCCTTGTCCCGCTGATGCGTCTGCATGTCGAGGATCTCATAGATCATGCGCGCATTGACCACGGCACGCTCCATCTGCACCTGCAGCTTGGCGAGCCGCTTGGCCGGCTCGTAGGCCATCAAAAGGGCGGTGATGAAAGAGAAGAAGGCGCCCGGCAGAACGCCGCCGTAGATCGAGCGGAAGGCGGCATAGGCCAGCACGCTCGAAATCGCCACGCCGGCGAAGGTTTCGGTGATCGGGGATGTGCGTTCGCTGAGCCGCGCGATCCGGTTGGATCGCTTTTCCGCGGCCGCGATCGTTCCTTCCACCTTGCGCTGGAGCTCCTGCTCCATGGTGAAGGCCTTGACGATGGCGATCCCCTGGATCGTCTCCTGGATCGCTCCCAGCACATGGCTGTTGTAGATGACCGATTCCTTCGTGGCGCTGCGCAGCCGCTTGGAGATGTAGCGCATCGCCCACAGAAGCGGCGGCGCCACGACGAAGACGATCAGCGACAGCACCGGATCCTTGAACACCATCACGCCGATCAACGCCACGAGCGTCAGCAGGTCGCGCGCCATCGAGGTGACGGTCAGGTTGAGCACGTCGCGAATGCCGTTGATGTTCTGGCTGATCTGCGCGGCCATGCGTGCCGAGCGCGATTCCGTGAAATAGCCGAGCGACAGCGTCATCAGATGCGAATAGAGCCGGCGCTGGTAACGGGCGACGATGTTGTTGCCGATCTTCGACAGCGTGACCGCCTGGCCGTAGCTGGCGAAACCGCGCAGCACGAAGGCGGCGAGGATCGAGCCGCAGATCAGCCAGACGACGTCGGCGCGCTGGTTGGCGAAGGCCTCGTTGACCACCGCCTCCATGATCCAGGCCGTAAAGGCGGTCGTCAGCGCCACGGTCGCCAGGCACAGCACGGCAAAGACGTAGCCACGCACATGGTCGCGGCCGTTCTCGGCAATGATGCGTTTCAGGACCGACGTGACGCTTGCCGAGCTGACCGGTGTGTTGTGTGTCCTGTCGTTCAAATGAGGACATTCCCCGCAGAAATGGGCCATGGCGGGCACAATCGGCCCGCGCAGGCCGCTCTATAGCCAGTCGAGTGCCATTTGGCCATAGTCAATGCGACGCAGGCTTTTGGGGCCTGTCAGCGCCGCCAGCGTCTTCCCTCGGTCGCCAGGCCGAAATTGCCGGGCGTGCGGGCATAGGCAGCGAGGCCCGAGAGCGCCGCCAGCGGATGGGTGACGACGAAGGTCGGGATCGCCGCCATGAGCGCGGAATGCGGCGCCTTGTCCTCGAAGCCCTGTCGGAATTCCGGGCGCTTGAGGGCGGGAATGATCTTCTGCGAGATGCCGCCGGAGAGGAAGACACCGCCGCGGGCCATGAAGATCAGGGCGAGATCGCCCGCCAGCCGGCCGAGATAGGTAACGAAAAGGCTGATGGTTTCTTCCGCCTGGGCGTTCGCCCCGGACAAGCCTGCGGCTGTCACGTCGGCGGGAATGGTGAACTTCGGCTCCAGCCCGTCGGCATGGCAGATTGCCTGATAGATATTGACGATGCCCCGGCCGCACAGAAGCTGTTCGGCCGAGATGCGCCCCTCGATCGGCGTCAGATGCGGGAAAATCGCAAAGTCGCGTTCGCTGCGGGGCCCGATATCGACATGGCCGCCTTCTCCGGGGACCGGAAACCAGGTGTGCTGTGCATGGACTAGCCCGGCCACGCCGAGTCCCGTGCCGGGTCCGAGCACGACGCGCGAGGCGATGGGGCTGGTCCGGCCCGCGCCGATCGGTTCGCGATCTTCCTCGGACAGGGACGCGACCGCAAGCGCCTGGGCCTCGAAGTCGTTGACCACCATGACGTCGCTGAAACCGAGATCGGCGATCATCGCCTTCGGCCGGACCACCCAGTCGCAATTGGTGAGCGGGATCTCGTTGCCCTTGATCGGCCCGGCAATCGCCAGAATGGCCGAGCGCGGCTGCACCGACGTCTTGTCGAGCACCGTGGTCTGGATCGCCTCGTCGATCGTGGCGAAGTCCGCCGTGTGGACGATGGGAAACTGCTTCGGCTCGGCATAGGCATCGATCAGGATCGAGAAGCGCGCATTGGTGCCGCCGATGTCGCCGATCAGGATCGGAAAGGTCAGTGGGTCGTGATCGCTAAGCTTGGGCATGTCCGGTTCCGTGAGGGGCTGCGGCGGTTCGGGCGGTTGGTTCAGGGAGCGCTCGTGGTCATCAGGATTTCGGCCGTTGCGCGGTTGAGCGCCATCGGTATGTCGTAGACTGTCGCCAGTCGCATCAGTGCCTTCACATCGACATCATGTGGCATGGATGTCAAAGGATCGACGAAGAAAATCAGCATGTCGACCTCGCCGGTAGCGATCATCGCGCCGATCTGCTGGTCGCCGCCGAGCGGCCCGCTCTTCAGTCGGGTGACGTCGAGATCGGGACATGCGGCCTTGATGCGCCCGCCGGTCGTGCCGGTCGCCACGATCCGCCATCCGGCCAGAAGCGCCTGGTGACGTTCGGCGAACTCGGCCATGTCGTCCTTCTTCTGGTCGTGCGCAATCAGGGCGATGCATCGGGTCATGGTCGGTACCGGCCAGTTTTAAATCGATTTGATTGCCTTCTAGCCCAGGATGCCTGACTTGAAAAGCCTGCGCCGGCCAGTGGGCATCGGCCTTGGCTCAGTAACCGGCCGGGCGCGGAAGCGGGATCGGCACGACGTCCGGCAGGACCGGCATCTGCGCCGTGAGGGCGGAAACGCCGTCATTGGACGGTGAAGGTGTCGCGGCCAGCGCCGAGACAGCCGTACCGCCGAAGGTTGCCGCCATTTCACTGTCCGGGGAGGGCGCCTGCAGCACAGCGGCGCAGGCCTTCGGCATGTCCGACAATTGCATCGGCCGGGGCGGCTTCGGCGGCTTGGCGTTGGGGTCCTTCTTCGGCTTGGCCCAGGGCTCGTCCGTGAACCACCAGGCGAGCGACTTGTCGCAGCCGTCGCCGGCGCCGACGGCGGCCTGCGGCTTGCATCCCGAAGCGCCGGCCGGGCAGCCGATGCGGATGTGGAAATGCGCGTCATGGCCATAGATCGGCCGGACCTTGCCGAGCGCCGAGCGGTCGCCGGTCCAGGTGTCGCACAGCTTCTTCTTGATCGCCGGGTTGACGAAGACCCGCTCGACCTGCGGATAGCTCGCCGCCAGCATGATCAGCTTGGCATGGGCCGGCGTCCAGACCTTGTCGTTGACGGTCAGGAATTTGTTTTCCTTGAGCATCGAGGTGAACGGCAGGTCCTCGCGCTCCTGCGCCGAAAGCCGGCGTTGCGGCATCGGCGTAAGCCAGACGTCGGCATCCAGCCCGACCTGGTGAGAGGCGTGGCCGGACAGCATCGGCCCGCCGCGTGGCTGGGACACGTCGCCGATCAGGATGCCGGGCCAGCCGATGCCGGGTGCCTCGCGCGACAGCCGCTCGAGGAGCGCGATCATGTCGGGATGCCCCCAGCGACGGTTGCGTGACAGACGCATGGCCTGCCAGTTGGGACCGTCGACCGGAATGGCGACCGCGCCGGCGATGCAGCCTTTGGCATAGGAGCCGTAAGGCGCGGGCGCGGCTCGGGCCGGCAGTTTCATGCCGCCGAACAACTGCTTGGCCGGCGTTCCGTCCGCCGCAGCCACGCCGGTGCCGAGAGCCAGTAGCCCCGCCGTGATTGCCAGCCCCCTCGCCAGGAAGGCCATCCGTTTACTGATCTTGTTCGCCATGCCGTCTTCGCCCGCCTCTTTGCATCGCCCGTCCCGTCCGGGTGCTTTGTCGAAACGATACTCTGGAACCCGATTTTGGTGAATCCGTGTTTTCCGGTGCCCGATTGCAGCGCTTTGCGAAGCCTCCCTGTTTTTTGCCACGGTTTTGCCTATTCTTCCAAAATCCGTAGGAACAAGGGGGTGATTTGCATGGGACCGTTGCGATTTCGGATGGGGGTTCTCCTGACTTGCCTGACCGTGCTGACAGGTCAGCCGGCACGGTCGGAGGAGACGCTGCGCCACGGGGTCTCCCTCACCGGAGAGCTGCGCTATCCCGCCGGTTTCGCGCATTTTGACTATGTCAATCCGAGTGCGCCGAAGGGCGGAGAGCTGAAGCTCGCGGCCACCGGCACCTATGACACCTTCAATCCGATCCTCGAGAAGGGAGAGGCGGCGCCCGGCCTCTCGCTGGTCTTTGACACGCTGATGAAGGAGGCCGAGGACGAAGTCTCTACCTCCTACGGCCTGCTTGCCGAGGGCGTGTCTTATCCCGAGGACGTGTCCTTTGCCACGTTTCGTCTGCGTGCCGAGGCCCGCTGGGCCGACGGCAAGCCGGTTACTCCTGACGACGTCATCTTCAGCTTCGAGAAGTCGAAGGAACTCAATCCGCTCTACACGAGCTACTACCGGCACGTCGTCGCGGTCGAAAAGACCGGCGACCGTGACGTCACGTTCCGCTTCGACGAAAAACACAACAAGGAACTGCCGATGATCCTCGGTCAGTTCCAGATCCTGCCGAAGCACTGGTGGGAGGGCGTCGGACCCGACGGCAAGCCGCGCGACATCAACCGCACGACGCTGGAGCCGGTCATGGGATCGGGGCCGTATCGCATTGCCGAGTTC
>DAIMJJ010000022.1:0-31166 GCA_036722275.1 Rhizobium sp. | reverse complement strand
GTGAACATGTCGGCCGTCATCGTGCATTCGACATCGGTCGACAGCGACGGCTGGATGCCGAGATCCAGCGCCTTCTGCAGCGGCGGCTCGCCATGGCGCATCTGCATCTCGATCGGAACGGACAATGAGACATGGGCACCTGCATCGGCGGCGGCCTTCCAGGCCATGTCGCTCATGCCGGTCATGTGGATGAAAATATTGTCCGGACCGAACTTGCCCGCCATGGCAAGCCCGTCGAAGGTCGGCTGCATGCCGAAAGTACCGACCACATGAAGGGCGATCGGGATGTCGAGTTCGCGGCCGATCGCCCAGGCCTCCTCATGGAACGGCAGATAGATTTCTCCACCCATCACCATGGTCAGCAGCTGGTCGTCGCTGGCGAAATGCTCCGCCTTGATGCGGCGCGCATCGCCCGGATATTTCGACGCGTCGCCCCAGCCCTCGAAATAGCCGAAGACCGCCCGGCGACCGGCAGCGCGCAGGGCTGCAATCGCGGCGTCCGAGTGCTCCGGCGAGTGGTGGATCTGGCTGACGTCCATCACCGTGGTCACGCCGGCGTCGATCTGGGCAATGCCGCCGAACAGTTCGGAGATGTAGACGTCCTCGGGGCGATAAAGCACCGAGAACTTCTGCAGCATCCATTCGTAATAATTGGCAGCACTCTCCGGCCGTCCGTCATTGACGAGGATGGCGTCGGGCAGGAGGCTGCGCAGTGCCGTCTCGAACTGGTGATGATGGGTATCGATGAAGCCCGGCATGACGATCATGCCGGCGGCATCGATCACGGCGGCGTCGCCTGCATCGATCGAGGCGCCGATCTCGAGGATCTTCGACCCCTCGAACAGCACATCGCCGACGGGGAAATTGCCGACCGCCGCGTCCATCGAAAGCACCGCGCCACCCTTGATCAGGGTGCGCCGACTGGCGATCCCGATCCCGTCGGGCATGGGGCCGGCCGCCGCGCGGCTGGTTATGGCCGGACCGCTTCCGGCATCCGCCGGTGCACGGGTCCTCGGGTCACAGAACTTGCACATGTTTTCCTCCAAAATTTCGCAATACGAAAAATTATTCGACGTCTTTTCGGGCCGAGTTTTGTCTCGACCGGCAGGCCTGCTTCAGTTTCCGTTGAGAACGGCAGACAAGGCTGGTGCGCGCGCAGAGGCGGCGCTGATGCGGCTTGCGGCGGCCCGCAGGTCCTGAAGGCGTTCCGCCACCATCTGGTCTGCGCTGACCAGGCCCGAGTAACCTGACGAGTTCACAGCCGCCGTGATGCGCCCGTCAGCGTTGCGGATCGGCACCGCGAGCGCGGTGATGCCGTAGTCGAGCTGGTCGACGGTGGTCGCATAGCCCAGTTCGCGCGCCTTCCAGACCAGGCGCCGCAGCTCTTCCTTCGAGACGACGGTACGCGAGGTCAGGGGCTTTGGCTCCACCGTCTCGAAGTAGCGATCGAGCTCGTCATCCGGCAGGCCGGCGAGCAGGACACGGCCAAGCGAGGTGGCATGGGCCGGATAACGCGCGCCGACAACGGCCGTCGCGCGCCGCGCCCGCTGGGTGGAGTGATGGGCAATGTAGATGACGTCGTGCCCGTCGAGCGTTGCGACCGAGGCCGCGTCGCCATGGGCCTCGACGATCTGCCGAAGCTCGGGCAAAAGCAGTTCGTCGATCCGAGCGGCGAAATAGAAGCCCGACCCCAGCGTCATCACCTTGGGCCGCAGATGGTAGCGCTTGCCGGTGAGGCCGACATAACCGAGCGCCGAAAGCGTGATCAGGCTTCTGCGGGCGGCGGCCGGCGAAAGCCCCACCCGTCTGGCAATCTCGCTCAGCGTCATGTCGGCATGGGCGGCATCGAAGCACTCGATGACCGCAATCCCCTTGGCCAGGGCCTCGACGAACTCCGACGGCCGCGCCTTGTCGTCCACCATTTCACTCCGTTCCAGCAAGTCTCAGCCCTCTGGCGCGAGGACAAAGTCGAACCGGCACTTCGCATCCGGACGTGTTTCCAGGGCGAAACCGAATTCCTCGTTTTTCCTGACAGGTTCGAGCTTGCCGATCAACGACTTTCGCACACCGAAAACGGCGTCATTGTCGATATATTCGGTGTTTTCGAAGAACAGCTCGGTGGTGATCGCACGCATGCCTTTGGCCCGCACGATGTAATGCAGATGGGCGGCACGCCAGGCATGGCGATTGCCGGCTCTCAGCAGCCGTCCCACCGGACCGTCATAGGGCACCGTGTAGGGCTTGGGCAGCACGGTCGTATAGTAATACTCGCCCTTTTCATTGGTGGTCATCTTGCCGCGCAGGTCGTACTTGTCCTGGCCCGAGGCCTGTTCCTGGATCGGGTAGGTGCCGCTTCCGTCGGCCTGCCAGGTATCGACGATTGCGCCGGGCAGCGGATTGCCGAGACTGTCCCGGACCACGCCATGCACCAGAAGCGATGTGCCGTCGCGGCCGCGGGCGAGATCACCGCCCAGCGCCAGAACCGGCGCATCATCCAGGTAGAAGGGGCCGAGATTGGAGCCTTCGGTGGCGCCGCCCTTGGTGTTGAGCATGTCGACCAGCGCCGAGAGACCGGTGACGTCCGACAGCAGGATGAACTCGTGCCGTTCTGGGGTGGAAATCTTCCCGCAGTCGTAGAGGAAGTTGAGCATGCCCATCCACTCCTCATGGGTCATGTTCACCTCGCGGGTGAAATCGTGGAGGTGATCGATGAAGGTCTCGAGCAGAAACTTGAAGCGACTGCCCTCCTCCGTCTGAAAGCTGTCCTTCACCGCCTGGGTGATGGTGAACTGGTTGATCTGGCGCATTCTCTCCTCCGCTACCCCGATAATGTGTGTCCCGGATGCCGGGTTGACGCCAAGCTAAAACAGGTCCTATTATTCGGCAAGTGAATTTTTCTTCGCTATGCGAAAAAGGACATGCGATGCGAATAGGCAAACAGGACAACGCGTTCACGGCCATTGCCACCTCCGACGAGCACTCCATCACGGTGCGGGGCCACGATCTGTGCCGCGATCTGATCGGCCGGATCGATTTCACCGACTATTTCTGGCTTCTGGTCTGCGGCACGAAGCCGACGCAGAAACAGACGGCGGCCATGAACGCCTGCCTCGTCGCGATCGCCGAACACGGTCTCGTCCCGTCTGTCCAGGCGGCCCGGATGACCCTGGTTGCAGCACCCGAGGCCTGGCAGGGCGCCATGGCCGCCGGATTGCTCGGCATGGGAACGGTGGTGGCCGGATCGTCCGAAGTGGCAGGTCGCTATCTCGCCGAACTGGTCGCCGCAGGCGGTACCGAACAGGCGGTGATCGCCTCGCTCGACGCCCTCAAGGCCGCCCGCAAGAAAGTGCCTGGTCTCGGCCATCCGCAGCATTCCGGGGGCGACCCGCGCGCCGACCGGCTGCTCGCCATCGCGGACGAACTCGGCATTTCCGGCGCGCATATCGCAGCACTGCGCCATCTCGGTCGCCACGCACCGGAGATCATGAAGCGACCGCTGCCGATCAATGTGTCCGGCGCTATTCCCGCCGTCATCCTCGACGCCGGCTGGCCGCTGGAGGCGCTGAAGGCGGTCCCGCTGCTGGCGCGCGCCGCCGGTCTGGCCGCCCATCTCTACGAGGAGAGCCAGCGGCCGATCGGCTTCATCATGTCGCACAATGCCGACCAGGCGATCGCCTACGACGGAAAGGTTGCCGAATGAAGCCGCTCAAGTCCATCCGCGTCATCGAAATGGGCACCTACATCACCGGTCCGGCGGCGGCCATGCAACTGGCCGACCTTGGCGCCGACGTGATCAAGGTGGAGCGTCCCGGCGAAGGCGACCCCTTCCGGGCCTTCAAGGGCGGCCTCTACTCGCCCCATTTCCAGACCTATAACCGCAACAAGCGTTCGATTGCGCTCGACACGCGCAAGAGCGAAGATCTGGGGGTCTTCCGCGATCTGATCGCCTCCGCCGACGTCTTCATCCAGAACTTCCGGCCGGGGGTGGCGGAGAAGGTGGGAGCCGGCGAAGAGGATCTGCGGGCGCTCAATCCGCGGCTCATCTATTGCGCCATATCGGGTTTCGGCACGTCCGGCCCGGCCCGCGACCGCCCGACCTATGATACGGTGGCGCAGGCGGCGAGCGGCTTCCTGCGGCTTTTGACGCCGCCCGAAAAGCCGCGCGTGATCGGTCCGGCCCTCGCCGATGCCGTCACCGGCCATTATGCGGCGACCGGCATTCTCGCCGCCCTGATCGAGCGCGGCCAGACCGGCAAGGGGCGACGGCTGGACATCTCGATGCTGGAGGCGATGAGCCATTTCAACCTCGACAGCTTCACCCATTATTTCAGCGAGGGCGAGGTGATGGGTCCGCTGTCGCGGCCAGTGGTCAGCCAGTCCTACACCTTCCAGTGTGCGGATGGAAAATGGATCGCCTTCCACCTGTCCTCACCACCGAAATTCTGGGAAGGACTGCTGGAGGCGACCGGTCAGCAGGGTCTCGCCGAGGACCCGCGTTTTGCCGAACGCCTGAAGCGGATTGCCCACCAGGACGACCTGATCGAGATCCTGACACCCGTCTTCAAATCGGCCACCCGCGACGAATGGTGCACGCGGCTTGAAGCCGCCGAAGTCCCGTACTCACCGGCCTACGACAGCAACGAGGCGCTCGAGGACCCGCAGGCCCGCCACCTCCATATCGCCGTCACGGTTCCCCATCCGACGAGGGGCGAGTTCACCACCGTGCGCGCACCCTACAGCTTCGACGGAGAGGCCGAGCTCGACGTAACGCCGCCGCCGATGCTCGACCAGCACGGCGAGGAGATCCGCGCCGAAATGGCAAGGCGCAGAACCGGATGACAACCCCGTCCCGGCGCACGAGGAGGTGCGCCCGGGCAGCACAAGACACGACACAAGAACGAATCTGAGGGAGAGAGACCATGAAACTGATCGCAACACTGATCGCGGCCGGCGCGCTGGCGCTGCCTGCCTGTGCCTTCGCGCAGGAGACGGTGAAACTGACCGTCGCCTCGTCGCATCCGACGACCATTCCGTGGATCGGCATGATCCAGACGCATTTCATGAAGGAGACAGACCGGCTTCTGGCCGAGAAGGGCAATTACAAGATCGAATGGCAGGAGGCTTTCGGCGGCACGCTCTACAAGGCCAACGCGACGCTGACCTCGGTGGAAGAAGGCGTCACCGACATTGGCTGGGTCTTCTCCTATCTCGAAGCGGCCAAGATGCCGTTGAGCCAGATCACCGCCTACACGCCCTTTGCGACGAACAATGTGCCGGCACAGCTCGACACGATCCGCGAACTGTTCAACTCGGTGCCGGAGTTCAAGAAGGAGTGGGAGCAGTACAATCTCGTCTTCCTCGGCGCGACGGGCTCGGACAGCTACGACCTCTTCACCAAGAAGCCCATCACCAAGCTCGACGATCTCAACGGCATGAAGCTGTCGGCACCCGGCGCGCTTGGGACCTGGCTGCGCGGCACCAATGCCAACGCCGTCGACGGTGCCTTGACGACCTTCTACACCGACATCCAGACGGGCGTCTCCGACGGGGTCGTTTCGCTGGCGCTGGGCGCGCTCCCGGCCAAGCTTTATGAAGTTGCGCCTTATGTCACGCGGGTCGATCTCGGCGTAGTCTTTTCCGGCGGGCTGGCAATCAACAAGGACAGCTGGGATGGCCTGCCGGAAGAGGTTCAGGCCGCACTTCTCTCCGCTGGCGACTTCTATTCGAGGGCCCATGCCGAGGACCTGATGCAGCGTCACGAAGCAGCCCTGAAGAAGATCGTCGAGCTCGGCGCCACACAGAGCCCGCCTGTCACGCTGACGCCGCTTGCCGCGGAAGAACGCCAGCGCTGGGTCGACCAGATGCCGGACCTGGCCGGCGAATGGGCCGCGGCAGCAGAAGACAAGGGCCTGCCGGCCCGGGCCTTCCTGAAGACCTATATGGACGGCCTGCGCTCGCGTGGCGAAAAGCCGGCCCGTGCCTGGGACGAAGCCAAGTGAACGGCGCAGGGAATGCGGCAACCTCCGGCGCAGGTCGGAGGTTTTTCAAAGCCTGGACCTGGCTGGTCGACGGCATGGCGGCACTCGGCACGATCCTGATCGGCGTGCTGATGCTGGTGATCTGCGCCGACGTCGTCGCCCGAAACCTGATGGGGTCGTCCCTGCCGCTCGTCTCCGAGCTTGGCGCCCTGCTGCTGGTGATGATCGTCTATCTCCAGCTGGCGACCACGCTGCGGCATGATCGCATGCCGCGATCCGACTTCCTGCTGATTGCCCTTGAACGCAATTCGCCCCTTCGGGGGCGGATCATCCGCAGCCTGTTCGATGTCGTCACGGCCCTGTCTCTCGGCGTCATTGCCTGGTCGACGCTCGGCATTCTCGGAAAGGACCTGTCTTCCGATGCGTTCATCGGGGTCACGGGCGTGGCAACGCTGCCGATCTGGCCGTTCCGGGTGGCAATTCTGGTGGCGATGACGGTGGCCTGCGTCCAGGCGCTGTTGCAGGCGGTGACGGGCCCGGACGGGCACGATAGTGGGGAGCACGCCGTATGACGGGCGTCGAAATCGGAGTGATCGCAGTTGCCATCCTGGTGGCGCTTATCCTCATGGGACTGCCGATCGGCGTCGGCATGCTGGTCGTGTCCTTCTGCGGAGTGGCGAGCATCCGCGGCGACGCTGTGGCCTGGCGGATGGCAGGCTCGGTCGGCAACGACGCCTTGCGGGAATATCTCTATGCGGTCGTGCCGCTCTTCATCCTGATGGGACTTCTGGTGACGGCGTCCGGCGTCGGCAAGGATACCTTCGACGTCTTCCAGCAGATGCTGCGACGGGTGAAGGCGGGGCTTGGCGTCGCAACCGTGTTTGCCAATGCCGTCTTCGCCGCGATCACCGGAATCTCGGTCGCCTCTGCCTCGGTCTTTGCCCGCATCGCCGTTCCGGAAATGCGCCGCCACGGCTATTCGAAGCCCTTTGCCACCGGCGTGGTCGCCGGCAGCTCCGTGCTCGGAATGCTGATCCCGCCATCGCTGCTGATGATCGTCTATGCCGTGCAGGCGGAAGAATCCGTCGGCCGGATGTTTCTCGCCGGGATCGGTCCCGGCATCCTGCTGGCGCTGATCTTTGCCCTCACCATTGCGCTGCTCGCCCGCTTCAGGCCCGGCTTCGTCTTCGACCTCCCGGAACGTGCAACAGGCGGTGTGGCGCTCTACTCGGTGCCGCAGATGGCGGGCAAGGCCGTGCCGATCCTGATTCTCGTCTTCCTCGTGCTCGGAGGGCTCTATGGCGGCTTCCTCAGTCCGACGGAAGCCGGAGCCGTGGGCGCGCTCGGTGCGCTCGGCATTGCGCTCGCACGCCGCACGCTGACGGTCCGTTCCTTCTGGCGCTTGCTGCTGGAGACCGGGCAGATCACCGTCGCCGTGCTTTTCCTGATCCTGGCCGCGACCTTCTTCTCGCGCATGCTGGCCATGTCGGGATTGCCGGCAGCGGTGTCCGAACTCCTGCTGTCCGGGCCGGTCGGGCCGATGGGCTTCCTGCTGATCTATCTGGCGCTGATCATCGCGCTCGGCTGCCTGATCGATTCCATCTCGATCATGCTGATCGTCCTGCCGATCGCCTTGCCGGTGGCGGAAGCGGCCGGCTTCGATCTCGTCTGGTTCGGGGTCCTGACTGTCGTCGCCGTCGAGATCGGTCTGCTGACGCCGCCCTTCGGCTTGTCGGTGTTCACGATCAAGGCGGCCCTCAACGACCCGGCGATCAGCCTGTCCCATATCTTCCGAGGCGTTCTGCCGTTCATTGCGGCAATGATCGTCTGCCTCGCACTTCTGATCGCGTTCCCGTCCATCGCCACCTATCTTCCGAGACTGTGAGATCCAAACCATGCAAATCCTCGGTTTCTCCGGCAGCCTGCGGGCCGCCTCCTCGTCAACAGCTCTTCTGCTTACCCTCACCGAGCGGCTGGCGCCTGACATCCCGGTCAACCAGGCGATGATCGGTGATCTGCCGCTCTACAACGCCGACCAGGATGGCGGGCCGGCCGTCGCCCGCCTGCGCGCAGAGATCGAGAGCGCTGACGGCCTGCTCTTCGTCACGCCGGAATACAATTTTTCCATTCCGGGCGTCTTGAAGAATGCCATCGACTGGGCGTCCCGACCGGCCTATGCCTCGCCGTTCAAAGGCAAGCGCTGCATGGTCATGTCGGTCTCCGGCGGCGCGCTCGGCGGCGTGCGTGCGCAGGCGCATCTGAAATACATCCTCAACGGGATGCTGGCCGAGGTCCCGCCGGTTATGGAGGTGGTCGTCCCCAAGGCGCCCGCGAGCGTCAGGGATGGGCGGTTCCATGACGAGGCTGTCATGGACTTTGCGGCAAAGGCCGTCAGAGACTGTTTCCTGCCGTAAGTGCGCCCGGTCAGAGGCCAATTGCTCGGCTGATTGCGTATTGGCAAAGAAGGACGTCTTCGCCTGTCGCATGTTCCTCGCACAATGCCGGCGATCCGGCAGAAGCCGAGGGAAAACGAGATGTCCTTGAAACCCGATCTGGATGCGGCGGCCATCGCCGCACTCGAGCGCAGCCACGCGCAACTCCTCGACCTTTGCCTGACGCTCGAGGAGATCGCCGACACCATCCCGTTCGACGTTGATCCCGGCGCCTGCCGGATCGTCGCCGGGTCGATCGGTCCCTTGCTGAAACGGGCGCACAGCCTGGAAGAACAACTGCTCTTTCCCGACTTCGACCGCAATGCCGGCTCCTGCTTCGCGGCCATGATGATCGAGCGGCTCAAGGCCGAGCATCGCTGTGACGGACTGGCCTGCGAAGAAATGGTCCACACGCTGCAGACACTGGCGCAGGAGCGCTGCCCGCTGCCGCCCGACACGGTGCGCTACATGCTGCTCGGGTTCCTCGAAGGCCTGCGTCGGCACGTCGCCTCCGAACGACTGATGCTGGAGACCCTGGTCGCCGCCAAGGCAGAAGGCCGCGAAGTTTTTGCCTGAACAACAACGGCCATCCTCGTTACCGACAAGAAAGAACCGCAGAATGCCCTCCCCCCAAGCCAGCCGCCCGCCGTCTTTCCTGGCGCATGTATTTTCCGGCGGTTTCCGTCCGTTCTTCTTGTTCGGCGCAGTGCATGCGGCACTGATGATCGCTCTCTGGGTGCCCTGGTTCCTCGGCGCAATCACCGTTCCGAGCGCCTTTGCGCCCGTCGTCTGGCATCAGCATGAACTGCTCTTCGGTTTCGTCCCGGCGGTCATTGCCGGCTTTCTTCTGACAGCCGTCCCCAACTGGACCGGACGAAGGGCCTTTGCCGGCTGGCCGCTTGCCCTGTTGTTTGGCCTCTGGCTCGCCGGCCGCCTCGCCGTCGCCTGCTCGGACACGATCGGTCTCTTCGCCGCCATGGCAATCGCCGGCGCCTTCCTTCCGGTACTGGCCGGCCTCGTCTTCAGAGAACTGGCTGCGGCGGGGAACAGACGCAATTACAAGGTCGTCGCCATCCTCGCTCTGCTCTTTACAGCGCAGCTGTTGTTCTTTTCGGAGGTACGAGACTTTGGCCATGTCGTGCTGGCCGACCGGCTGGCAATTGCCACCATCATCTTCCTGATCGCCCTGATCGGCGGGCGCATCATTCCCAACTTCACCGCCAACTGGCTGCGCCAGAAGAATCCGGGGCCGCTGTCGGCAGCCTTCGGCCGTTTCGACCTCGTCGTGATGGGCGCCTCCGGCGTCGCACTGGCGGCCTGGCCGCTTTCCGCGGCCTTCCCCGTCCTTGTTCCGATCGCAGGCCTGCTCCTGATCGGCGGCGGCATCGCTCAGTTTGCGCGCCAGCTGCGGTGGCGGCCGGAACGTACGCTCGCCGAGCCGCTGGTCACCATCCTCCACGTCGCCTTCTTCTTCATCCCGCTCGGCTTCTTGCTTACGGGCGCGGCGCTGTTGCTGGACGATGTCGGCCTGCGCACTGCTGGGGTCCACGCCTGGACCTCCGGCGCCATTGGCTGCATGACGCTTGCCGTCATGACACGTGCCACCCGCGGCCATACCGGCCAGCCGCTGCACGCCCCCGCTTCCACCACCTATGGCATTTATGTGCCTGCAGTCATGGCGGCCGTTCTCCGCATCGTCGCGGCCCTTTCCCCGCAGTGGACCGAAAGCCTGCTGCCCTGCGCGGCAGTGTTCTGGGTCCTCGCCTTCCTTGGCTATGCAGTCTTCTACGGTCCGCTCATCCTGCGCCGGCGCCTCTTCTAGCGCCATGGCCGGAGCGGCCGATCGGCAATCCCGAACCAACATATCCGAAGGAATATAACGCTAGCCAAGCTTCGGGATTCATTATATCCATTGAGATACATCGAATTCCGAAGGAGGAAAGCATGCAATCCGACCGCCGCCATTGGCTCAAGTTCACGATCGTCTCTGCCGCGGCCGCAATTGCCGCGGCGCTGTCGTTTGCGGCACCTGCTGCCGCTGCCGACAAGGTGACGGTCTTTGCTGCCGCAAGCCTCAAGAACGCCCTCGATGCGGCCAATGCCGAGTGGCAGAAGGAGACCGCCAAGGAGACGACGGTGTCCTATGCGGCGAGTTCGGCGCTCGCCAAGCAGATCGAGGGCGGCGCGCCCGCCGATGTCTTCATCTCCGCCGATCTGGCCTGGATGGATTACCTGGCGGAGAAGAAGCTGATCAAGGACGACACGCGTTCCAATCTCTTGGGGAACCGCATCGTGCTCGTGGCACCGAAGGACAAGGCGACACCCGTCGAGATCAAGGAGGGCTTTGACCTCGGAGCGCTGGTCGGCGATGGCAAGCTCGCCATGGGCGAGGTCAAGTCCGTGCCTGCCGGCAAGTACGGCAAGGCGGCGCTGGAAAAGCTCGGCGCCTGGGCTGGTGTCGAATCCAAGGTCGCTGGTGCCGAAAGCGTCCGCGCCGCGCTTGCGCTGGTGTCCCGTGGTGAAGCGCCCTACGGCATCGTTTACCAGACCGACGCTGCGGCCGATCCGGGCGTCGCCGTCGTCGGCACCTTCCCCGAGGACAGCCATCCGCCGATCATCTACCCGATCGCCCTTCTCGCGGAATCGAAGAATTCGGATGCGGCCGCCTATCTCGAATTCCTGAAATCCGACAAGGCCGCCGCATTCTTTGAGGCCCAGGGCTTCACGATCCTCAAGTAAACGCTAGACTATCGGCTCCCGGCCCCGCCCGGGAGCCGATTATCACCTTCCGTCAAGGGCGGCCCATTTGATTTCGTGGACCTTCAGCGCAGAGGAACTGACCGCAATCAAGCTGAGCCTGCGTGTCGCCACGGTCGCGACGCTGGCAAGCCTGCCCTTCGGCATTCTGGTGGCCATGGCTCTGGCCCGCGGCCGCTTCTGGGGCAAGTCGATCCTCAACGGTCTCGTCCATCTTCCGCTGATCCTGCCGCCGGTCGTCACCGGTTTCCTCCTGCTGATCCTGTTCGGTCGGCGCGGTCCGATCGGTTCCTTTCTGGACGAGCATTTCGGGCTGGTTTTTTCCTTCCGCTGGACCGGAGCGGCACTGGCCTGCGCCATCATGGGCTTTCCCCTGCTGGTCCGTTCGATCCGCCTGTCGATCGAGGCGGTCGACGGCAAGCTGGAGGAGGCCGCCGGAACGCTCGGCGCCAGCCCGGCCTGGGTCTTTTTGACCATAACACTGCCGCTCATCCTGCCGGGCATCATTGCCGGGATGATCCTCTCCTTCGCCAAGGCGATGGGCGAGTTCGGGGCGACGATCACCTTCGTCTCCAACATTCCCGGCGAGACGCAGACCCTGCCGGCGGCCATCTATACCTTCACCCAGATCCCCGGCGGCGACAGTGGCGCGATGCGGCTGACACTGGTCGCGGTCGCCATCTCGATGGTCGCGCTGCTGGCATCCGAATTCATGGCACAGGTCGTTGCGAAGCGGGTGAACAGCCAATGAGCCTCGTCGTTCGGGCCCGCCACAGGCTGGGCGCATTCCTGCTCGATGCGAGCTTCACCTCCGAGGGCGGCGTCACGGCCCTCTTCGGTCGCTCGGGATCGGGCAAGACCTCGCTTGTGCGCATAATTGCGGGCCTCGCAAGACCCGAGGAAGGATATGTCGAACTGCAGGGCGACGTTCTGACGGATACAAAGAAGGGCACGTTCATCCCCAAGCACCGACGCCGGTTCGGCTACGTCTTTCAGGAGACGCGGCTCTTCCCGCACATGACGGTACGCCAGAACCTTGGCTACGGGCGCTGGTTCTCTCCACCCGGACAGGGACGGGAAAGCATGGACCGGGTGGTCGATCTGCTCGGCATCGGCAAGCTCCTCGACCGGCGCCCCGGCAATCTCTCGGGAGGAGAAAAACAGCGTGTGGCGATCGGGCGCGCCTTGCTCAGCGCGCCACGGCTTCTGCTCATGGATGAACCGCTGGCCGCGCTGGACGACGAGCGCAAGGCCGAGATCCTGCCTTATCTCGAACGCCTGCGCGACGAGATGAATATCCCGATTGTTTATGTCAGCCACTCGGTCGCCGAGGTGGCGCGGCTGGCCGACCGCGTCGTCGTCGTCAGTGACGGCAAGGTCGTCTCCGCCGGCTCGGCGGCCGAGGTCTTGAGCCACCCCTCGATCGAACAGGCGGTCGACCGCCGCACCACCGGCGCCTGGCTGGAGGGAAAGGTCGAACGCTTCGACCCCGTCCACCGCCTGAGCACGATCGCCCTGAAGAGCGCCCGGCTATTCGTGCCGGACGGCGAAGATTGGGTCGGTAAGCCGGTGCGCCTGCACATCCCTGCCCGCGAGGTCATGCTCGCGACAGCAAGACCGGTCGGCATCAGCGCCCTCAACGTCCTGCCGGGACATGTAATCTCCACCAGTTTCGGACCCGACAATCTGATGGATGTGCTGATCGACTGCGGCGGCGATATCATCCAGTCGCGCATCACCGAACTATCCTGCGAGACACTGAAACTCACACCCGGCAAACCGGTCTACGCGATCATCAAGACCGTCGCTCTCGACAGCCGTTGATGCACTCACGGCGTCCCGGCGTCCTTAGGCGGTGTGTCGCGAAGCTCACCTTCGAGCCACTGCAGATCGCTCGCCAGCGCCTCCGCGACCTTCGCTTCCATCAGTCGGAAGCGCGCCAGCAATTCTTCGCCGAATTCTGTCACGACCGCACCGCCGCCCTGCTTGCCGCCACGCTGGGATTCCACCACCGCCTGCCGAAACATCTGGTTCATGGCATCGACCAGCAGCCAGGCGCGCCGGTAGGACATATCCATCGCCCGGCCCGCGGCCGAAATCGATCCGGTTGCCTTGATGTGCTCGAGCAGCTCCATCTTGCCTCGTCCCAGGCGTTCACCGTCATTCAGGTCGAAGCGGAGGATGATCCTTGCGTGATCGGCGTGAGAGCGCGGCATTCTGTTTCCTGATGATTGGCGAGCCGGGGCAATCCTACATCCGAACCCGATGCCGTGTACACCACTGGACCAGGGCGCAGGGCCCGTCGGACCGGCGACGCGATCCGCCCGCAATGCACGGGAAGGACGTCGATCGCGTTGCCGAAACGGTATCAGGCGCCGTGGCGGAAGATCTCGACGATCTGGCGGCCGATCTCGCGCGGGCCCATGCGGCCCTCCTTGTACCAACCGCTGACATTGTTGAGCAGCGTCAGCAGCAAGAGACGGTAGACCCCTCGATCGAAGGTCGGCGGCAGCGGAAGCTCGTTGACCAGATCGCGAAAGATCAGCTCGAACGTATCGCGCTTGGCCACCAGCCGGTCGCGGATCTCGGCCGGCGTCGAGGCAAAATCGTTCATCAGCGGCATGGTCAGCGATTTGGGATCTAGCTGGATCTCGAGCATGGTCACGCAGGCCGCCTCCAGCCGCTCCCACGGATCGTGAAGGTCGGCGATCGCCGTGCGGATGCGGTCAGCCGCCACCTGCAGCGCCATGTCGTGAATGCGCACGAACAGCGCTTCCTTGGACTTGATATAGTGATAAAGCGATCCGCCGAGCAGGCCGACCTTCTCGCCGATGTCCCGCACGGACGTTGCCGCGTAGCCGCGCTCGGCAAACAGGGTCGCCGCCGCCTCAAGAATGTCGCGATGGCGCTCGCTGAGATCGCTGCCCGCCAGAGCAACGCCGAGCCGCCCCTCCGCTGGCCGTCCCGTCTCGCTGTCACGATTGTCGGTCATCATCCCCCCACGTGATCCCGTCCGGTCGCCTACTGCTGCTTTCCGCCAGGTTCTACCAACGCCTTATAGCGGCTTGGCGGCAGGGGTAAAGATTGGGCTTGCAAATTGTAACAATCGTTTGGTACATAATCGCCCGTCAGAGGAGGGCAGCATGGGCGAGCAGAACCGTGAATCGATGGAATTCGACGTGGTTGTCGTCGGAGCGGGTCCCGCAGGTCTCGCCAGTGCCATCCGCCTGAAGCAACGAGCAGCCGAAACCGGCACAGACCTATCCGTGGTCATCGTCGAGAAGGGTTCCGAAGCCGGAGCGCACATCCTGTCGGGCGCGGTGATCGATCCGTCGGGCCTTGACCGTCTGCTGCCCGAATGGCGCAACGATCCCGACCGCCCGCTCACGACCGAAGTCGAAGACGACCGATTCTATCTGCTGGGCCCTGCCGGCTCGATCCGCTTGCCGAACATGCTGATGCCGCCGCTCATGAACAATCACGGCAACTTCATCGGCTCGCTTGGAACGGTGGTGCGTTATCTCGCAGCCAAGGCCGAGGCACTCGGCATCGAGATCTATCCGGGCTTCGCCGCGACCGAGATCCTTTATGACGACCAAGGCGCCGTCACCGGCATCGCCACCGGCGACATGGGTGTCGGCCGCGACGGTGAGCGAAAGGCCGAGTTCACGCAGGGCATGGAACTGCGCGCCAAATACACGATCTTCTCCGAAGGCGCACGCGGCAGCCTCACCAAACAGCTGCTCGCCCGCTTCGACCTCGCAAAGGACCGTTCGCCGCAGAAATTCGGCATCGGCATCAAGGAACTGTGGGAGGTGAAGCCGGAGAAGTTCCGCAAGGGGCTGGTACAGCATTCCTTCGGCTGGCCGCTCGACAGAAGGACCGGTGGCGGTTCCTTCCTCTATCACTTCGACGACCATCTGGTGACCGTCGGCTTCGTGCTGCATCTCGACTACAGCAATCCGACGCTGTCGCCCTTCGACGAGTTCCAGCGCTTCAAGACCCATCCGGCCATTCGTGACACCTTCGAGGGCGCCAAGCGCATCGCCTATGGTGCGCGGGCGCTTACCGAAGGCGGCTGGCAGTCGGTGCCGAAACTGGCCTTCCCCGGCGGTGTGCTGACCGGTTGCGCCGCCGGCTTCATGAACGTGCCGCGCATCAAGGGAAGCCACAACGCGATCCATTCCGGCATCCAGGCGGCTGATGCCATCATCGCCGCCCTGGCGGAGGGCCGCGCCAATGATACGGTCGCAGCCTATGACGACGGCTGGAAGGCTTTGCCGATTGGGCAGGACCTGAAGCCGGTGCGCAACGTCAAGCCGCTCTGGTCGCGCTTCGGCACCTTGCTCGGCATCGGTCTGGGCGGCCTCGACATGTGGCTGCAGACTCTCACCGGCCTGTCACCCTTCGGCACGCTCAAGCACAGGAAGCCGGATTACCAGAGCCTCAAACCCATTTCGGAAGTCACCCCGATCCGTTATCCCAAGCCAGACGGGATCCTGACTTTCGACCGGCTGTCCTCGGTGTTCCTTTCGAACACCTATCATGAAGAGGATCAGCCGGTTCACCTTCGTCTTGCCGACCCGACCATCCCGATCGCAAGCAACCTGCCGCGCTATGGCGAGCCGGCGCGGCTCTTTTGTCCGGCCGGGGTCTACGAGGTGGTCCGCGACGAAGACGGCAGCAATCCGCGTTTCGTGATCAACGCGCAGAACTGCGTCCACTGCAAGACCTGCGACATCAAGGATCCGGCCCAGAACATCACCTGGGTCCCGCCCGAAGGCGGCGGCGGTCCCAATTATCCCAACATGTGACGGCAATTCGTATCAGGAGAGTTCCATGACTGCTGCCTATATCGTCGATTACCTGCGCAGCCCCTTTGCGCCCGCCATGCGCGGTGCACTGGCAGGTGTCCGCCCGGACGATCTCGCAAGCGAGGTTCTGAAGGCGCTGGTCGCGCGCGCCGGTTTCGCTGCCTCCGAGATTGAAGACGTCAATCTCGGCTGCGCCTTTGCCGAAGGCGAGCAGGGTCTGAACATCGCCCGCTGCGTGGGGCTCACCGCCGGCCTCCCGCAATCGGTCGGCGGCTCGACGATCAATCGCTGGTGCGGTTCCTCCATGCAGGCCGTGCAGATGGCGGCCGGCGCAATCGCCATGGGCGCCGGGGATGCCTTCATCGCCGGCGGCGTCGAGAGCATGAGCCGCGTGCCGATGATGGGCTTCAACCCGATGCCCAATCCGGCCTGGAGCGAGGCCCAGCGCATCGCCTTCCTCAACATGGGGCTGACTGCGGAAAACCTCGCCGACCGCTATGCGCTGAGCCGCGAAGAACAGGACGCCTACTCGCTGGCGAGCCAGCAGAAGGCCCTGGCTGCCCGCGCCGACGGCAGGCTTGCCGCAGAGATCGCGCCCGTCGCCGGTGTGACCGCCGATGGCTGTCCCCGCGAAACCGATGCCGCGAAGCTTGCCGGCCTGAAGACCGCCTTCAAGGCCGGCGGCAGTGTTACCGCCGGCAATTCCTCGCCGCTCACCGACGGCGCCTCGATGACGCTGGTCTGCTCCGAGACTTTCGTGAAGCGCCATAATCTGAAGCCGCTTGCCCGTATCGCCGGCTATGCGATCGCCGGCTGCGCGCCCGAAATCATGGGCATCGGCCCGGTAGAGGCCACCCGCAAGGCGCTGAAGCGCGCAGGCATCGCCGCCGCCGATCTCGACGTCATCGAGATGAACGAGGCCTTCGCTGCCCAGGTGCTCGCCTGCTGCCGCGACCTCGGCATCGACCCGGCAAGCCTCAATCGTGACGGCGGCGCGATCGCACTCGGCCACCCGCTCGGCGCCACCGGTGCTCGCCTCGTCGGCAAGGCATCGACCCTGCTCAAGCGCGACGGCGGCCGCTACGGCCTTGCCACTCAATGCATCGGCGGCGGTCAGGGCATCGCCATGGTTCTGGAGGCTGCATGATGTCGATCACGATCAAGAAGGCAGGCGTCATCGGCGCCGGTGTCATGGGCTCGGGCATTGCCGCGCATCTCGCCAATGCAGGTCTTGAGGTGGTCCTGCTCGACATGGAGAAGAAGTTTGCCGACGGCGGCGTCGAACGCCAGCTCAAGGCCAACGGCTTCATGGATCCGGCGTTTGCCAAGCGTATCCGCACCGGCTCGACCGCCGAGGATCTGTCGCTTCTCGCCGACGCCGACTGGATCATCGAGGCAGTCGCCGAAAAGCTCGAGATCAAGCAGACGCTCTACCGCGCCATCGACGGCGTTCGCAAGTCCGGCTCGGTGGTGTCGTCCAACACCTCGACCATTCCGCTTGCAGCCCTGGTCGGAGGTCTGCCGGACGGTTTTGCCGCCGATTTCCTGATCACCCATTTCTTCAACCCGCCGCGGATCATGCGACTGCTCGAAGTCGTCTCCGGCCCGAAGACGCGGCCGGAGATCACGGCCGCCATCTCCGATTTCGGTGACCGCACGCTCGGCAAGTGCGTTGTGGCCTGCAAGGACACGCCCGGCTTCATCGCCAACCGCATCGGCAGCTTCTGGATGGTCGTCGCCCAGAACGAGGCGATCCGGCTGGGTCTCGACGTCGAGGAGGCCGATGCCGTGATCGGCAAGCCGTTCGGCATTCCCTCGACCGGCATTTTCGGCCTGCTCGACCTCGTCGGCATCGATCTGATGCCGACCATCATCCGCAGCCTGCAGAACGCGCTTCCCGCCAGCGACGTTGTCCACGCCTATGAAGCCGAACCGCCGCTGATCGCCCGCATGATCGCGGAGAACCGCATCGGCCGCAAAAGCGGCGCAGGCTTCGTCAAGCTGTCGGCTGATCGCAAGAGCCGTGAGATCACCGACCTTCAGACAGGCGACTATCGCCCGATGAAGGCCGTCGAATCCGAAAGCCTGACCGCCACCCGCGGCGAGGCGAAGGCCCTGATGGAACATCCCGACCGTGGCGGCCTCTATGCAGCGGCAGTGATGGAAGTGACCCTTGCCTACGCCGCCTCGCTGGTACCGGAAATCGCCGATGGCCCCGATGCCGTCGATGACGCCATGCGCACGGGTTACGGCTGGAAACAGGGACCGTTCGAGCTGATCGACCGGCTGGGCGCCGGCTGGCTGGCCGAGCGGCTTGTCGCATCCGGCAGGCCCGTTCCCGCCTATCTGTCGCTTGCGGCCGAAAAGGGCGGCTTCTACGCGACCATCGACGGTCGTCGCAATTGCCTGCTGCCAGATGGCAGCCATCGTCCGGTGGCCCGTGGTGAAGGCGTCATCACCATTGCCGACCTGAAGCTCGCCGGCAAGCCGGTCTCGGATTACGGTCCCGCCGCGCTCTGGGATCTCGGTGACGGCGTCGCCTGCCTGGAATTCCGCACCAAGATGAACACCTTCTCCAAGGAGCTTCTGGATGCGATCGGTCAGGCGATCACCGATGTCGGCAAGGGCTTCAAGGCGCTGGTGATCGGTTCCGATTCACCGGTCTATAGCGCCGGCGCCGATCTGCGCGTCTTCCTCGACACCGTCGAGAAAGGCGGCGCAGAAGCGCTCGGCACCTTCATCGATCAGGGCCACAGCACGTTCAAGGCGCTGAAATACGCTCCCTTCCCGGTGGTCGGTGCGCCGTCAGGCCTCGCCTTCGGCGGCGGCTGCGAGATTCTGCTCCACTGCGATGCGATCCAGGCCCACGCCGAGCTGACGATCGGCCTGGTCGAGACCCGCATCGGCGTCGTGCCCGGCTGGGGCGGCTGCAAGGAAATGCTGGTGCGCGCTTACGCGGCCAGGGACGAGGTCCGCGGACCGGTGGCCCCGGCGATTGCAGCCTTCAACCTGATCGCGCCGGCCAGGGTTTCGGGCAGTGCCTTCGAGGCACGCAAGCTCGGTTTCCTGCGTACAACCGACGGCATCACCATGAACCGCGACCGCCTGCTGGCCGACGCCAAGGCGAAGGCCCTGTCGCTGTGCGAAGGCTATGTGCCGCCGGAACCGCCGCTCGTCGCCCTGCCCGGTCCGTCGGGCGAAGCCGCCATCCTCAACATTCTGGAGGGCGAAGCGCTGGCCGGTCGTGCCACCGCCCATGACCTCGTCGTGGGCAAGGCGCTGGCCACGGTGCTGACCGGCGGCCCTTCGGCCGATCCGCTCCGCCCGCTGAGCGAGGACGAGATCATCGCGCTCGAACGCCAGGCCTTCATCTCGCTCTTTGCGGAACCTGCCACCATCGCCCGCGTGCAGCACATGCTGGCGACCGGCAAGCCGCTGCGCAACTGACACCGCCGACCGGCCCGCGCCCGCGGGCCGATCCCGCGACCGTAACCAAGGACAGATTCAGATGGCATCCTACATTCCCCCGATCGACGACATCGCTTTCCTGCTCAACGACGTGCTTGACTTCGACAAACTGATGCAGGCCCTGCCCGGCCATGAAGAAGTGAATGCCGAACTCGCTGTTTCCGTGCTAGAGGAGGGCGGCAAGTTCTGCGCCGGCGTTCTCGAGCCGATCAACCGCTCCGGCGACGAAGAGGGCTGTAAGCTCGACAACGGCCGGGTGACCACGCCCAAGGGCATTGCCGACGCCTACAAGGCCTTCGTTGAAGCCGGCTGGGGCGGCCTGTCTGGGGCGGTCGAATTCGGCGGCCAGGGCCTGCCGCGCGTCATGCAGATCCTGCTCGACGAAATGCTGTCCTCGGCCAACCTGTCCTTCGGCCTCTTCCCGGGCCTCACCCGCGGCGCCGTCGAGGCGATCGAGCACCACGCCAGCGATGAGCTGAAGGCAACCTATCTGCCGAAAATGATCTCGGGCGAATGGACGGGCGCGATGGCGCTGACCGAGTCCTCGGCCGGCACCGATCTCGGCCTGCTGACGACCCGTGCCGAGCCGGTCGGCGACGGCAGCTACAAGGTCAAGGGCAACAAGATCTTCATCTCGTCGGGCGACCATGACTTCGGTGGTAACGTCGTTCATCTCGTTCTCGCCCGCCTTCCGGACGCGCCGAAGGGCGTCAAGGGCATCAGCCTGTTCCTGGTGCCGAAGTTCCTCGTCAATGCCGACGGTAGCCTCGGCGCCCGCAACGGCATGTCGGTCGGATCGCTCGAGCACAAGATGGGCATCCATGCCCAGCCGACCTGCGTCATGAACTACGACGGCGCCATCGGCTGGCTGGTCGGCGAGCCCGGCCGCGGGCTGAACGCCATGTTCACGATGATGAATGCCGAACGCCTGTTTGTCGGCATCCAGGGTCTCGGCATTGCCGAAGCGGCCAATCAGAAGGCCGTGACCTATGCCCGTGAGCGCCTGCAGGGCCGCTCGGTCGACGGAACCCGCGGCCCGGTGGCGATCATCGAACATCCGGACGTGCGCAAGATGCTGCTGACCGGCCGCGCCTTCATCGACGGTGCCCGCGCGCTGGCAATCTGGGCCGCCATGCAGATGGACATCGCCAGCCGCCATCCGGATGCGGAGGAGCGCCGCAAGGCCGACGGCTTCGTCGCCCTGCTGACGCCCGTCATCAAGGCCGCCTTCACCGATTTCGGATTCGAAACCGCCGTCATGTCACAGCAGGTCTTCGGCGGGCACGGCTATATCCGTGAATGGGGCATGGAGCAGTTCGTGCGCGATGCCCGCATCACGCAGATCTATGAAGGCACCAATGGCGTTCAGGCCATGGACCTGGTCGGTCGCAAACTGACGATGGAAAGCGGCGCGCTGGCCGAGCGCTTCTTCGACCTCGTTCGCACCGATCTCGATGCGGCGGTGGCCAAGGTGCCGGGCATTGCGATTGCCACGCGCGACGCGCTTGGCCGTCTGGAAGAGGCCTCACAGGTGCTTCTCGAGGCCCGCTCGGACCTTGCTTTCGCCGGTTCGGCCGCCACCGACTATCTGCGCCTCTTTGCCCTGGTCGGCTTCGGCTGGATGTGGAGCCGCATGGCAGCTGCAGCCCATGGCAAGGACACGCCGCTGGCCCGCCGCAAGCAGGTGACGGCCCAATATTTCGCTGACAAGATGCTGCCGCAGACGATCGGGCTGGCGGCCTCCATTGCCAGCGGCAGCAATGCGATCATGGCGCTCGAAGCCGATTTGTTCTGACAACTGTTCACGGGAGGTATGACATGCTTGGTATGATGATGAACACGCCGCTTCTGATCTCGACGATCCTGCGGCACGCCGAAACCTATCACGGCACGACGGAAGTCGTGTCGAAGTCGGTCGAGGGGCCGATCCATCGCTACACCTATGCGGACATGGCACGGCGCAGCCGCCAGCTTGCCAACGCACTGGCCCGGCTTGGCCTCGAGTTCGGCGATCGCGTCGGCACGCTGGCCTGGAACGGCTATCGCCATATGGAGCTCTACTATGGCGTCTCGGGCTCGGGCCTGGTGTGCCACACCATCAATCCGCGCCTCTTCCGCGAGCAGATCGCCTTCATCATCGAACATGCCGCCGACAAGGTCATCTTCGCCGATCTGACCTTCGTGCCGATCCTCGAAGCGCTTGCCGATCATCTGAAGGACATGAAGGCCGTCGTCGTCATGACCGACGAGGCCCATATGCCGAAGTCGGACATCCTGCCCGGCCTCATCTGCTACGAAACCCTTATCGCGGCGGAATCCGACGCTTTCGAATGGCCGGAATTCGACGAGAACACCGCCTCGGGCCTGTGCTACACCTCCGGCACGACCGGCGACCCCAAGGGCGTGCTCTACTCGCACCGGTCCAGCGTTCTGCACGGCATGGCCATTTCCATGCCCGACGTGCTGTGTGTCTCGGCAGCCGATGCTGTCGTCCCCGTGGTGCCGATGTTCCACGTCAATGCCTGGGGCATTCCCTTCGCCGCACCAATGACCGGTGCCAAGCTCGTCATGCCCGGCCCCAATCTCGACGGCGCCAGCCTGCATGCGCTGTTCGAAAGTGAAGGCGTGACCTTCACCGCCGGCGTACCGACCGTCTGGCTCGGCCTGCTCGACTGGATGGACGCCCATGGCAAGACCTTCAGCACGCTGAACCGCGTCGCCATCGGCGGCTCGGCTTCGCCGCCGATCATGATCAGCCGCTTCAACCGACTGGGCGTCAAGGTTCGTCATGCCTGGGGCATGACCGAGACCAGCCCGGTCGGTCTGACCGCCACGCTCCTGCCCAAGCATGAAGCGCTGTCGACGGAAGACAAGCTGATGCTGGAAGCCAAGCAGGGCCGTCCAGTCTTCGGCATGGAGTTCCTGATCGAAGGGGCCGACGGCAAGCCCGTCGCGCGCGACGGCAAGGCCTTCGGCGCCATGATGGTCCGCGGCCCGTGGGTGGCCGCCGGCTACTACAACATGGCCGAGAGCAGCGCTCACGACAAACCGGGCTGGTTCAACACCGGTGACGTCGTCACCATGGACGCCGACGGTTTCGTGCAAATCGTCGATCGCACCAAGGACGTCGTGAAGTCCGGCGGCGAATGGATTTCGTCGATCGAGCTGGAAAACATCGCCCAGGCCCATCCGGCGATCAAGGAGGCGGCGGTCGTCGCCAAGCCCGACCAGCGCTGGAGCGAACGCCCGGTTCTGGTCGTGGTGCTGAAGCCGGGCCACAACTTCACCCGGCATGACATGGTCGATCTCTACTCCGGCAAGATCGCCAAGTGGAGCATTCCGGACGATGTCATCGTCGTCGACGAACTGCCGCACACCGCGACCGGCAAGCTTTTGAAGACGGCGATCCGCCAGATCGTTCTGGACGAGTATGCCCGCACCTCGCCCGACGACGGCATGGGTGGCTGAGACGGTGGCCATGACCGTCAAGCACTGGCCGAAGGGTCACCTGTATCTTGAGGATCTGGCCCTCGGCCAGCGCTTCGAGAGCCGGGAGCATCGCGTCGAACTCGACGAGGTGAAGGAATTCGCGGGTCGTTACGACCCGCAGTTCTTTCACGTCGACGAGGAAGGCGCCACCGACAGCCTGTTCGGGCGGCTGGCCGCCAGCGGCTGGCACACCGCCGCAATGAGCATGCGCCTGATGGTGGAGAGCGTGCCCTTCTCGGAAGGACTGATCGGCGCAGGCGGCGAGATTTCCTGGCCGAAGGCCACCTTCCCCGGCGACACCTTGCGGCTGGTCAGCGAGGTGGCGGACATCAGTCCGTCCCGCTCTCGCCCGGAGCGCGGCACGGTGACGCTGACGTGCCAAACCCTCAACCAACATGGCGAGGTCGTGCAGATTTTCCGCCCGCGCATTGTTGTCTGGCGACGCGACGCACCGGTGTAAACATCCCGTTCAAAAAGGAAGCGCCCGACACAGGCCGGGCGCTTCACTTCATTGCAGCCAAGGCTCGACGTGAGCGTCAGACCGCCGCCTTGAGGATCTGCTTCAGGCCTGCTTCGTCAAGCGCAACCGGATTGCCGCCGGCGCACGGGTCGGCAACCCCCATGCTGGCAACCTTGTCGAAATCGATGTCGGTCAGGCCCATCAGTGTCAGCGTTTCCGGAACGGCGAGCGCATCGCGCAGATCGTAGATCCAGTCGATGACGCCCGACGCGCTGCGAACCGGCAGATCCAGGAGGTTAGCAAGCAGTTCCAGCTTGTCATCGATTGCCGGCGCGTTGAACTCGACGACATAAGGCATCAGCACCGCATTGAGCAGGCCGTGATGGGCATCATGAAGAGCCCCCAGCGGATGGGCGAGCGCGTGGATCGCACCCAGTCCTTTCTGCAAGGCGACGCAGCCCATGCCAGAAGCGATCAGCATCTGTCCGCGGGCCTCGAGATTGGCGCCGTCCTCGACGGCAACCGGCAGCCAGGTTTTGATCAGGCGCAGCGCGTTGAGGGCGATGCCCTCGGCCATCGGGTGGAAGGTGGGGGCGCTCAGCGCTTCCAGCGCATGCGACAGCGCATCCATGCCGGTGGCAGCGGTGATGTGGGCCGGCAGACCGGCGGTCATCTGCGGGTCCATCAGCACAATGTCGGGCATCATGCGCGGATGAAAGACGATGACCTTCCGCTTCTCTTCCTCATGGGTGATGACCGACGAACGGCCGAGTTCGGAGCCGGTACCTGCGGTCGTCGGAATGGCGATCACCGGCACGAGGTCTTCGGTGCTCGCTCTCTTCCAGTTGTCGCCGATGTCTTCCAGATCCCACATCGGCAGCGTCTGCCGGGCCATGAAGGCGATCGCCTTGGCGGCGTCGAGGGCGCTACCGCCGCCGAGCGCCACGATCAGATCATGGCCACCATCCTTGAAGGCTTCGACGCCGTCGGCGACATTCGTGCCCGTCGGATTGGGTTTGACCTTGTAGAAGAGGCCCGGCGCAAGCCCGGCGCGCTTGAGCACCTCGAGGGCGGACTGAACGGGAGCCAGATCCTTGAGCCCCGCATCGGTGACGATCAGCGGACGCGAGGCTCCAAGCTCCCGCACCATGGCGGGGAGTTCCTGGATCCGGCCATTGCCGAAGCGCACGGCGGTGGGAAAGCTCCAATTGCTGGTTCTGGTGGCGGTATCAGCGGACATGGGGGGACCTTGACTGGTTAGCTCGGGGAATAGGAGACGGACTGGCGCTTGAGTGCGCGCCGACGCAGGACTTCGGCCGCAATCACCAGCGCCAGCGCCGGAATGAGATTGATGGTCGCAAGGGCGGGATAGATCGGTGACGAGCCGACCGCGATGCCGCTGTAGACGAAGACCGGCAAGGTGCGCGCCGTGCCTGCCAGCGAATAGGAGACGTAGAAATTGCCCCAGGACAGCAGGAAGGCGAAGACTGCCGCCGAGAAGATCCCCGGCCACAAGAGTGGGAAGGTCACTTCCCTGAACACCTGCCAGCCATTGGCGCCGGCGTCACGGGCCGCATCCTCGAGCGTATCGTCGAAGCCGTAGACCTGGACGGCGACGATGACGAGCGCAAACGGCGTAATATAAACGATATGCCCGATAACGACGGTCACAAGGCCGGTCGAGAAGCCGAGCCAGCTGCCGAGAACCGAGAACCACAAGAGCATGACGACGCCGAGCAGCAACTGCGGGAAGAGCAGCGGCGCAAAGGTGATCGCCCGGAAGACGCCCTGAAGCCGGAACCGGTAACGGATCCAGGCAACCGCCCCGGCCGTGCCGAGGGCTGTGGCAAAGACGGTGGAGATGGCAGCCACCACCGCCGAGTTGATTACCGCCGGCAGGAAGTCCGGTTTGCGGAACAGTTCGCCATACCATTCGAACGAGAAGCCCTCGATCGGCAGTGTCAGCACCCGGCTCGACGTGAAGGAGAAGGCGACAAGCGTCGCGATCGGCAGATAGAAGAACAGCAGCAGCAGGACGATGCTGCCGATCAGGGCCGTGTCGACGGCCACATTCTTGAAACGCGGCGACATCAGGCGACCCTCCTCGTGGTGCGGCGGGCAAGGACGGCCGAGGCTGCGAGCGTCAGGGCGCCGATGACGATCAGAACGATAGTCAATGCGGCTCCGAGCGGCCAGTTGACGCGCGTCTCGAAGCTCTGGCGGATCAATTCCGAGGCAAGCGGCGAGGTGCCGCCGCCGAGCACCTTCGGCTCCAGGAAGGCGCCAAGGCTCAGCACGAAGACCAGGACTGCGCCGGAATAGAGGCCAGGCCTGGAAAGCGGCAGCGTCACCTCGACGAAGGCCCGAAGGCGCGAGGCACCCGCATCATAGGCCGCCAGGATGAGATCGCGATCGATGCGCACCAGCGACAGATAGATCGTGAACATCGGGTAGACGACGAGGTTGTAGACCATGCCGATCATGGTGCCGGACGGTGAGAATAGAAGATTGAGCGTCTCGGGCGCGAACCCGACCTGCATCAGCAACCAGTTGGCGACGCCATTCTTGTCGAGCACCAGGATCCAGCCGAAGGTCTTTAGAACGGCGTCCGTCAGAAAGGCGAAGATAATCAGGATCTGGATCTGGGCGTTCCAGCTCTTCAACCGCGTCGCCAGCGCATAGGCGGCCGGAAAAGCGATCAGGATGCAAAGCACGACGCAGATCAGCGCCATCACAACGGTCCGCCACATTATCGTCCAGTAATGCGGCTTGGAGAACACCTCGGCCCAGATCTTCAGATCCCAGGTCCAGTTCAGACGATAATACTGGGTCGTCTGGAATGTCAGAATGGTCGTCATCACCAGCGGGATGACGAAGAAGACGATCATGACGATGGCGAGCGGCGCAACGGTCGCGACGAGAAGCGGATCTCTCCAGGATTTGGCTTCGATCTTCATGCTCACTCCGACAGAAGGTAGGCGTGAGCCGGGTTGAAACCGATGGTAGCGACATCGCCGACATTGGCCGGCAGGATGATCGATCCGGGGAGATCCATGACGACCGGCGCCGGCAAGCCGGCGACACGGACGCGGTATTGGGTCGAGGCGCCCTTGATGAAGTATTCCTCGACCTCGCCCTTCAAGGTCCAGAGCTTCGGATCGGGCTCGCCTTCAATGAAGGAGATGGTTTCCGGCCGCACCAGAAGCGCCGTGCCTTCCGCCGTCAGCGAAGTGGAGACGTGTTCGGCCGCAAGGGCCGTCGGCTGCCCGGAGACGAGCCCGGACGAAACGGAGACGCCTTCGGTCCGGCTGCCGCTGACGCTGACCGGCAGGAAATTGGTTTCGCCGATGAAGCCGGCCACGAACATGTTGGCGGGCCGATAATAGATGTCCGCCGGCGTACCGATCTGCACCACATGGCCGGCCCGCATGACGCAGATCCGGTCGGCCAGCATCATCGCTTCTTCGAGATCGTGGGTCACGAGCACGAAGCTGGTGCCCAGTTCCCGGTGCAGCTTTTTCAGCTCGGCCTGCAGCGATTTTTTCAGCTTGGCGTCGAGCGCGCTCATCGGCTCGTCCAGGAGGAGGACGGACGGCTGCGAGACGAGCGCGCGCGCCAGCGCCACGCGCTGTTGTTCGCCGCCGGACAGCTGCGCCGGATAGCGATCGAGATATTCGGGCTTGAGATGCATCAGATCGAGCATGCTGCGCACCCGACGATTGATCTCGGACCTCTCGACCTTCTGGAGCTTGAGCGGGAAGCCGATATTGTCGCCAACCGTCTTGTGCGGGAAAAGCGCCAGCTTCTGGAACACCATGCGCGTCGGGCGGGCGGCAGCGGGAACACCCGCCATGGGCCGGCCCTGGATCTCGAGGCTACCGCCTGTCGCATCCTCGAAGCCGGCGAGGATTTTCAGAAGCGTCGTCTTTCCGCAGCCCGAAGGCCCGACGAGAGCGACGAACTCCCCTGCTCCAACCTGGAGCGACACACCATGGAGGGCGCGGGCCGCACCATAGTCCTTGATGATTCCGACGGCGTCGATGACGGGACTAACCAAGCTTAAAATTCCTGACTTTTGGAACATGGCAAGGGCGGGCCGCGAGGAGACGGCCCGCCGAGGATGATGACGCTTGCTCAGCGCGCGGCGAGTTCTTCCTGCCAGATCGCCAGCATGTCATCGATGTTCGGCGCAACGGTGTGGAACTGGCTGTTGTCCCAGGCGGTCCACATGTAGTCCATCTGCAGGGCCTTGCGCTCTTCTTCGGTGAAGAGGGCCTCGGCCTTCTGGTTGGGCACCAGGTTGCAGGTGGCCTCGGTGATCGCCAGCTGCTTGGCGACGTCCGCCGACACGATGTACTTCAGGAAGTCAGCGGCAACCTGCGAGTTCTTGCCGTTGTCGATGAGACCGGTCGCCTCCATCCAGATGATGCCCTGCTTGAGGCCGCCCTTGGGCTCGGGAACGATCGACTGGATGTAGTCGTGGCCCTTCATGCGCAGAGCGGAGGTCGCGTAGGTGCCGCCACCGATGAGCGCGCGGAACGAGCCGTCGATCAGGCCCTTCTGGGCGACCGCCAGGTCGGCGACGATCGCACGGGTGTTCTTGAAGGCGGCGCGCAGCACCTTGCGCACTTCGCCGAGCGCTGCCTCGTCGAGCTCTTCATACGGATTGACCCCGGCATAGAGCGCGAGCGGCATGATCGGCCAGTCACCCCAGTCGAGCAGGCAAATCTTGTCCTTGTAGGCGCTGTCGAAGACCGGCGCATAGCTGGACCAGGTTTCCAGCTTGTCGAACTTGGTATTCACGGTCGGGCCGACCCAACCCCAGCGGGTCGGCAGGCCGGTGGCCTTGCCTTCGAACTGCAGCGGCGCGAATGGTGCGCGGAATTGCGGATAAAAGTCAGCGTACTGGGGCGCGAAATCAGCCTCGTCGATGAAGCGGCAGAAGCCTGCCGGCCCCATGCG
The DNA here is from genome assembly GCA_036722275.1 of Rhizobium sp. GTDB lineage: Bacteria > Pseudomonadota > Alphaproteobacteria > Rhizobiales > Rhizobiaceae > Allorhizobium. Next base: position 2,806 of record DAIMJJ010000022.1, on the reverse strand, counting down.
CTGGATCCACGGACTGTCGGAGGAGACGAGGTCGAAATCACGGGATGCGCCGGCGGCCAGCTTGGCAAAGCCGCCTGCCGAGTCGGTGATCAGGTCGATCGAGATCGTCGCGTCCTTGTCCTTCTGGAAGGGCTCGAGGATGCTGGGAGCGTTATAGCCTTCCCAGCACATGTAGTTGATGCTTTCCGCCGCCTGGGCAAACCGCGGCAGGCCGAGCGCGGATGCGCCGGCCGCCATGCCCATGGCGCCCATGCCCTTCAGGACCGTTCGGCGGCGAAGCGCGCCTGTCATGCTGATGTCTGCTGTTCCCTTTGTCATTTTTTGTTCCTTCCGTTCTAGACTGATTGCTTTGTCACCCGGTCAGACGACGCCGAGATAGCGCCGAATCTCCCATTCACTCACCTGCCGCTGATAGGCCGAGAACTCGACCCGGCGGCTCTCCACGAAACTGTCGACGAAGTCGTCGCCGAAAAGCGTCCGCGCCATGGCGCTGCGATCCAGCCGATCCGCCGCCTCCCAAAGGTCGCGCGGGAAGGCCGTCTGAGCGTCCGACTTGGCAAGATAGAAATTCTCGGCGCTGTTGGCCGGCGGCTCGATACCCTGACGGATGCCTTCAAGGCCCGCACCGAGCAGGAGGGAGAGGGCCAGATAGGGATTGGTATCGGCCGAGGGCACGCGGAACTCGACGCGGGTCGCCTCCGGCACGTCGTTGATGACGCGGACGGCCGCGGTGCGATTCTGGACGCCCCAGTTTGCCGAGATCGGCGCCCAGGCGCCGGGCACCAGCCGCTTGTAGGCATTGACCGTCGACGAACACATGGCCAGCAATTCCGGCATGTAGCGCAACAGGCCACCGATGAAATGCCGTGCGGCCCGGCTGAGCCCGTCCGGGGCTGCGGGATCGGAGAAGACCGCATTGCCGGCCTTGTCGCGCAGCGAGATGTGCAGGTGCCCGGACTGCCCCGACAGGTCCGGCGAGAGCTTGGACATGAAGCTCACGGTCTTGCCGTTACGCGCGAAATAGGCACGGGCGAAGTTCTTGAACAGCATGGCATCGTCCGGCGATTTCATGCCGCGCGCATAGGTGAGCGGCGCCTCGAAACAGCCCGGCCCGAGTTCGGTGTGGATGGCGTCGAGACGAACATCCATGCGGTTCATGGTCTGCTCCAGCCCGGCGAGCAGGTCACCGTAAAGCGCAGACGTCTGAAGCGAGTAGGTGCGATTGCCTTGGGCGAAATGCGTGAGGTCGCGATAGTTCTTGGCTCTCAGGCTCTCGGCCGTCTCGTCGAAGACGAAGAATTCGAACTCGAAGGCGGACAGGACATCGAAGCCCATTTCAGACGCCTGCTCGATCTGGGCGATACAGACATTGCGCGGGGAGCGCCGGCCGAAGTCGCCGTCGAAATCGGCGAGGCAAAGTGCCGTCTGCTCGGCGAACGGATAGGCCCGCAAAGTGTCGGTGAAAATCCGGGCCGGACGATCGACAAAGGCGCCGTCGCGGTAGGTTTGCTCGGCGATGTCCCAGAAATAAAGGACCTCGCAGAAGGGATAGGCGCCGCCAGCAAGCTTAGCCGCCTTGTCAGCGGAAACCAGCTTGTCGCGGAACTCGCCTTCCGGGTCGACCATACCGATATGCACGGCACGGGCGTCAAGAGACTGAAGTGTAGACTTGAAATCGTTGGTATTTGTATCTGGATTGGCCATTGTCGTTCTTCTCTTTATTCTCTGGACTTTATGGTCGTCCTCAAGGCATGAAAATATCCCGATGGGGATAGATCGATCCGGGCGGCAACTGCCAAGGATTGGCGCTCGAAACAGGGCGCGAGGAGGGGTCTGAGCGTGCACAAGGGCTTTGCGGCGTGGAACCTGACGATAGCCGAGGCCATGGGAGCGGTGGGCACCGCCCCGTTTGCCGGGCTGCTCAAGGCCGCGCTGGGCACCATCCTCGACTTCGACATCCTGATGGTATTTGCCTATTCAGGCTCGGACCGCCCGGCCTGCCTCTATCACAACATCGATCCGGCCAGGGCGGCCACGGTGATCGATGCTTATGCGTCCGGTCCCTACCTGCTTGACCCCTTCTATGCCGCGGCGATCGATCCAAAGGGCGTCGGAGTGCGCCGGCTCAAGGACATGGCGCCCGACCACTTCTATTCCTCCGAATACTATCGGCAGCACTATGTGCTGACCGGCATCCGCGACGAGATCGGCATCGTGTGCCGTCCCGCCGGCTGGACCGGCCTGGTGGTCAGTTTCACCCGCCCGGAAGCCTCCGCAGCCTTCGGACAACGGGACCTCAAGGCGGTCAAGGAAGCGGAACCGGTGTTGCGATGCCTGGCGGAGCGACATTGGAGCCTGAACGGCGATGCATCCGGCCTAACCGCACCATCACGCGGGCCACAGGAGCGCGACCCGATTAATGCGGCGCTCTCGAGCATGACCAATGGCGTGCTGACGCCGCGCGAGATCGAGATCACGGCGCTCATCCTGCGGGGCCACTCGAACGCCGCCATCGCCCAGCGACTGGGGATCGCCAATGGGACGGTGAAGATCCACCGCAAGAACATTCACCAGAAGCTCGACATCTCCAGCCAATCGGAGCTCTTTGCCCTCTTCATCCAGCAGATCGGACGGCTTGCCGAGCTTTGACGCGTGGATGGAATGTCAACCCCATGCAGTGAGCCGGGCGGCGACGACCACCGACAGGACCGACATCACCAAGATCTGCCAGCCCGATCGGGGTCAGTGCTCGGCGGTTGTTGCCACTCACTGGCCCGTGCCGGCTAGTGCCGAAATGCTGTCGATC
>DAIMJJ010000021.1:22436-31264 GCA_036722275.1 Rhizobium sp. | reverse complement strand
CTTTGACCGCGCCCGCGCCGTCTATGCCCGCGCAGCTTCTCTGCCGGGTATCGAAGTCTCGGGCATCGACATGCATATCGGCAGCCAGATCACCGAGATGCAACCGTTCGAGGATGCCTTCCGGCTGCTGCGCGAACTGGTCGACACGCTGCGCTCCGACGGCCATGTGATTTCGCATGTCGATATCGGCGGCGGCCTCGGCATTCCCTACAAGGACGACAACAACCCGCCGCCGGAGCCGACTGCCTATGCCAAGGTGGTGCTGGAACAGCTGGCCGGCCTCAACTGCAAGATCGTCGCCGAGCCGGGCCGCCTGATCGTCGGCAATGCCGGCATCATGGTGACGGAAGTCATCTACGTGAAGGACGGTGGCGACAAGACCTTCGTCATCGTCGACGCCGCCATGAACGACCTGATCCGTCCGACGCTCTATGACGCGCACCACGAGATCCGCCCGGTGGTCATCTCGGCCGCCAATGCCCCGCGCATCCGCGCCGACATCGTCGGCCCGGTCTGCGAGACCGGCGACTATCTGGCGCTCGATCGCGAGATGGCCATGCCGCGGGCCGGCGACCTGATGGCGGTCGGCTCGGCTGGCGCTTATGGCGCGGTCCAGTCCTGCACCTACAACACCCGTCGCCTGATCCCGGAAGTGCTGGTCAAGGGTGAAGAATTCCACGTGATTCGTCCGCGGCCGAGCTATGAGGACATGATCGCGCTCGATTCTGTGCCGGCCTGGCTGGCCTGACACGGCGCCGCCCGACGTTCACTTTTCGGCGACCGGCTCAAAAAAGCGGGGTCGGTAGCCGGCTCGCCCTCGTCTTCGCCACAAAGGATGCTATCCTTACCCGCGTTAAGGACAGTCAAGCCGCGCCATGATCGCTAAGAGGCGAGCCGCGGGCACAACGGAGACCCGACGGATGGCCCTTCAGCCGGGTGGCACGAGCAAAGGTGCTTTTCGCACCGACCCGGCGCTGGCGCGGCGGGTGGCAATCAAACGCCTGCTCGCCCGGCTCGTGCTGTTCTCAGAACGCCTCCTGCCGCTGTTTCTTCCGCTTGCCGGCATCGCGGCGATCTTCGTGTCGCTCGCCTGGCTCGGCATCTATCGGCAACTGCCCGACATCCTTCGCCTCGGGCTCGTTTTCATCCTCACCTTCGCCTTCGTGGCCAATCTTCTGCCTTTCGCCCGCCTGCGCTGGCCGGCCGCCGAAGAGGCCGACCGGCTGCTCGAGGAGCGCAACCAGCTGCCGCACCAGCCGGTGGCCGTGCAGGATGACGAACCCGCCTTCGACACGCCCTTTGCCCGGGCGCTCTGGGTCGAGCACCAGCGGCGCATGGCCGAAACGATTGCCGCCCTCGATGCCGGGCTGCCGCGGCCGGACATTGCCCGCTTCGACCGCTATGCGCTGCGCACCATCCCGGCACTTCTCTTCGTCACGGCTCTCGCCTATTCCGGCTCGAACGGCGCCGGCGTCATTGCCGACGCCTTTCGTCAGCAGCCGGGCGCCAATGACGCGCCCGGCCTGAGGATCGACGCCTGGATCACCCCGCCACCCTATACCGGCCAGCCGCCGGTCTTCCTCTCGGGCCGCGACGGACAATTGGCCAGCGTGCCGGACGGCCAGGTGAACGGCAAGGCACGCGTTCCGCAAAAGGCGCAGGCGACCGTTCGCATCAGCGGCGGCAATCCGGACGAGAAAGTCCTCTTCCGCCGCGCCGATAACGGCACGGTGCTCGATATCGGGGCAATGGTCCCTCCCACCGATGATGACGAGCCCGCGGACGAGCCTGCAAGGGCCACGGCGCAAGCCGGTCCCGCTGGATCGGCAAACGGCGCCCGCGTTCACGAATGGGCGCTGGAGACGAGCGGCGAACTGATGGTCGCCGGGCGCAAATGGTCGATCGAGGTCATTCCCGACAAGGCGCCGGAGATCGCCTTCGACGGCCAGCCGCGCCGCAGCGCCAATGGTGCGCTGGAAATCGGCTTCACCGCCAGGGACGATTACGGGCTGGCCAAGGCCCATGCCGAAATCGAGCCGCTGGAAGAAAAGGCCGATGCGATCCCGCTTTATGCCCTGCCGGACTACAAGCTCGATCTGCCGCGTCACAATGCCCGCGATGCCAAGGGGCTCTCCAGCCGCAACATGACCGAGCATCCGCTGTCGGGCCGCAAGGTCCGCATCACGCTTGTTGCGACCGACGGCGCCGGACAGACGGGGCGCAGCCCCCCACACGAGATGACGCTTCCGGCCCGCGCCTTCGTCGAGCCACTGGCGGCCGCCGTCGCCGAGGAGCGGCAGGTCTTTGCACTCGACATTCGCGATTTACGCCAGGCGATCGCGCTCAATGAAGCGCTGCAAATTCGCCCGGAAGAGACCATTCCCAACACCACGCATTATCTGCTCCTGCAATCGGCACAGGCGCGCATGAAGCTCGCGCGCTCGACCGGCGATCTCGAAAACACCGCCGACTATCTCTGGGAGATTGCGCTTGGCATCGACGGCGGCGACCTGTCGCTCGCGGAGCGCAAGCTGCGCGACGCCCAGCAGGCGCTGGCCGAGGCGCTTGAGCGCAATGCGCCGGACGACGAGATCAAGAAGCTGATGGACGAGCTACGGGCCGCCATGCAGGAATTCATGGCCGCGATGGCGGAACGTCAGCCGAATGCGGAAGGCCAGCAGCAGCAGCAGTCGGCCCAGAACGTGCTGCGCCAGCGCGATCTGGAAAACATGATGAACCAGATCGAGAACCTGGCCCGCTCCGGCAATCGCGATGCGGCGCGCCAGATGCTCTCCGAACTCCAGCGCATGATGAACAACCTGCAGGCCGGGCGCCCGCAACGCGGCGGCCAGCAGCAGGAGAACAGCCAGATGCGCCAGCAGATCGACAAGCTCGGCGAGATCATGCAGCAACAGCAGAAGCTGATGGACGAGACCTTCCGGCTTGACCAGGCGCTGAAGGACCGCATGCAGCGCGGCGACCCCGAGGGCGGCGAGGACGGAGAATTCCTCGAACAGATGCCGCCCGAAGGCGAAGACGGGCAGCAGCAGGGCGGGGAACAACAACAGCAGCAGGGTCAACAGGACGGAGAGCAGGGATCGCCGACCGACCGGATGACCGCGGAACAGTTGCGCGAGGCGCTCAAGAACCTGCGCGCCCAGCAGGACGCGCTCGGCAAGCAGCTGAACGAATTGCAGAAGGGGCTGGGCGACATGGGTATCAAGCCCGGCGAAGGCTTCGGCCAGGCCGAGCGCGAAATGCGCGGCGCCGGCCAGGCGCTGGGCAAGAGCCAGGGCGAACGTGCGGTCGAAGGTCAGGGCAAGGCACTCGAGGCGCTTCGCCAGGGCGCGCGCGACATGATGAACCAGATGATGCAGGCCATGCGTGGCCAGCAGGGCCAGGGCGAGCAGCAGGGTCAGGGCCAGGGCAACCAGAACGATCGTGATCCGCTCGGCCGTCCGCGCGCTTCCTCCGGCCCCGATTTCGGCGAACGCGTCAACGTGCCCGACGAAATCGACGTGCAGCGTGCGCGGGAGATTCTGGAGGCGATCCGCAAGAAGCTCGGCGAGAATGCCGGCCCCGACCTCGAACGCCGTTATCTCGAACGCTTGCTCGACATTCAGTGATGCGCACAGCCTAACGGCTGCCCATCACTTGCGCTGAGGATGGCTCAGCTTGCCAGGGCGCGCGCCACCGCCTCGCGAATTTCCGGTAGAGCAAAGGGCTTCGACACAACGTCGATGATCTTGGTGGACAGGTCGTCCGCCCGCTCGCGTTGTTCGGCATAGCCCGTCATCAGCAGGATCTTGAGACCCGGGAAATCGGAGTGTGCCCGGTGGGCGAGCTCGATGCCGTCCATCACCGGCATGCGGATATCCGACAGCAGCAGGTCGAAGCGTTCCTCGGCCAGCCGCTCGAGGCCCTCGGCACCGTCGGCGGCTTCGAAGGTCTCGTGACCGTCAAGGCGCAAGGCACGCGCCACGAAGGAGCGGAGCGAATCTTCGTCTTCCGTAATGAGGATTCTCGCCATGATCGCCTTGCTCCCGGTCCATTCATTGTCCGAGAGCGAAATCACCAGAGTTTCGTTTGCGATCGGTAAACAGAAAGGGGGCCGAAGGCCCCCATGGTTAACAAGTACTCTCAGCCCGAAGGTCGAGACATCTATGCGGCGAGAGGCTCAGGCCGGCTCCGCGTCTCCGGTGACGACGCCGACGAAGGGGAGTTCCCGGAAGGCATAGGCGACGTCCATGCCGTAGCCGACGACGAAGTAATCCGGGCATTCGAAGCCGACATGGTCCGCCTCAAGCTCTTCCTTGCGCTTCACCTTCTTGTCGAGCAGGACGGCGATCGAGACGTTGGAGGCACCCCGTTCGTAGAGAAGTTCCTTGGCGAACTTCAGCGTGCGACCGGATTCGAGGATATCGTCGATCAGCAGGACGTCCCGTCCGTGGACATCGCTGTCGATGTCTTTGACGATCTTGACCCCTTGCGAGACAGTGCCTGTGCCATAACTGGACAGCGTGATGAACTCGACTTCCGGGGCCAGCCCGACGTCATGCAGCGCCCGGATGAGGTCGGCGGCGAAGATGAAGGACCCCTTGAGCACCGCGATGACGAGCAGGTCCTTCGCCGGTCCCTTGGCGATCTGTGCCGCAAGCTGGTGATTGCGCTCGTCGATCTGCCGAGCGGTGTAGAGCGGTTCGATGTTCTTTCCGCGGACGACGGGCATGGCTTACTCCTTCAGGCGCTGACGAGCGGCCGAACGCGAAGGGGCGGCCGTGGAAAGTCATGGCGGATAGCACATGCGAGCGTCTCAGGCACCCGTTTCCTCGAAGGAAAGCCGCAGTTCCGGCGTTTTTCCACCGGGATGCAGCAATCTTGCCGTGATGCCGCGGCTGTGGCCGGCGTCAATTTCTGCGGCCGGCGCCGCGATATAGGTGCTGGCAATGATCTGACCATCGGCAATGAGGTCGGCCCGCAGCTTCGGGACGGGGCTTCTCGCCTCGCTGCGGTTTTCGATGATCGCATTGACCTGGAGAATGCGCATGCCGTCGTCATCGCGCGGCGTGAGGCTGACATGGGTGATGTCCAGCGGACGCGCGTTCGCCTGCTCGACCGGCGCACCGGCGATCAGCCCGGCAATCGCAAAAGTGACGACGAAGACGAGGGCGACAAAGGCGGCAAAGCCGCGATCGGAAAGACCCTGAAGAAGCCCTTCGGTCCGGCGCAACGGGTCGCCGGCCAAGCCGGCCCAGCGGTTGACCGGGAGAGGACGGGCGGCTGCGAACGGTCGACGGTTATCGTTCGACCCACGGGTAGCCTCGGCACGGCGCGGCGCTTCGCGGGTCGGCACGGTCACGAAATGCGCATCAATAACGTCGGCATGCGCAGCCATGGCCGGCCTTTGCGGACGCCGTGGCCGGGCGGGAGGCAGAAGGTCGATACCAGGCTCTGCCGGCTCTCGTCTCGAGCGGAATGCGTTCATCTTTCCGGTGCCTTTCGTTGAGACCAGCCGGCCGGCCAAATCTGGGCATTGAAACGAATCCCCTCCAGACGTAAATTCAAATGGTTAATGCTTCGAAAAGATCCCTCGGAACGGGCGATCTTTCGGGCGAGATTTACCGGCTGTTAACCCGCTTCGTTAACATGGTGCAGACCCCACGCGATCTGTCAGACTGGCTGAGCCCTTGATCCATTTCGAAAATGTCGGCCTGCGTTATGGAATGGGACCGGAGATCCTCCGCGACCTGACCTTCGATATTCCGAAGCGTTCCTTCCAGTTCCTGACCGGGCCGTCGGGGGCGGGCAAAACCACGCTGCTGCGCCTGCTGTTCATGTCGCTGCAGCCGACGCGCGGGCTGATCCGCAGCTTCGGACGCGACATCACCAAGATCCCGCGCTCGGAACTGCCGATGCTGCGCCGGAGGGTGGGCATCGTCTTCCAGGACTTCCAGCTGCTCGACCATCTGACGACCTACGAGAACGTGGCGCTGCCGCTGCGGGTGCGCGGCAAGGACGAGGGCAGCTACCGCAACGACGTGCTGGAACTGTTGAAATGGGTCGGGCTCGGCGAGCGCATCAACGTGCTGCCGCCGGTGCTGTCGGGGGGCGAGAAGCAGCGTGTGGCGATCGCCCGCGCGCTGATCGACCGGCCGGAGATCCTGCTCGCCGACGAACCCACGGGCAATGTCGATCCGCCGATGGCCCGACGATTGCTCAGCCTCTTCCTCGAACTGAACCGGCTGGGCACCGCCGTCGTGATCGCGACCCACGACTTGGCGCTGATGGACCAGGTGGACGCACGGCGCATGATCCTCACTGACGGACGGCTGGACATCTATGACTGACCGCGACCGCCCAGCCCAGCGCAACCAGGGTCAGCAGCAGACCCCGCGCCGCACACAGATGACGGTCCGCCCGACCGGTGCCATCCTGCCGCCCTCCAACATCCAGGGCAATGCGCTGATGGTGGTGATCGCCATCATGGCCTTCCTCGCCTGCCTGACGCTCGGCGCGGTCAGCATGGTGCGCGCCACGGCCGCCGGCTGGCAGAGCCAGATCGCCCGAGAGATCACCATCCAGATCAAGCCCGAAGATGGCCTCGACATGGATCAGGCGCTGATCAAGGCCCGCGACGTGGCGCTGACCTTCGTCGGCACCAAGGAAGGCCAGATCATGGACGACGACGCCACCGCCCGGCTGCTGGAGCCGTGGCTCGGCCAGGGCCTCGACCTCGCCGAGCTGCCGGTGCCGCGCCTCGTCATCATCACTATCGACGAGGCCAATCCGCCGGACTTCGCCGCCATGCGCGAACTGTTGAAGACGGAAGTGCCACAAGCCTTTCTCGACGATCACCGGACCTGGGTCGACCGGCTCGTGCAGATGGCCCGCACGACGGTGCTGATCGGCTCCGGCGTGCTCGTGCTGGTCTTCACCGCCATGGTGCTGACCGTCGTCTTTGCCACGCGCGGTGCGCTGTCGGGCAACCGCCACATCATCGAGGTACTGCACTTCGTCGGCGCGGAGGGCTCCTTCGTCGCCCAGGAGTTCCAGAAGCACTTCCTGAAGATCAGCCTCAAGGGCGCGGCCGCCGGCGGTCTCTTGGCGGCGACGCTGTTTGCGCTCGCCGGCTACTGGCAGAGCCGCTCGCTCGCGACCCCCGAGAGCGATCAGGCGGCGGCGCTATTTGGGACCTTCTCGATCGGCTATCTCGGATATCTCGGCATCTTCGCGACCATGATCGTGATCGCGCTTTTGACCACGCTGACGGCGCGGCTCACTGTGATCCGTACCATTTATGAGATCGATCTGATCCGCTCCGACCCGGCCCGCTCCGGTGGGCTGCCGGTCGACTGAGGCGGCGAATGCCTGTTGAATGCCACAAAGCCGCCTGTTCCGCATGGAATAAGCGCGCTATGCACGAGACATGACGATGGGCCAGATGAGTCGCGACAGAGCATTCCGCGAGCAACAGCCGCAGCGCAGCATCGGCGGCCTCTTCGCCCGCCGCGGCCGCTTGCGTCGTGTCCTGCGGTACGGCGGCCTGTTTGCGATCTTCCTCGTGGCGGTGGTTCTGGCCGGCTTCCTGTGGTTCGCCGATTCGGTCACGACGCTTGCCCCTCCCCTGCAAGCACGCGCGGATGCCATCGTCGTACTGACCGGCGGCTACCAGCGCATCGACCAGGCGGTCGAACTCCTGCGGCGCGGCTCCGGCCGCAGGCTCCTGATCTCCGGCGCCCATCCGACGACCTCGCCCGCCCAGATCCGCAGGATGACCCAGAGTTCGCCGGATCTCTTCGAATGCTGCGTCGATGTCGGCTACGAGGCGCTCGACACGATCGGCAATGCCAGCGAGATTTCTCGCTGGATCCACGACCACGGCTATGGCTCGGTGCTGGTGGTCACCAACAACTATCACATGCCCCGCAGCCTGATTGAGCTGCGTCGCCGCGACCGGGCGACCACCTATATCCCCTATCCGGTGGTCAATTCCGACCTCAAACATACCGACTGGTATGCCAATCCGGACGTGCTGCGCACGCTTCTGTCTGAATATGGCAAGACGCTGGTCGCCTATGCCCGCGGCATCATCGGCTGGGGTGTCGGCGACGGCCTGCGCTCGACCGCCAAGATGAGCGACTGAGCCTCCAAGGAAATCGGCAGGCAGCGCTTTTTATCCTTGCAAATTTGCGTTAGGGACGCTGCCACGCCCCGCCCGAGGAAAGCCTTCCGATGATCATCCTCCGTTCGATCCTCTTCAATACGCTGTTCTATGCCAGCCTGATCCTGCAGATGATCCTGCTGTCGCCCTACTACTTTCTTGCACCGCGCAAGAAGGCCTTCGTCATCCCGAAGAACTGGGCGCGCTCGAACCACTGGCTGATGGAAAAGGTCGTGGGCACGACCTTCACGGTGGAGGGGCTCGAGAACATCCCGGAGGGCGGCTACATCCTGGCACCCAAGCACCAGTCGCTGTGGGACACCTATGCGCTGCTGCCCTGGCTCGACGATCCGGTCTACATCCTCAAGCGCGAACTGATGTGGATCCCGATCTTCGGCTGGTATGTCGCCCGCCAGAAGATGATCCCGGTCGATCGCGGCGCCCGTGGCAAGGTCATGGTCAAGGTGATGGAGCGGGCCAAGGAAGAAATGGCAGCAGGCCGCCAGCTGATCATCTACCCGGAAGGCACCCGCCGGCCCGCCGGCGCCGAGCCGGCCTATAAATACGGGATCGCACGCATCTACCGCGATCTCGACGTGCCGGTGGTGCCGGTTGCCATGCATCCGGGCCTGTTCTGGCCGCGCCGCAAGTTCCTGCGCTTCCCCGG
>DAIMJJ010000021.1:0-22336 GCA_036722275.1 Rhizobium sp. | reverse complement strand
AGATGCGCGACCGTGTTGGCGACATAGACCGGATTGGGACCCGACACGCCGGCAGCCTGATTGACGATCATCGCCGCCTCCTCGACCGATACGGCCCCGCCATACTGATGATGGCTGCGATCGACCACGTAGGTGAGCGCCTGCACCCGGCGCCCGTCATCGAGCCTAACCGGCAGCGACCGCTCGAGATAGACATGGGTCACCAGCTCGCGTTCGCGCAGATATTCGACCGTTTCCTCACGGTTTTCCGGGGACACCCTGAAGGCCACGCCGCGGCAGGAACCACCGCGGTCGAGACCGAGCACCAGGCCGGGCCTGTCCTGGGTTCCGCGATGATGCCAGGAGCGGACACAGAGCGAGCGGCGATAGCCGATCATTCGTCCCTGCATGCGCTCCTCGTAGGAAAAGCCCGGATTCCACATGAGCGATCCGTAGCCAAACACCCAAAATTCGTCCATATCGCCGGTCATTCCAGAAATCCGGTATCATTGCCGGATCATCATTTTACGTTTGGAGCGCCTGATGGCAACGTCGCGTGAGGAAAACCGCAGCACTGCCAGTCGCAAGATCACGCGACTCGCCATTGCCGTTGCGCTGGCCATTCTCGTCTATAGCGGCTTGTGGTTTGCCGCGGCAGGGGCGCTGGAAAAGAAACTCGCGGAATTGATCGGCGGCGACAATCCGGCGGCCATCGAGGCCAGATGCGCCGACATGAAGGTCGGGGGCTATCCGTTCCGCATCGGCGTCACCTGCTCGCAACTGGCGATCGACGACCATTTTCACGGCCTGTCGGCCACCTTCGGCGCGCTGCGGTCGGCGGCGCAGATCTATGCGCCGGGCCATGCGCTGTGGGAGCTGGACGGACCAGGACAGGTCCGTTCGAGCCTCGGATTTTCGCTGGCCCTGCAATGGACGCAGCTGCGATCCAGTCTGAATGCCGGTCTGGACGGGCTCGACCGGAGCTCGGTCGAGGTCAAGGATCTGCAAGGGCTGCTGACGGCGCAGATCGACGGCCAGACGGTGGAAGCCAGAACCCCGCATGCGGAGGCGCATGTGCGTCGATCCGGTGAAGACCTCGATCTGGCCGTGCTGACACGCGACGCGGTTCTGTCCCTGAAGGAGCAGCCGCCGGCGCTCCCGCCGCTGTCGGCCAGCATCGACATGACGCTGATCGGCAAGGCGAAATATCTCGACCTCCAGGGCGACCGTGGCGAGGGCCTCTATGGCAGCAAGGGCGAGATCCGCAGGCTGGTCGCCGATATGGGCGAGGGCCGTGTCCTGACACTGTCCGGCCCGGTATCGGTGGGCAATGACGGCATGCTTTCCGGCAAGCTGCATGTGGAGATCGAAGGCATCAAGGCATGGCAGGAGGCGCTGCGTCAGGGCTTTCCCGACGAAGACGAGACGATCGACAACGCCTCAAAGGTGCTGGATGCCATGTTTGCCGGCAAGGACAAGGGTGAGGCCGACCTGACGATCGCCAACGGCGTCGTGCTGATCGGCATCATCCCGGTCGCCGTTCTGCCGCCGCTCTGACGGCCCGAACGGGTCAGGCCTTCTTGTCGAGCGAGTGGCGGCCGAAGTCCGGTACGTCGACGTCCTGGCCGGCCTCGATGATCGAGCGACGAACGGCGCGCGTGCGGGTGAACAGTTCGAACAGCTTGTCGCCCTCGCCCCAGCGGATCGCCCGCTGCAGATAGGCGAGATCCTCCGAGAAGCGGGCCAGCATTTCGAGGATGGCATCCTTGTTGTGCAGGCACACGTCACGCCACATGGTGGGATCGGAGGCGGCCAGACGGGTGAAGTCGCGGAAACCCGAGGCCGAATACTTGATCACCTCCGACTCCGTCACCGTCTCCAGATCGTCCGCCGTGCCGACGATGTTGTAGGCGATGATGTGGGGCAGGTGCGAAACGATAGCGAGCACCTTGTCGTGGTGGCCCGGATCCATCTCGTCGATCTTTGAGCCCAGGGCCTCCCAGAAGGCCTTGAGCTTTGCGAGCGCCGCCGCGTCGGTTCCCGGGAGCGGCGTAAAAATGCACCAGCGTCCCTGGAAAAGACCGGTAAAGCCCGCGTCGGGGCCCGACTTTTCCGTCCCCGCCAGCGGGTGGCCGGGAATGAAATGGACGTTCTTCGGCATGTGCGGCGCCATCTGCGCAATGACGGAGGCCTTGGTGGAGCCGACATCGGTGACGATCGCGCCGGGTTTCAGATGCGGGGCGATCTGGCGGGCGACCGCCTCGGAGGCACCAACCGGCACCGACACGATGACAAGATCGGCCCCTTCGACGGCATCGGCCCCCGACAGAGCATAGGATGTGCCGAGCTGCAGTTCCTCGGCACGCTTCAGCGTTTCCGGGCTGCGGGTCGAAACCACGACTTCCTTTGCCAGGCCGAGCGCCTTGACGTCGCGGGCGATCGACGAGCCGATGAGGCCGATACCGATCAGCGCGATGCGATCAAACAGCGGTTCAGCCATCAGCCGCGCCCCATGAACTCGGTGAGCGCGTCGATCACGCCGCGATTGGCCTCTTCACTGCCGATCGTCATGCGCAGGGAATTGGCGAAGCCATAGCCGCGCACCGCGCGCAGGATGAAGCCGCGGCTGGTGAGGAAATCGTCGGCTTCCGCCGCGCGCTTGCCATCGATCTCCGGGAAGTGGATCAGTACGAAATTGGCGACCGAGGGCGTGACCTTGAGGCCGAGCGCGGAGAGCGCCGTCGTGACCTTCCCGACCCAGGTCAGATTGTGTTCGACGGCCATGGCGACGAAGTCCTGGTCGCGCACGGCAGCGGCACCAGCGGCGATCGCCGGCGCGTTCATGTTGAACGGACCGCGAACGCGGTTGAGCGCATCGATGATCTCCAGCGGCGCATAGGCCCAGCCGACGCGCAGCGCCGCAAGGCCGTAGACCTTGGAAAAGGTGCGGGTCATGACGACATTGCGGGCACCCGAGACGAGCTCGATCCCGGCCTGGTAGTCGTTGCGGCGGACATATTCCGCGTAGGCCGCGTCGAGCACGAGGATGACATTGCCCGGCAGGCCGGCATGCAGACGACGGATCTCGCTTGCCGGAACATAGGTGCCAGTCGGATTGCCGGGATTGGCGAGGAAGACGATCTTCGTCCTCTCCGTTACGGCGGCCAGAATCGCATCGACGTCGACCGTGCAGTCCTTTTCCTTGACCACGACCGGGGTCGCGCCTGCGCCCATGATCTGGATCTTGTAGACGAGGAAGCCGTGCTCAGTGATGATGCCCTCGTCGCCCGCGCCGAGATAGACATGGCAGAGCAGGCCGAGCAGTTCGTCGGAACCGTTGCCGCACAGGATATTGGCCTTGTTCAGGCCGTGCACCTCGGCGATCGCCTCGCGCAGCGCCGTCGCCTGCCCGTCGGGGTAGATTTCCAGATGGCCGGCGCTCTGCTTGAACGCATCAATCGCCTTGGGGCTCGGACCCATCGGCGTCTCGTTCGAGGACAGCTTGAAGACCCGTGCGACGCCCGGGGCATGCTCCTTGCCGGGCACGTAGGCGGCAATGTCGAGGATACCCGGACGCGGGGTGGGCTTCATGGTTTCGCTGCTCATCGAAATGGCTCTCTGTCGTTGAAAATCCGGGCTGGCGCCCGGCAATAGGGGATGAGAGCCATTAGAACGGAAAGGCGGTTTTGTCGAGGGTCGAGAGGGGTCGAGCGGCGCTATGCCTCAAGGCGCAGAGCGGGTCGTCGGCACGCCCTGCGGCGCCAGAACCGGGGCAAAGACGCGTCGGGAGGCCCGCGATGCCACCGGCAGTCCCTGGTAGAGCCGCTTCTGCGCCTCGACGACGATGACACCGGAGAAGGCCGGCCAGAGCATGCGCCCCATGCGCTCGAAGCTGCCGCGCAACTTCAGAAGCGCGCGGATCCTCGACGGGGGGAAGAACAGCGCCTCGGCGCTTGCCCCGGGCGTGAAGTTCGTCTCGCGCAATAGTGCCGTCAGCTGGCCGCGCGAATAAGGGCGCCCGGACCCGAAGGGGGTGTGTTCCATGCGCGCCCAGACCCCCCGTCGGTTCGGTACGACAATGACGAGACGCCCGCCGGGCGCCAGCACCCGCCAGATCTCCTTCAGCGTCTCGCGGGGATTTTCGGCGAATTCCAGCGAGTGCACCATCAGCACCCGATCGATGGAGGCGTCCGGCAGCGGCAGCTCTTCATCGAACACCAATGCGGTGGAAGACGGCTCGCCGACCGGCCAGTTCACCGCGCCCTGCCCGGCCGGCATGAAGGCAAAGGTGCGCTCGGTATCGGTACGGAAACGGTCGAGGAAGGGGACGGCATAACCGATACCCACGAGACGCTCCTGCGGCAGGCGCGCCCACAGCGACGACAGTGCCATGGCGATCGACTGCTCCGCCATGCGGCCCAGCATGGAATGATAGAACTGGCGGAGATCGACGATATCGACATGCATGGCGCCATTGTTAGCAGGCGGCGGATGGACTTCAAGGCGGGAGGCGCTACATTTCGGCGATGCCATCAGAAGGGATGAAGGCCTGATGAAACCCCTCGACCTCGACGTCTTTCCCTGCCGAAGCGACAATTTCGGCGTTCTCATCCACTGTCCGGAAACCGGCGTGACGGCCTCGATCGATGCGCCGGAATTCGATGCCATCGTGGCTGCCGCCGAGCGGCGCGGCTGGAAGATCACCCATATCTTCACCACCCATCACCATGGGGACCATGTCGAGGGCAACCTGGCCCTGAAGGAGAAATACGGCTGCGAGATCATCGGCCCGCGCGAAGAGGCGGTCGCAATCCCGGGCCTGGACCAGGCGGTCGGCGACGGCGACAGCTTCGATTTTGGTGGGCATACGGTGCGGGTGATCGAGACCCCAGGCCACACCGCGGGCCATGTCTGCTACCACCTGCCGGACGACAAGCTGCTGTTTGCCGCCGACACCTTGTTTGCGCTCGGCTGCGGCCGGCTGTTCGAGCGACCGGCGGCCGACATGTGGCACTCGCTGCAGAAGCTCGCCGCCCTGCCGGACGAGACCGCCGTCTACTTCGGCCATGAGTACACGCTGTCGAACGCCCGCTTTGCGCTTTCCATCGACCCGGACAACGAGCGGCTGAAGGCACGGGCCGCCGAGATCGAGGAAAGGCGGCAGCGCGGCGAGTATACCATTCCGACGACGCTCGGGCTGGAGAAGGAAACCAATCCCTTCCTGCGCGCCGCAGACCCGGCCATCCGCCGCAACCTGCTGATGGAAGGCTCGAGCGACACGGAAGTCTTTGCCGAAATCCGCAAGCGCAAGGATCATTTCTGATGGATGCTCAAGCCGTGATCGACACGCTCGGCATGCAACCGCATCCCGAAGGCGGCTGGTTCGTCGAGACCTTTCGTGACACAGCAGGCGGCCCGCGGGGCCATTCCACGGCGATCTACTACCTCTTGAAAGCGGGGGAGCGATCCCACTGGCACCGGGTGCGCGACGCCGTCGAGGTCTGGCATTACCATGCCGGAGCGCCGCTGGCGCTCTACAGCGCACCCGATGGCAAGACGGTCGAGACGATCGTGCTCGGCGCCGACCTTTTGCGCGGCGAACGTCCGCAGGCGGTCATTCCGGCCAATGGCTGGCAGGCGGCCGAGAGCCTCGGCGACTACACGCTGGTCGGTTGCACGGTCGCGCCGGGCTTCGACTACGCGCGCTTCGAAATGGCCCCGCCCGGCTGGTCGCCTGAGGCTGGCTAGGATGCGATCGCGACGAGCGACAGTGTGAGCACGAGCTGGGCGGCAAAATAGCTGGCCCAGACATAGATCGAGGCCAGCCCCCGCAACGGATGGCTTTCATCCATCCGGAAGGTGTGGATCGCCAGCACGATGTCCGACGACAGGAATAGCGCGGCGCCGGCAAAGACCACGACGGCCGGCACGCTGAGCGAGAGGATCGCCATGGCGACGATCACGCTCGCATAGGCAAGGACGGCCGGGGCGAGCCGGCCCGCCGGCCGCCAAAGCAGGACGACGAGGCCAGCCGCCAGCACCACGAGCAGGGCAGCAGCAGCCAGCCGCACGGGTTCGTCGAGCAGAAAGCCGAGATGGCCGATCATGAGGAACAGCACGCTATAGGCCACATGGGCCAGCAGGAAGGATGCAAGCCCGCCCATGAAATTTCTCTCGCCAGGATAGGCGAGAAAGGCATCGCCGAGCGCACTGAGGAGAAGGGCCAGCACCAGAAGCACCGGCGCATCCATGAGAAACGCATAGAGCGCCAGCAGCAGCACCGGCAGCGTCTTCCAGACGACGCGACGATGGCTGGGCGGACCTGGCAGGATGACGAAATAGGAAAGACCCGCGACCACCGCGACGCCCAGAATGATTGTCGCGAACACCTCCATCATCGCCGCCTCCCCCGGCTCAGACTTCCGCCTTGGCCTTCGCCGGCCGGCGGATCATGTCCTGTGCGGCAAGGATGGCACCACCGGTGATCAGAACGCAAGCAATCGCGATGCGCAGGGACGGCTCGGCAAAACCGAAGAGCGTGAGGATCAGCGTCGACAGGAGCGGCGCGGCATAGCTCGAGGCGCCGAGAATCTGGATGTCGCCGTTCTTGACGCCGTGATCCCAGGCATAGAAGGCGAGGCCCACCGGGAACAGGCCAAGCCCGACGACGGCCGCCCATTGCGATGCGCTCTCGGGCCAGACCGTGGTTTCAAGGCCGAGATGGCAAAGGGCCGACAGGAGCGAGGTGGCCAGGCAGAAGCCGGTGACGACATCGGTCGAGACGGCTTCGAAACGCCGGGTCAGAAGCGAATAGCCGGACCAGGTGAAGGCGCAGGCAAAGGCCGCAAGATAACCGAAGCCATAGGCCGGATCGAACGCAATACCGTTCTTGGCAACGATCAGCACGGTGCCAGACAGCCCGGCGAGCGCGCCGACCACATGATACCACCGCAGGCGCTCGCCCGGCAGGAGCGCCGAGCCGACGACGATCAGTAGCGGCCAGAGATAGGCGATCAGCCCGGCCTCGACCGCCGGCGCGTTGCGCAGCGCCGTAAAATAGAGAAAATGGTAGCCGAACAGGCCGAGCACGCCCGTCGCCCAGACCTTCACGGGCTGACGCAACTGGCGAATGCGCTCCGGCCGAACCGTAAAGGTGACGATGCCCGGTAGGCTGCCGATGGCAAAGGTGATCGCCGACAGCTGGAAGGGCGGCATCGTTCCGGACGCAGCGGTCATGAGTGCGAGAAACGACCACATCAGAATGGCCGTGAACCCGATTAGCGTCGCCCTGGTCTTCACGTCGTCTCCCCTCGCGGGGATCTGACCCGCGGCCCCTCAGCCGTCGAACTCCACGGCCGACACATAGATCGTTCCCATCTGCGTGGGAACGCGTGCATAGACCGGAGCATATACCTTCCGGGTGGCAGTCTTGGCAAACCAGATTTCCATGCCCTCGACCTTGCGCAGGTATTCGATGTCCTTACGCCCCTTGCGGAAACCGGACTTCGGCACATAGCGGATCGCGCAGACGATCGCCTCGCTCTCGACGTCGTTGATCTTGTAGCGCTCGCGCCCCTTCGGCGTCAGCACGAGATCCATCCGGCTCTCGCCGTCATAGATCGGCAGCGTACGCGGACAGGCCGCCTCCCCCTCGGGAATGATCAGGCCGCTGATCGGGTCGAGCACGGATTTCAGATCCTCGGGCCCGACGGCGATCCAGTTGCTCGGCCGCCGCTTCGGCTCCGGATGCACGACGGTTTCGGTCACGTCGCCATTGCGGTAGCGCACGTCATAGGTCTGCTTTTTCTTTCCGCTCTGATAGACGAGCGTGTAACGATCCGCCTGCATGCGATCACCGGAAAGCGTGCCGGTGATGTTGGTCCTGGCGGAGATCTTGGTGATGATGTCGACGATGGCCGAGGAGTTGAAGCTGCCGGTGATCGTATAACGCGCCTGGTCCATCTCGGTGACGAAGGAGGCGCGCGCGATCGGAAGGGCGCCGAGCGTGACCTTGTAGTTCGTGCGATAGCGCACGGTCTCAGCGGCCGCGGGCTGGACGGCAAAGGCGAAAAGGGCGCAGACAAGACCGAGTAAACGCAAGGACAGACCCCCAGGGACATTCGCACCGCCACCGCCGGCGAGTCGCGACGAGCACCATCCTCGGCACTGACTATGGCAATAAAATAGCGGGTTTCTCCCGAGCGCGCGGGAAAATCCAAGGTTTGGCTTGACGCGCCCGGCCAGTCTGACTATAGAACCGCAACTTTCCAATCAAACGCTGTTGGATCGCCTTGCCGGTATTTGCCCGGAAGCGATGCGATGGCCAAGAAAAATATAGGTGTATCATGTCCCGCAGTTGCGAATTGACCGGCAAGGGCGTCCAGTCGGGCAACAATGTGAGCCACGCGAACAACAAGACCAAGCGCAAGTTCCTGCCGAACCTGTGCGACGTCACGCTGATCTCGGACGCTCTCGGCCAGCGTTACCGCCTGCGCGTTTCGGCAGCAGCCCTGCGCTCTGTCGAGCATCGCGGCGGCCTCGACGCCTTCCTGCTGAAGGCAGACGAAAACGAACTGTCGATGCGCGCACGTCTGCTGCGTCGCCAGATCGTCAAGAAGACCGCAGAAGCCGCATAAGCGACTTCTTCCCTCTTCGACAAGGAAGCAAGGCTTGAACGGGCACACCCCGTACAAGCCTTTTCCTTTTCGAGACATCATCACTCCAACTGGTGGCATCACCCAGGATAAAAAAATGCTGACGATACGTCATATCCTTGTCTACAGCCTGCTGATGACGGCCGTCGTGGTCGCATCTAACATTCTCGTGCAGTATCCGCTTTCGGGCGAACTGGCGGGAATCCAGCTCGGCGATCTGCTGACCTACGGTGCCTTCACCTATCCCGTCGCCTTTCTCGTCACCGACCTTACCAACCGCCAGTTCGGGCCGCGCACTGCCCGCAAGGTGGTGTTCATAGGCTTCGTCGTCGGCGTGGCGCTTTCCTTTGTCACATCCTCGCCGCGCATCGCCGTTGCCTCGGGCTCCGCCTATCTGGTCGGCCAGCTGCTCGACATCTCGGTATTCAACCGGTTGCGCCAGCTCGCCTGGTGGAAGGCGCCCCTGATCGGTTCGATCCTCGGCTCGATCATGGACACGGTCATCTTCTTCTCGCTCGCCTTTGCACCGATCTTCAGCCTGATCGGCCCCAATGACGGCTTTGCCATCGAATGGGCGCCGGTGCTGGGCGTTTTCGCTGCCGAGGCACCGCGCTGGATCTCGTGGGCGATCGGCGACTTCAGCGTGAAGATGCTGGTCGGCGTGGCTATGCTCCTGCCCTATGGCGCACTGATGAGCGTGTTGCGTCCCATGCCGGCGACCGCGCCGGCGCGCACCACCATCTGATCGTCGAGTCCCGGCTCGCGACTCCGTTTAGTCGACGAGCCGGAATTCCAGCATCAGGCTCCGCTGCAGGATCGAATGGTTGTCGTCGGACACCAGGATGACATGCGTCGACCCGTCGGGCGCCGTCATCACATCCAAGCCTTCCATATTGTCGATCTCTTCCGACATTCCGGCCTCGAGGATGACTTCGCCGTCGACCACCGCACCCGGCTTCAGGCTGGCGCCGTCGATGCGGCGGATACGCAAGCCCACGCCGCTGGCAAAGGTGAAGCGCCGCTCGAGCAGCAGCAGGTCGCCATTCGGCAGAAAGGCGCCGTCAGTCACGTCGAAACCGTCATGTCGCCGCACACCGAAGGCGCCCGCCATAGGTCCGTCGAGGATGCCGGCGAAGAGATTGCCACGGCCATCGACGCTCTTTTCGGCGATCGCGACGAGCCCGCCACGCAAAGGGCTCGTTTCAGGCGCGATGGCCAATGTCTCCAGCCCGCCATTGCTACGCAGTTCGCTGACGGGGAAGGGCAGCGGCAAGGACATGCGGAAGGGCCGCGCCGTCTCGATCGCAGACAGTGGACGATAGCCCGATACACGATGACGCTGCTCGTAGCCGACGAGCACATCCTCACCGCGGATCGCAAGGCTCTCGGCATCGACCAGATATTTGCTCTGGTCGCCGCCTCCGTCGGCATCGAGCATGGAGGCGATCATGACATCGGAGAGGCCTGACAGCCTGCCCTGCCCGTCCCGCATGATCCGTCCGGTCAGCCAGTGGCCGGTGTCGAGCACGCCGAGGAAATGCTGGCCATCGGGCAGGAAGCGGATGGCCGACCATGCGCCGAACAGCGGCTCCGACGAGGAAAGCTCCAACCCGCCGACGAACTCCAGCCGGCCGAAGCGCGTCTCGTCCGTTCCCGGACGGAACGCCGTGATCGCCGTGGCTTGGACTGATGCCTGCTGGGCGAGCCCGTCATCCGCGCGGAAGAAACATGTGGTCAGCGCGGCAAGGAGGACAAGAGGGAGACGGAATCGCAAGAGCTTGCACCTCGTGACAGCTTGGCAGACGAAGCGCCCCTTATGCCATGTCCGCACCACGGGTCAAACGGCATCGCCGGCCCGATAGGGGGCTCTGGTCCGCAGCCTGCAGAAACCGCGCCCCCAGTCAGGCACAAGCTCGGCATGTCAGCATGGCGACATTGCCAGACAGGTTTTATCGAGGACCGACGATGATCTCCATTTCCAATGACATTCATTATTCCAACCCCACGCTACGTTCCGGCCGGACGGGCAGCTCCGGCGGCGAGGGCTTTTCCGACGCGCTGCTGTCTTATGGCGGTGGATCGAGCTTCTCGCTGGAAGATGAAAACAGCGTGGCCTATGACACCTCGGTCGACAAGGAAGAGCGCACCCGGCCTAAGGACCTGCTTGCCGAGTTCTCCAAATGGGCACACCTCGACCTCGCCGAGATGATCCGTGCCAAATATCTGGCCGACAATGGCTTGACCGAAGAATCGCTGGCAGCCATGGACCCTGAAGCCCGAAAGGCGATCGAAGAAGAGATCGCCGAGCTGATCAAGAATCAGCTGGGCGTGGACAAGGGCGCGACGTCGGCCGAAATCGCCGAACAAGAGGTCTCCGACGCCGCCGTCTGACGGCGCCGAGTCTCTCCAGCACTCAGCCGGCGCGGCGCATGCCGCCGCGCTTGCCACCCGTTGCGGCCTGGTCCTCGAAGAGAGCCGCCAGCTGCTCGGTCATCGCACCGGCCAGTTCATCGGCATCGACGATGGTAACGGCGCGGCGATAGTAACGGGTCACGTCGTGACCGATGCCGATGGCCAGAAGCTCGATCGGCGAGCGCGTCTCGATCTGATCGATGACGGCACGCAGGTGCCGCTCCAGATAATTGCCTGGATTGACCGACAGCGTCGAATCGTCGACCGGCGCCCCG
This sequence comes from Rhizobium sp., assembly GCA_036722275.1. GTDB lineage: Bacteria > Pseudomonadota > Alphaproteobacteria > Rhizobiales > Rhizobiaceae > Allorhizobium. The sequence continues at coordinate 11,016 of DAIMJJ010000021.1, read as the reverse complement.
TCGGAAATCATCATCAGGATCTTGCGCTGTTCGGGCCGCGCCATCAGCCGGCCATGGGCCCACATCAGCGCTTCACCGTCGATATTCTCCTTCAACAGGCCTTCACGCATCATCAGGCCGAGATTGCGGCGCGATCTGCGCCACGGAGCGTCCGCCGACTTGTAGATGATGTGGCGAAGGTCGTTGAGACGGCCGGGCGTCGGCGGTTTGCCGCCGGCCAGCCACTTCTCACGCGACTGACCGCCCTTCCAGGCCTTGGTCGTGAACCCGAGGATCTCAACCTTGACGCCGCAGCGCTCGAGCGTGCGCGCCAGGATGTCGGCGCAGGTCGCGGCAACCGTGATCGGCCTGCCGCGCATCGAGCCGGAATTGTCGATGACCAGCGTCACCACCGTGTCGCGGAACTTGGTGTCCTTCTCCTTCTTGAAGGAGAGCGGCTGCATCGGGTCGATGATCATGCGGGTGAGACGCGCCGGATCGAGATAACCTTCTTCCAGGTCGAATTCCCAGGAGCGGTTCTGCTGCGCCATCAGGCGGCGCTGCATGCGGTTGGCCAGGCGCCCGACGGCACCCTGCAGATGCGCGAGCTGCTTGTCGAGGAAGGCGCGCAGCCGTTCGAGCTCGGCCTCGTCGCAAAGCTCTTCGGCCGTGACGATCTCGTCGAATTCCTGGGTGAAGATCTTGTAGTCGACCTTCTCGTTGAAGTCGTCGAAGGGGCTTGCCGGCCGGCGCATTTCGCCCGGCGTCTCGCTGTCCTCCTCGCCCTCCTCCGTCATGTCGTCGTCGGAGATCTCGGCGCCGTCCATCTCGCCGTCGTCCATCTGCTCCTGGGCAGCTTCGCTCTCCTCGGCGGGGGCCTGCTCGGAGCCGGCCTCCTCTTCGGCGCTTTCCTGCTCTTCCTCGTTGGAGCGCGGCTGATCCTCGTCGGTGGTGCTCTCCTCCTCGCTCTGCTCGGTGTCGTCACCGACATCCTCGGCCATTTCCATGGAGGACAGCATATGGCGGATCACGCGGGCAAAGGCCTGCTGGTCGTTGATCGCCGACGGCAGGCTGTCGAGGTCGGCGCCGGCCTTCTCCTCGATGAAGGGACGCCACAGATCGAGCACCCGGCCGGCCGATTCCGGCGGCCTCTGGCCCGTCAGCTTCTCGCGCACCAGCATGGCGACGGCTTCCTGGATGGGCGCGTCTTCCTGGCGATTGATACCGGAGAAGTTCGCCTTGGCGTATTTCTCCGCATTCATCGCGCTGATGTTGTCGCCCATCCCGCTCATCCGGAGCGAACCGATCGATTCCACCCGCGCCTGTTCGACCGCATCGAACACCATGCGCGCGTCCTGGCCCTGCGGGGCCATGGCGGCATGGATCTTCTGATCATGGCAGGCGAGACGAAGCGCCATGGAATCGCCGAGCCCACGCGTCACCGCCAGCTCGTGCGCCGTCGGCTTCTTCGAAAGCTCGGGCAGGCGCACGCGCTCGCCGGCGAGGCCGGGGCGCTCGTTGGCGAAGACCACCTCGACATCCGGGCTGCCGGCTACCGCGCGAACGCAGCCGGTGATAGCCCGCCGAAGCGGTTCAACGTCGGGCCCGATCCCGGGCTTAGCTCTCGTATTGTCGCCGCGACCTGCCATTGCGATCGCCCTCTCAGGCACTCAGCACGATGTTGGCAGCACTTTCCTTCAGCTCGACGCCGAAGGCCCGCTGATACTGCTCGGCCACCAGCGTGCGCTCGAGTTCGTCGCACTTGTTGAGGAAGGTGACGCGGAAGGCAAAGGCGACATCGCCGAAAATCTCGGCATTTTCCGCCCAGGTGATGACGGTACGCGGGCTCATGACGGTCGACAGGTCGCCGTTGACGAAGGCCGAGCGGGTGAGGTCGGCCAGGCGCACCATGCGCGATACGGTGTCGCGGCCCTCGGCGGTCGCGCCGAAGCTCTTCACCTTGGCGGTGACGATGTCGACTTCCTTTTCGTGCGGCAGATAGTTCAGCGTGGTGACAATCGACCAACGGTCCATCTGTGCCTGGTTGATCTGCTGCGTGCCGTGATAAAGGCCGGTCGTGTCACCAAGACCGACGGTGTTTGCGGTCGCAAACAGACGGAAGGCGGGGTGAGGACGGATGACGCGGCTCTGATCGAGGAGCGTCAGGCGGCCCGAGCTTTCCAGCACGCGCTGGATGACGAACATGACGTCCGGACGGCCGGCATCGTATTCGTCGAAGACGAGCGCGACATTGTGCTGGTAGGCCCAGGGCAGAATGCCGTCCTTGAATTCGGTGATCTGCTTGCCGTCCTTCAAGACGATCGCGTCCTTGCCGACGAGGTCGATACGGCTGACATGGCTGTCGAGGTTGACGCGCACGCACGGCCAGTTGAGGCGGGCTGCGACCTGCTCGATATGGGTCGACTTGCCGGTGCCGTGGAAGCCGGAGACCATGACGCGACGATTGTGGGCGAAGCCGGCGAGGATGGCCAGCGTCGTTTCGCGGTCGAACAGATAGTCCGGATCGAGATCGGGCACGTAGGCGTCACCCTTGGAATAGGCGGGGACGCGCAGGTCGGTGTCGATGCCGAAAACCTCACGCACGGACACGGTCGTGTCGGGGAGATTGGAAATATCAAGTTCAATTTTGCTCATCGTCTCTCCACGCCGGGCGCCACCGACCGGCCTTCCAAATATAGCGCGCTGCAGGCACCTTCGATTAACAGAAGCCCGCCTGCTTTAACAATTGATACGCCTGAATGACAGCGCGAAAACGCTCTTCCGAACCCCTGTCTCCGCCATTTGCATCCGGATGGTGTTTTTTTACAAGCTCCTTGTAGCGGCTCTTGATTTCCTGGGCGCTACAATTCGCCGCAAGGCCGAGCGTATCGAGTGCCTTGGCCTCAAGGCTCTTGAGTTTTCGTGCCTGCGGCTGGCTGCGCGCGCCGCCGCCTTGCTTGACGAAGCCGAACGGGTCCTTGATCCGCGCATGGGAGGCGGCCGATCCAGAGCGCAAGGTGGAATGCAGGGGACTGGACTTGGCCGCCTTGTTGACGCCGACGGTCCAGGTCGGACGATGGCCGGTGATCGCTTCCTTCTGGTAGCGGGCGATCTCTGTATCCGAAAGCCCGGAGAAGTAGTTGTAACCCTTGTTGTATTCCTTCACGTGCTCGAAGCAGAACAGGAAAAACTGCCCCTCGGCGTTGCGGCCGACGGGTGCGCGGTGGACACCGGGCTTGTCGCAGCCGTCCCATTGGCAGGTGGGCGCGGCTTTCTCCGCCTCCGGCTCGCGCCGGCGGCGCGTACGGATTCGGTCGAAGTATTTTGAATCGAGTTTCATCTCGTAACTATGGTGCCTCCGGCATCCGACAACAAGAATTGACAAATGGGATTGTTCTGGGCTTTGTGAGGCTTTGCCCGGGGCGGCGCAGCGCAAGGATTGCCATGTCTCTCAGCACCAGAATTGAGGCGAAACTGCGCGAGGCCTTCTCGCCCGAGCGTCTTTCCGTCATCGACGAGAGCGCCCAGCACGCCGGCCACCAGCCGGGCTTTGCCGGAGCCGAGGGAACGCATATGCGCGTGCGGATCGTGGCAGACGTTTTCACGGGCATGACGCGCCTTGCCCGCCACCGGGCGATCACCGAGCTCCTGCAGCCGGAGATCGACCAGGGCCTGCATGCCCTGGCAATCGAGCCGGCCGCGCCGGGCGAGGAAACCCGCTGGTAAGCCCTATCCCGGCAGCCCCAAGCCAGCCGGTCGACTGATCTTCCCCAACTTCCGGGCACTGCCCTTGCCCGCGGAAGGCAATCGGCGACGCGCCATCCGCATCAGGCGTCCTTGGCGGGTTCCTCGGCCGGGCGGACACGCAGCTTGGTGATACGGTTCTTCTCCCGCTTCATGACGATGAAGCGCTTGCCGTAAAAGGTGAAGGCCTGGCGTTCCTCGGGGATGGACTTCGATTCGTGGATCACGAGGCCGGCAATCGTGGTGGCCTCCTCGTCGGGAAGGTTCCAGTCGAGCGCGCGGTTGAGGTCGCGGATCGGCACGGAACCGTCGACGACGATCGACCCGTCGGCTTCCTGGCGCACGCCCTGGATCTCCAAGTCATGCTCGTCGGAAATGTCGCCGACGATTTCCTCGATGATGTCCTCAAGCGTGACGATCCCCTGTACCTCGCCATATTCGTCGACGACGACGGCAAAATGCACCTTGCGCCGAAGGAAGGCGGCGAGCTGGTCTTTCAAATTGGTGGTGTCCGGCACGAACCACGGTTTCTGCGCGATCTTGACGATGTCGAGATTGCCCGGCTCGACATTGGGTTCGGCAAGCGCACGCAAAAGGTCCTTGGCGTGCACGACGCCGATGATGTTGTCGGTCGACCCGCGCCAGAGCGGCATGCGGGTATAGGGGCTTTCCAGCACAGCCCGTACCGCCACTTCCGGCGGATCGTCGGCATTGACCGCCCGCATCGAGGTGCGGTGGATCATGATGTCGGAGACTTCGAGCTCGCCAAGATCGAGCACACCGCCCAGACGGTCGCGGTCGGCCTTGACCACGGAGCCCTCGCGATGCAGCAGATCGACGGCGCCACGCAATTCCTCATGCGCGGTCAGCATCGGCGCTTCGCGCGAGAGAGACAGGCCAAAGACCGCAAGCAACCCACGAACGATGACGTTGACCAGGCTCGACAGCGGACCGACGATGGCGACAAAGAGGCGTACGAAGGGCGCAACGGTCAGCGCGAAGCGATCGGGCGAGGAGATCGCCCAGCTCTTCGGCAGCACTTCCGAGAAGATGACCAGAACAACAGTCATCACCAGCGTGGCGATCGCCACGCCAGAATCGCCGAACAGGCCGAGGAACAGGCTGGTCGTCAGCGACGACGCGAGGATATTGACCAGATTGTTGCCGATCAGCAGCGCGCCAATCAGCCGGTCGCGGCGCTCGATCAGCAAACTGACCACTCCGGCGCGCGTGTCGCCCTGATTGGACAGGCTGTGCATGCGCGCACGAGACGCCGCCGTCAACGCGGTCTCGGAGCCCGAGAAGAAGGCCGATGCCGCGATCAGGCCGACGATCGCCAGGATCAGCGGCCAGTATTCGCCAAGCGCAGACAGCACGCCGTCCATCATTTGACCCCGCGCGTTTCCTCAAGGAAGGCGAAGACCTCGGACGCCGGAACGTCATCGGCAACGAAGGACTGGCCAATGCCGCGGGTGAGGATGAAGGTGAGCTTGCCGCCCTTGACCTTCTTGTCCTGACCGATCGCCTCCATCAGGACATCCGTCGACGGCAGTTCGCCCGGGATCTCGTCCATGCTGGTCGGCAGTCCGACGGCCTTCAAATGCGCCTCGACCCGGGCCACGTCCTCGACGCCGATCAGGTTGAGGCGATTGGAAAAGCGATGGGCGAGCACCATGCCGATCGACACGCCTTCGCCATGAACCAGGCGGGTGCTGTCATAGGCGGTTGCGGCTTCCAGCGCGTGACCAAAGGTGTGGCCAAGATTGAGCAGGGCGCGGCGACCGTTCTCGCGCTCGTCGGCAACCACCACATCCGCTTTGGCCTGGCAGCTCGTGGCGATCGCCTCGATTCGGGCGGCGCCCCCGGCAAAGACCTCGCGCCAGTTGCGCTCCAGCCAGGCAAAGAAGTCCGGCTTGTCGATCAGGCCATATTTTGCGACCTCGGCATAACCGGCGCGGAATTCGCGTTCGCTCAGCGTATTGAGCACATCCGTGTCGGCCAGAACGAGATCCGGCTGATTGAAGACACCAACGAGGTTCTTGCCATGGCGGGTGTTGATGCCGGTCTTGCCACCGACCGAACTGTCGACCTGCGACAGAAGCGAGGTCGGGATCTGCACGAAGCGAACGCCGCGGCGCACGATGCCGGCGGCAAAGCCGGTGAGGTCGCCGATCACCCCACCGCCGAGCGCGATCACGGCATCGTTGCGCTCGATACGAGCCTCGAGCAGCACGTCGCAGACCTTGGTGAGATAGTCGAAGCTCTTGGTCTTTTCGCCTGGCGGCAGCGACAGCGACACCGCCTCGATCCCGTCCGTCTGCAGGCTGTCCATCAGCGCATCGAGGTAGATGGCGCCGACACTCTCGTCGGTGATGATCGCGGCCTTGCGGCCCTTGATCCGCGTGGAGATCTCGCCGCCCGCCCGTCCGATAAGGCCCGGTCCGATCAGGATGTCATAGGCGCGTTCGCCGAGCGGAACATGAACCAGCCGCTCTTCGCTTTCAGTCTTACTCATCTGTCTTCGTACCCTTGCCGGTATAATCGAGGATGGCGTCCAGCACTTCCCGAACGATCGTCTCCTTGCGTTCGTCCCGCGACTGGATGGTCATGTCGGCGAGCGCATAGATCGGATAGCGCTGATTCATCAGGTTTTCGAGCGTCTGCTTGGGGTTCTCGGTCTTGAGCAACGGCCGGTGATCGCGCTTGTTGACGCGCTCCCACAGCACCTCGAGATCGGCCTTGAGCCACAGCGAAATGCCACCGCGCTCGATCTGCTTGCGGGTCTTCTCGTTGATGAAGGCGCCGCCGCCGGTCGAGATCACCCGCGGCCCGCTGCGCAACAGCCGCTTGATCACCCGCGTTTCGAGCGCGCGAAACTCTTCCTCGCCATAGGCGGCGAACAGCTCGCTGATCGTCATGCGCGAGACCCGCTCGATCTCGTTGTCGGTGTCGATGAAAGGCAGACCGAGCTGGCTTGCCGTCATCCGGCCGATCGCCGACTTGCCGGCGCCCATCAGACCGACGAAGATGAGATTGCGTCGTCCCAGCGCCAGCCGCGCGCGTTCGCCCAGTGTCGGGGAAACGGGAAATATGGTTTCGTTCATCGGCCTGTTCGCATCCGTTTCCCAACGGTATTGACAAATGCGCGCCGAGCGTCAAGCCATACACTGGAATGAATGCAACGGCTCTGCGCCTTGCAAAGACCGGGCCGCCCGCCCACATGCGGCACAGCCTAAGCCCTCTGGACCCGCCGATGCCGACGCTCTTTCGTTTTCTCTTCTTCTGCGCCACGATCGCCGGAATGGTCTACCTCGCCATGTGGTCGCTGGTGGTCTTCGTCGAGCCGCGCGAGCGCGACGTGACCGTGCGCATTCCGTCCGAGCAGGTGAACCCGCCGGAACAGGCGGCCGGCCAGTAACCGGGGAGGATAGCGTGGCCGACCTCAGCCAGGCCCATGTCGAGGCCTTTCTCGAAATGATGAGCGCCGAACGCGGCGCGGCCGCCAACACGCTGTTGTCCTACGAGCGCGATCTCGACGATCTCCATTCCTTCCTCAACCCGCGCCAGGTCAGCCTGGGCGCCGCCGAAAGCCGTGATCTCGCAGCCTATCTCGGCGACCTGTCCCGCCGGGGATTCCAGCCGACGTCACAGGCCCGGCGGCTCTCGACCATGCGGCAGTTCTACAAGTTTCTCTACGCCGAAGGCCTGCGCGCGGATGATCCGACGGCCATCCTCGATTCGCCCAAGAAGGCGCGTCCGCTGCCAAAATTCCTGAGCGTCGAGGAGGTCGGCCGGCTTCTGACGCTTGCGGAGGAGGAGGCGAACCTTGCCGGCCCTGGACAGGCGGGCCGTCTTCGCCTGCTCGCCCTGATCGAGCTGCTCTATGCGACCGGCATGCGCGTGAGCGAGCTGGTCGCCTTACCGGCCCGCGTTCTCGCCGAAGAGGGGCGTTTCCTTCTGGTCCGCGGCAAGGGCAATAAGGAGCGACTGGTGCCGCTGTCCCGGACAGCGATTGCCGCGCTCGCCCGCTATGGCGCCATGGCCGCGGCGGAGCGCGGCGACAAGGAGCCGAGCCCGTTCCTCTTTCCCGCCGCCAGCAAGGAGGGGCACCTGCCGCGCCAGGTCTTCGCCCGCGACCTCAAGGATCTCGCCATCCGGGCAGGCCTGCCGGCCGCCGGCGTCTCGCCGCACGTGCTGCGCCATGCCTTCGCCAGCCACCTGCTGGCCAACGGCGCCGATCTGCGCGTGGTGCAGGAACTGCTTGGCCACAGCGACATTTCCACGACACAAATCTATACGCATGTGCTGGACGAACGCCTGCGGGAACTGGTGCAGACGCATCACCCTCTTGCAAAAAAGGCCAAAAACCTTGATTAGAGCCCTCAACATCGGTGCCAAGCGCCCGAACGGCATAGGGCAAAACGATCGGAACCCGATTTCATGCATAATTATCTCGACTTCGAAAAGCCAATCTCCGACCTCGAAGCTAAGATCCACGAGCTGAAGAAACTCGCGGAAGAGGACGAGAGCATCGACACGTCCGAGGAGATCGGCCGACTGGAAGCCCGCGCCCGCGAAGCGATGGAAGACATCTATTCCAAGCTGAACGCCTGGCAGAAGACGCAGGTCGCGCGCCATCCGCAGCGTCCGCACTTCGTCGACTATGCGTCCGCTCTTTTTACCGAATTCACCCCGCTCGCCGGGGACCGCAAGTTCGCCGAGGACGCGGCGATCCAGGCCGGCCTTGCCCGCTTTCGCGGCCAGCCAGTCGCCGTCATCGGCCAGGAAAAGGGCAATGACACCAAGTCACGTCTGAAGCACAATTTCGGCAGCCCGCGTCCCGAAGGCTATCGCAAGGCGATCCGCGTCATGGAAATGGCCGACCGCTTCGGCCTGCCGGTCATCACGCTGATCGACACCGCCGGCGCCTATCCGGGGATCGGCGCGGAGGAGCGCGGCCAGGCGGAAGCCATCGCCCGCTCCACCGAAATGTGCCTTTCGCTGCGCGTGCCGATCGTCTCCGTCGTGCTCGGCGAAGGCGGCTCCGGCGGCGCCATCGCGATCGCCACGGGCAATCGCGTCTACATGCTCGAACACGCCATCTACTCGGTCATTTCGCCGGAAGGTGCGGCATCCATCCTGTGGCGCGACTCTACGCGTGCCAAGGAGGCCGCCACCAACATGAAGATCACCGCCGAGGATCTGAAGGCGCTGGGCGTCATCGATGGCATCATCCCCGAGCCGGTTGGCGGCGCCCATCGCGACCCGCAGACGGTCATCAACGCCGCCGGCGACGTGATTGCCTCGGCGCTGGCAGATCTGACGCCGCGTGCCGGCGACCAACTTCGCTCCGAACGGCGCCAGAAATTCCTCGCCATCGGCCGCAATCTCTGAGGCGGGCGGCAGCATCCCGTCACAATGCTGCTGTTTTCACCGGCTATGGCGCGCTTCTACCGGTTTGAAACGCGCCTTTGGTTTATGATTTGTGAAGACTGTGATCATAAATTAGAAAGGTGCCGCTTTCTGACGAAAGCAGTTCTGCCCCGTTCGAGATGAGCCTTTCGCGATGCGCCTGAAATCGACCGCCCTCGCACTGATCCTAGCCGCAGCTGGTCTTGCCAGCTGCAACGACACGCTCGACAGCTTCGACCCGGCCTCGGTGTCGAACAAGGTCGAGCACCCGCTGCCATCGAGCATCCTGGCCGAAATGAAGGCCAAGGGCATGGAACGCAATTCGCCGATCGCCATCCGCATCTTCAAGGAAGAGGGCGTGTTGGAAATCTGGAAGGCGAAGACCAACAACCGCTTCGACAAGATCAAAGAATACCAGATCTGCGCCTGGTCGGGCCGGCTGGGGCCGAAGGTCAAGGAAGGCGACCGTCAGGCCCCCGAGGGCTTCTATCCGCTGTCGCCCCATCACCTGAATCCGAATTCCAAATACTATCTGGCGATCAACACCGGATATCCCAATCGCTTCGACCAGGCCAACGGCCGCAACGGCACGAACCTGATGATCCACGGCGCCTGCTCGTCGTCGGGCTGCTATTCGATGACCGACGCCCAGATTCTTGAGATCTATGCCTTTGCCCGCGACGCCTTCAAGGGCGGCCAGCAGACCATCCAGCTCCAGGCCTTTCCTTTCCGCATGACGGCCGAGAACATGGCCCGCCATCGCCACAGCCCACACTATGGCTTCTGGCAGATGCTGAAGGTCGGCTACGACAATTTCGAGGTGACCAAGCGTCCGCCGGACGTCGGCATCTGCGACAAGAAATATGTCTTCAACCAACAGGTCCCGGACGGCAAGAGCCTGAGCCCCGCGGCCGCCTGCCCGGCCATGACCACGCCGCCGGCCCTGCAGATGGCGCTCGCCTCCTACAATGCGAGCTACGACAAGGACTACGCCAAGGCGCTGAAGAAGTTCGAGGGCAAGATCTGGTATGACCCGACCGAGGCCGAGCGCAAGGCAATCGTTGCCGATCAGCGCAAGGGTCACGATCTCGCCTATGCCCCGACCGGCTCGGCGCTGAAGGCCGGCAAGCTTCTGAAGATCGACGAGGTCGCAGACCCGGCCAATCCGGCGCCGGCGACGAGCGCCCCGGCGGCCATCGCCCGGCTTGCGGCCAATCCGGCCAATCCGTCTGCCCCGGCCGCTTCGCAGCCGGCGACCCAAACGGCACCGGCTACGGCCTCTGCTGCCCCGGCCGCGGCAACCGCGACCGCTGCCGCACCGGCCGGTCAGGCCGCCAATGTTCCGGTGCCCACGCCCAACCCGCTGGCAGTGCCCGCTCCGGTACAGACCGCCGAAACGGCCAAGAAGCCGTTCTGGAAGTTCTGGCAACAGTAATGGGCGCAACGCTCTATGACCTGAAGGGGCTGAAATGCCCCTTACCGGTCCTCAAGACCCGGCGGCGGCTGACCACCATGCAATCCGGCGAGGAACTGACCATCGAGACGACGGACCCGATGGCGGTGATCGACGTGCCGCATTTCTGCAACGAGGACGGTCACCAGCTTCTCGAGACGACCCGGCTGGACAGCGGCCACCGCTTCCGTATTCGCAAGGGCTGATGGCGCCGCGCGGCGCTCACATCTTCAGGCCGGGCACGGCAAGCGGATTGTCCTCGAGCGCGGCCCGATCCGGACGATCGACCTGCGGCCGGCCGGTGAAGGCGTCGAACAGCTCACGCACGTAGGTCTCGTCAAGATCGCGGGTGATCAACACCAGCCGCGTGCGCCGGTCGGACGGGTCCGGCCAGGCCGGCAGGCGGACCGGCGGATGGAAGACGGTCT
>DAIMJJ010000020.1:18581-32421 GCA_036722275.1 Rhizobium sp. | reverse complement strand
TCGGGCGCCGGCACGGCTTTCCGTGTGATCGGAACGCTGGAGGAAGGCCAGCCGTTGCGCAATCTTGGTTGCGAGGATCGCGACGGCGGCTTCTGGTGCCGCATCTCCACCTATGAACGGCCGCGCATCAGCGGCTGGGTCAACGGCCGTTACCTCACCGACGAAGACCTGCCCCCGGCGGGAGCGCTGCCGGACGGGGACGAAAGCGTCATTCCGGGCATGGCCTATCACGCCACGGGCACGATCCGGTGCCAGAGACCCGGCGACGCGCGCGTCACCGCCTGCGCCTTCGGCATCGTGCGCGACGGTCCCTTCGCGGAGATCGACCTGACCTATCCGGGCGGATACACCCGCTCGCTCACCTACCGTGCCGGCCGCTTTGCCGCAGCAGATGGCTCGGACGTCCGTTCCCGCAAACAGGGCGGTGTCGCCATCGTCACCGTGAACGGCGAGGAAGTCTTCCACATTCCCGACGATGTCGTGATGGGCTGGTGAGCCAAAGCGGAGCCTGCGTCAAGCGATCCGGCAACTGAGGTCGCTGAAAACACACCCCTCTGCCCTGCCGGGCATCTCCCCCTCAAGGAGGGAGATCGGCAGAACGCCGCCCACTCGTCCAGGCAACCAGCGAGGCAAGCAAACGGAGACATCCGGCCTGGCACACGGCCGCACTTCCGCGCCTTTACCGATGACAGATTGTGACTGCCAAATAGGCCAGGCGATGACCGTGCCGCGCACCGATCTCCCCCCTTGAGGGGGAGATGCCCGGCAGGGCAGAGGGGGGTGGCCTTGCGCGCGTCGCCGACGGGGTATCCGCCACGCCCCTCTAATCAAACATGGGCAGCCTTAAGCCGCCAGCGCCTTGGCGATCTGGGCGCGCAGGGTTCCGAGATCCTTGGCAAAGCCGCGAATGCCTTCGGCGAGCTTCTCGGTCGCCATGGCGTCTTCGTTCATCGCCCAACGGAAGGCCTTCTCGTCGAGCGAGACGTGCGGCTCCGGCTTGACGCTGTCGGGCGACAGCGCGCGCGGCAGGGCGCCCGTGGCGGCGTCGAGCTCGTCGAGCAGCTGCGGGCTGATCGTCAGGCGGTCGCAACCGGCCAGCGCTTCGATTTCGCCGGCATTGCGGAACGAGGCCCCCATGACGATGGTCGCGATACCGTTGGCCTTGTAGTAGTTGTAGATCGAGCGCACGGACAGAACGCCGGGATCGGTCTCGGAGGTGTAGTTCTCACCGGTCGACTTCTTGTACCAGTCGAGGATACGGCCGACGAAGGGCGAGATCAGGAAGACCTTGGCGTCGGCGCAGGCGATCGCCTGGGCCTTGGAGAACAGCAGCGTCAGATTGCAGTCGATGCCTTCGCTCTGGAGCACTTCCGCCGCGCGGATGCCTTCCCAGGTCGAGGCGAGCTTGATCAGGATGCGGTCGCGCTCGATGCCGCGTTCCTTGTAGCCCGCAATGATCTGGTGAGCCTTGGCGATCGACGCCTTGGTATCGAAGGACAGGTCGGCATCGACCTCGGTCGAGACACGACCCGGCACCAGCCCGGCGAGCGCGGCACCGACGGAAACGGCCAAGCGATCGGCGATCGCCTCGATGACGGCGTCGTTGGCGCCACCCTTGGCCTTGCCCCAGGTGATCGCTTCCTGGAAAGCGTCGGCGAAAGCATCGGTGCCGAGCGCCTTGAGAACGATGGACGGGTTGGTCGTGCAATCGACCGGCTTCAGGCGGGCAACGGCTTCGATGTCGCCGGTGTCGGCAACCACGGTGGTCATGGCGCGAAGCTGTTCGAGTTTGGAAGTCATGATCGTCATCCCTGTTGCTGGCCCTTGGCTGGCCTGTTCCTGGAGCGCCGCTCGCTCAAGCCGCGGCGGGGCCCGAAAAAATCGAGCCGACTATCACCAGCCGAAGACGGCAAAGTCAAGAATGGGGGAAAACGATTCTAATCGATTGAGAGATCCCTCGCCCGATGTTCAGCCGCAGATCTTCCCCGCCTCCCAGCCGAGCATGGCGCGCTTGCGCGTAAGCCCCCAGTGGTAGCCGGTGAGCGCGCCGCTCTTGCCGAGTGCGCGGTGGCAGGGAACGACGAACGAGATCGGATTGCGCCCGACGGCGGCCCCGACCGCCCGGCTGGCGGTCGGCTGGCCGATCCGCGAGGCGATGTCGGAATAGGTGACCGCCTTGCCGAGCGGGATTTCGAGAAGGCTTTCCCAGACACGAACCTGAAAATCCGTCCCGATCAGAACGACGCGCAGCGGCTGGTCGCCCGACCATTTGTGCGGGTCGAAAATGCGGCTCGCATAGGGCGCCGTCGCAGCCTGGTCGGCGACATAGGCCGCCTGCGGCCAACGCCCGGCCATGTCGTCGAAACAGGCCCTCTCCTCGCCGGGATCGGCAAAGGCAAGCCCCGCCAGGCCCCGCTCCGTCACCATGACCAGCGCCAGACCGAAGGGCGACGGGTGAAAGCCGTAGCGGATGGTCAGCCCTGCGCCCTTGGCCTTCCATTCCCCCGGCGACATCGCCTCGTGGGTCACGAAAAGGTCGTGCAGCCGGCCGGGGCCGGAGAGCCCGAGTTCGATCGAGGTTTCGAGCAACGGCATGCCATGGTCGCCGAGCAGCCGCTTGGCATGGTCGAGCGTGACCGCCTGGAGAAAAGCCTTCGGAGAAAGCCCGGCCCAGCGGGTGAAGGTCTTCTGCAACTGGCCGGGCGAGACGCCGAGCCGTGCGGCGAGCATCTCCAGCGACGGCTGCGACTGATAGTCGAGCGTTAGCATCTCGATCACCCGACGCACGGTCTCGTAGTCTGCGCCTTCGGGCGTGATGTCGGTGGTGCGCGAAAGGTCGATCTGTTGGGCAAGGGTCATTGGCTTGGTCCTCATCTGTGACCCGACTTCACCACGCGCAAGGCCAGCGCGCCACCCGTTTCTGGCGGGCGAGCGAACGCGTCCGTCTGCGCAGGGTAGAGGGGGTATCCGCCTACGAAACGCGCCTAGATCCGCTGCTTGGCCGTCGCCAGCGCCCGTTTGAATGCCTTGGCGAAACTCTCACGATCATCGGGATTGAGGAAAGACCCGATCTCGGTGCGCTGCCCTTGCCCCCGAACCTGCATCGACAGGATTCCGAACTCGTCGTGGCGCTTGACGAAGAAGCGGGCCCAGAACGGATTGTACCGGTGCTCCGTCACGTGGCCGGACGGGGTGAACTTGCGGATCGCCAGATCGGTGCGCGAGACAAAGACCTCCTCGCGCGCCTTGGCGGACCGATAGTTCAGCCAGAAGGCTCCATAAAGCAGCAGGAAATCGAGGCCGAAGAACAGGCCGATCGGCCAGGCGCCGGTCGCCATGAAGAACACGGCATGCACCGCGCAGACCGCGCCGGTGATCATCAGCAGGATGCGAAAGCCCCTCTTGCCGAGGGACCGGTAGGGCACGAGTTCGGCGGCGAATATGGGAGGCTCCGCCGCGGGGTGTACATTGCCTTCTGTCATTGGGGCCGACTATAGATTGTCCATGACGAGTCCATCGAAGAAATCCAGCACCCAAACTTTGAAAAAGTCAAATCCTGCGGGCGCAAAACGCAAGCCGTCGGCCCGATCTGCCTATAGCCGGGCGGAACTCGAGGAGATCTTCCGCCGCTTCTCCATCCAGCGGCCGGAGCCCAAGGGCGAGCTGGAACACGTCAATCCGTTCACCCTCGTGGTCGCAGTGGCCCTTTCGGCCCAGGCGACCGATGCCGGCGTGAACAAGGCGACGCGCGCCCTCTTCAAGGTCGCCGACACGCCGCAGAAAATGCTCGATCTCGGAGAGGAGAAGGTCCGAGACTACATTCGGACCATCGGCCTTTACCGCAACAAGGCGAAGAACGTCATCGCGCTTTCGCAGCGTCTCGTCGACGTCTATGGGGGCGAAGTGCCGAAGACCCGCGAGGAACTGGTGACGCTGCCCGGTGTCGGCCGCAAGACCGCGAACGTCGTCATGTCCATGGCCTTCGGCATCCCGACCATGGCCGTCGACACGCATATCTTCCGCATCGCCAATCGAATCCGGCTTGCGCCCGGCAAGACGCCGGACGAGGTCGAGGACAAGCTGATGCGGATCATCCCCGAAGCTTACCTCTTCCACGCCCATCACTGGCTGATCCTGCACGGGCGATACTGCTGCAAGGCGCGCAAGCCGGAATGCGAGCGCTGCGTGATCGCCGACATCTGCAAGTCGGCGGAAAAGACCTGCGACGTGCCGGCTCCCCTGGTGGAGCTGCCGCCGCAGGTGATCGGAAGCGCCGACTAGCCGGCGACCAGATCGCGTTTCGACAGCATCTTGTGGAGATGCACCATCAGCCCGGCGGCAAAGAGCGGCGTCAAGAGGTTGACGAAGGGAATGGCGAGAAAAGCCGCGATCACCAGACCGGCGACAAAGACCGTGCCGGCGTGACGCGAGCGGAACAGCCGCGCCTCGTCCGGCGAGCGGAAGCGCATGGCGGCAAACTCGAAGAACTCTCGCCCGAGAAGATAGCCGTTGACCAGGAAGAAGGCGACGATGTTGACGCCCGGCACCAGAAGCAGCAACAGCGCCACGATATTGCCGACCACGACGATGCCGAAGAACTTGAGCGAAGACAGCATGGCTTCGCCAAGCGGCATGGCGGTGCCCGGCCGATCGGCAGGATAGTCGCGCTTCTCGATAACCTCGGCCACATCGTCCAGAAACAGGCCGGCAATGATCGCCGTGACCGTCGACAACAGAAGAGCGAGCGCCAGGGCAAGACCGATGCTCGCGAAAATGCCGAAGATGAAGGTGAGCCAGCCGGCCCATTCCGGCGTGCCGGGGATAAGCGCATCAACCCAGGGCATGGCATAGGCGATGAAGGTTTCGCGCAATGCAAACCACAGCCCGACCAGCACGATCAGGGTGAGCCCGATGACCTTCCAGAAGACCGATCGGGTTTCGGGCGCGAAGAGATTGCGCAGGGCAAGACCTGCCGCGTCAAGGATCATCCGGTGCCTCCATCAATGTCGAACCCGATGTAGGAGCCCGTCGCGGCCCGGACAAGGTGCCGGGGCCGCAGTCGCAGGCAGCGGGGCGATCACCCCAGCCGATAGAGCTCGGGCCGCCGGTCGATCAGATAGGGGTTTTGCCGGCGGCACTCGTCGTAAGCTGTCCGGTCCATCTCGGCGACCAGCAGGGTTTCGCGCGCGCCGGCACGGGCCAGCTCGTCGCCGTCCGGGCCGATGATCGCCGAGCGTCCGCCATAGGCAAAGCTGCCCTCCTCGCCGCACAGATCGGCATAGACGACGAACACGCCGTTTTCGAAGGCACGCGTCGGAACCACCATGTCGGCCACGCGGCGGCTGATCGTACCGTCCGGGAGTGCGGTCGGAACGATCACCAGTTCGGCGCCGGCAAGCGCCAGTGTGCGGACATATTCCGGGAACTCGACGTCGTAGCAGATCAGCATGCCGGTCCGCACCCCGAACAGGTCGAAGACCTGCGGGCTGTCGGCGCCGGGCACGAAAGCCGCGCGTTCGCCGTCGCCATAGAGATGCCCCTTGCGGTAGAACTCGCACGTGCCATCCGGCCGCGCCAGAACGGCCGAATTGAAGACGGTCTCGCCGTCGCGCTCGGGAAAGCCGGTACAGATGGCCAGGTCGAACTCGGCGGCGATGTCCGACAGCGCGCCGATGATCTCGCCGTCGCGCCCCTCGGCGATCTCGGCAAAGCGCTCGGGGCTCAAGCCGTAGCCGCTGACAGCGAGCTCCGGCGCGACGAGCAATTCGGCGCCCATGTCGCTGGCGGCCTCGGCCGCCTGGGCGATCTTGGCGAGATTGGCGGCGACATCGCCGGAAACCGGCTGCATCTGGTAGAGCGAGATCAACATGGCATGTCCTGGTTCAAGCGTAAGACTGGAACGGACGATAGGCTGAGGCGCGCTCGTTTGCAAAGCGCTTCACGGCTCGCAAACAGCTTTCGATCGTCAGAACACGGTCGCCGTCAGCAGCAGGATGAAGCCCTTCACCAGCGCAAACAGCACGCCGGCAACCACGGTCACGGAGATTACAAACACCACAGTGCCGAGCAGCACGCACAGTCCGTCGCGTTCCAGAATGCCGAAGGAGAACAGGCAGATCGCGATCGCCGGCAGGATGTTGCCGAGCGGGATCGGCAAGATGAGCACAACCGACAGAATGAGACAGAGCAGGCCGATCAGATATTCGGCGGGGGGATAGATGAACAGGCCGAGCCGTGGCCGCAGCATGCGTTCGCCGCGGGCGAGCCAGGGCGAGATCCGGCCGACGATGGAGGCAAAGTCACTGCGCATCATGGATCGTTCGGCGATGATCTTCGGCAGCCATGGCGACTGACCAAGCATGAGCTGTGCGGACAGGAAGACGAGAGGCGCGCCGGTCAGCGCCGAAGTGCCAGGCGGCGTCGGAATGACATTCGGCAGGGCAAAGATGAGGATCAGCGCACCAAACGCACGGTCGCCCATGGCGGCAAAGATGTCGGCAACCGATATGCGCTCGCGGCTCCCGTCGCCGGCCAGCGTCATCAGGATCTCCGAGAGCCGTCCGCCATGCCGTTCCGACCGGCCTGCTCCCGCAGCGCCTGCATCGCCATCCCTTGTCTCCGCCATTCACACTTCCCTGTCGGCACTCGCCCGAACGTCCCGAGCGGCTTAAGGGGAAACAATGACGGATGTTTGTTAAGGACAGAAGAACCCGCAAGCGGCCGTCGAACCGCCCGCAGAGCGATCCGAGGACCGGGTCGCTCTCCAGGCGTCAAACCTGCACGAGATGACCGGCGGATATTTCCCGATAGCTGCGCCGCGGCGGTACATAGCCGACGGGGCGGATCGGGCTCTTGATCTCGTCTGTCGAAATGGTGCGCTTGAGGTTGCGGCGCGCCGGATCCGGCACTGGCACCGCGGCCATCAGCTTCCTCGTATAGGGATGCTGCGGATTGTCGAACACCGCCTGACGCGGGCCGATCTCGACGATCTCGCCGAGATACATGACGGCGACCCGGTGGCTGACCCGCTCGACGACGGCCATGTCGTGGCTGATGAACAGATAGGCGAGATTGAAGCTCTGCTGCAGGTCAAGCAGGAGGTTGCACACCTGCGCCTTGATCGAGACATCGAGCGCCGAGACCGCCTCGTCGGCGACGATCACCTTCGGATCGAGCATCAGCGAACGGGCGATCGCGATGCGCTGGCGCTGGCCGCCGGAAAACTCGTGCGGATAGCGCCGCATCATGTCGGCCTTCAGGCCGACGCGTTCCAGAAGATCTGCCGCCTTTTCCCGCGCCTGCGCCTTGGTACCGAGCCCATGTTCAACGAAGGGCTCCATGACGGCGCTGCCCACGCTCATCCGCGGATCAAGGCTCGCGAATGGATCCTGGAACACCATCTGGATGCTGCGGCGCATCTTGCGCAGCGACGCGCGATCGAGATTGACGACGTCGTAGCCATCGAGGGCGATCGCCCCCGCGGTCGGCTCGACCAGACGGGTGATGGAACGGCCGGTCGTCGACTTGCCGCAGCCGGATTCGCCCACCAGCGCCAGCGTCTCGCCTTCGCGCAGATCGAAGGAGACGTTTTCAACCGCATGCACCGCCCCGCTCTTGCGACCGAACAGGCCGGAATGAATGTCGAAACGGGTCGTCAGGTTCTTCACCTCCAGCACCGGGCGCCGCCCCTCGTCCACCCCGCCGGCCTCGGTCTCGGGGACCCGCGTTTCGCCGGTGACGATGTCGATGACCGGAAAGCGCATCGGCCGGTCGCGCCCGCCCATCGAGCCGAGCTTCGGGACGGCCGACAGCAGCGCCCGGGTGTAGGGATGCTTGCCGCGGTTGAAGATATCATCCGTGGGACCGGTCTCGACCGCTTCGCCGCGGAACATCACGATCGTCCGGTCAGAGACTTCCGCCACCACGCCCATGTCGTGGGTGATGAAAAGGACGGCCATGCCCTCCTCGTCCTGGAGCACCTTGATGAGGTCGAGGATCTGGCCCTGGATCGTGACGTCCAGCGCCGTCGTCGGCTCGTCGGCGATCAACAGCTTCGGTCGGCTGGCGAGCGCCATGGCGATCATCACGCGCTGGCGCATGCCGCCGGAGAACTGGTGCGGATAGTCGTCGAAACGGTTGCGGGCGTTGGGAATGCGGACCTTGTCGAGGAGCCGCAGAACCTCGGCCTTGGCCTCGGCCGCCGAGACGTCGCGATGACAGGTGATCGCCTCGGAAATCTGCTTGCCGATCGGGAAGATCGGATTGAGCGAGGTCATCGGCTCCTGGAAGATCATGGCGATCTCGTTGCCGCGGACCTTGCGCATGTCCTCGGCGCCGAGGGTGAGCAGTTCGCGGCCGTTGAGCCGGACGCTGCCTTCGATGCGGCTCGCATTGGCGGGCAAGAGCCGCATGATCGACAGCGATGTGACGCTCTTGCCGGACCCGGATTCGCCGACGATCGCCACCGTTTCGCGCGGCGCCACGTCGAAGCTGACGCCCTTGACCACGGATCGCCATTCCTCGCCGACCCTGAACGAGGTGGTCAGGTCCCGGACCGAGAGAACGGGCGTTTCACCTGCAGCATTGCCATTTCCGACTTCAACCATCCGACCATTCCCTCAAAAGCCTGCGACCGATGCGAAGAACGTCCGAGAGCGCCGTCAGGGAGACAGCGCCGTCTCGGCAAGCGTCACCCAGTAGCTGATGCCATAGGGGATCGCCTCGTCGTTGAAGTCGTAGGCCGAATGGTGAAGATTGGCGCTGTCGCCATTGCCGATGAAGACGAAACTGCCGGGCCGCGCCTCGAGCATGTAGGAGAAATCCTCCGCCCCCATCATCGGCGGCAGGTCGGAGACGACCGCCCGTTCGCCGGCAACGCGCTTCATCACGTCAAGCGCGAACTCCGTTTCCTCCGGATGATTGAAGGTCACCGGATAGCCGCGCCGGTAGTGAACGTCGACCCGACCGCCAAAACTCGCGGCAATGCCGGCAGCCACTTCGGACAGCCGGCGCTCGGCATAGTCTCGCGTCTCCGGCAGGAGCGTGCGCACGGTGCCCGTCAGCTTCACCGTATTGGCAATGACGTTCGACGCTTCGCCGCCATGCACGGTCGCGACCGTGACAACGACCGATTTCAGCGGATCCACCTCACGCGAGGCAATCGCCTGCAGGGCGATAACGATGTGAGAGGAAACCAGCACCGGATCGATCGTCGTGTGCGGCTGGGCCGCATGCCCGCCGCGCCCGTGGACGACGATCTCGAATTCGTCGGCTGCCGCCATGACGGAGCCCTTGCGGGTGGCAAAATGGCCGACCGGCATGCCGGGATGATTGTGCATGCCGTAGACCTGGGAGATCCCGAAGGTTTCCATCATGCCGTCCTCGACCATCTCACGGCCACCGCCACCACCCTCTTCGGCGGGCTGGAAGATCACCGCCACGGACCCGCGGAAATTGCGCGTTTCGGCAAGGTACTTGGCCGCACCGAGCAGCATGGCGGTATGGCCATCATGGCCGCAGGCATGCATCTTGCCCGGCGTCTTCGAGGCCCACTCCTTGCCGCTCGTCTCGTAGATCGGCAGCGCATCCATGTCCGCGCGAAAACCGATCACCGGCCCCTCGCCGCGATTACCTTTGATGAGGGCGACGACACCAGTCCGGCCGATGCCGGTCCTGACCACGTCGCAACCGAAGGATGTCAGCTTGTCGGCCACGAATTGCGCCGTCTCATAGACGTCGAAAAGCAGCTCCGGGTTCTCGTGAAGGTGGCGGCGCCAGGCGGCCACCTCGCCCTGCAATTCGCTGGCACGGTTCAACACAGGCATGCTCAGGTTCCTCGGTTTTTTATGGTCGTTCCCACTCTTGTTGCGCCATACTGCGCTGCCTCAAAGCGCTTTTGCAAGCCGCAATTTTCCGCCTTGAACGCGAAATAGGCCTATGCTTAGATGGCTCAAATTTTGATCAGGCCCGCATTTCACGGATGTCTTTTTCCGACGGGCAAGCATTTCGAGCGGAGGCCAGGACATCAAAATTTCATAACAGGGCCAATGAGATAAACAGCGATTGGCGCTGATTGCCGCAAGAGCGGGATCTCTTGCCGGAACGCAATGACGCTCACAACTCCAACGATAATAACAGGGGAACGACGACATGCAGAAATTCCGTATTCTATTGGCAGCTTCCGCCGCGGCACTGGCCTTCCAGGCAGCCCCGGCGCTCGCCGAGCGCGGCTCGGACGGCGAACTGAAGATCCTCTTCTGGCAGGCCGTTTCGACCATGAATCCCTACCTGTCCGGCGGCACCAAGGAGGTCTACTCCGCCTCCATGGTTCTTGAACCGCTCGCCCGCTATGACGAGACCGGTTCGCTGGTGCCGATGCTGGCCGCCGAGATCCCGACCGTCGAGAACGGCGGCGTCGCTGCCGACCTGAAGAGCATCACCTGGAAGCTGAAGCCCGACCTCAAATGGTCCGACGGAACGCCGGTCACGGCCGACGACGCGATCTTCACCTGGAAATACTGCACCGCCCCGGACGGCGGCTGCGCCCAGGCCGCCTATTATGAAGGCGTGACCAATGTCGAGGCGGTCGACGCATCGACGATCAAGGTCTCCTTCGCCGAGGCCAAGCCCTACCCCTACAGCGCCTTTGTCGGCGCCCAGTCGCCGATCCTCCAGGCCGCCCAGTTCAAGGACTGCATGGGCGCCAAGGCACCGGAATGCACGTCTGCCAATTTCGGCCCGATCGGCACCGGCCCCTTCGTCGTCAAGGAGTTCAAGCCGAACGACGTCATCACCTTCGAAGCCAACCCGAACTATCGTGACCCGGCCAAGCCGGCTTTCGCCACCGCCACGCTGAAGGGCGGCGGTGACGCCGCATCGGCTGCCCGTGCCGTGCTCGAGACCGGCGAATTCGACTATGCCTGGAACATGCAGGTCGAGCCGGAAATCCTCGCCACCATGGTCGCGGCGGGCAAGGGCAAGCTCGTCACCGCGTTTGGCACGCAGGTCGAACGCATCGACGTCAATGCCTTCGCCGTCGATCCCTCGCTCGGCGACAAGCGCTCGACCAAGGAAGCCGGCCCGCATCCGGCGCTCAAGGACCCGGCCGTGCGCAGGGCATTATCGATTGCCATCGATCGCGACATCATCGACGAGGCGGGCTATGGCGAGGCCGGCCAGCCGACCTGCAACATTCTCCCCGCGCCGGATATCTACAAGTCGACTGATGTCGACTGGTGCCTGAAGCAGGACATCGAGGGGGCCAACAAGCTGCTCGACGATGCCGGATGGGTGATGGGCGGCGACGGCGTTCGCGAGAAGGATGGCGTCAAGCTCTCCTTCCTCTATCAGACCTCGACCAATTCGGTGCGCCAGGCCACCCAGGCGCTGGTCAAGGACATGTGGTCGCAGATCGGCGTCACCGTCGAACTGCGCAACATTGCCGCCAACGTGTTCTTCGGCGGCGATCCGGCTTCGCCGGATACCTTCCAGAAGTTCTATGCCGACGTGCAGATGTACACCAATAACTTCGACGGCACCGATCCGGAGAAGTACATGGCCGGCTGGATGTGCGACAAGATTCCGAGCCCGGCCAATGGCTGGCAGGGCGAAAACATCGTGCGTTACTGCAACGAGGACTATGACAAGCTGGTCGTCGAACTCGGCAAGACCGCCAAGCTCGAGGACCGCGCCGTCATCGCCAAGAAGCTCAACGATATGCTGACCAACGACGTGGCGCAGATCCCGCTCATCCATCGCGGCAGCGTCTCGTCCCATTCCGTCACGCTCGAAGGCGTGCGCATGAATGCCTGGGACAGCGAATTGTGGAACGTCGCTGACTGGACGCGCAAGAAGTAAGCGCCGTTTTGCCGGGCCGGCCTCGCCGTCGGCCCGGCAACCGCCTCTTCGTGACAGTCAGGGAACCATCCGATGTTCACCTACACCCTGCGGCGATTGCTGTTTGCAATCCCGACGCTGCTGATCATCAGCTTCATCATCTTTGCTCTTCTCGATCTCGCCCCGAGCGATCCGCTGAGCGACCTGCCGCTGACCATTCCTCCCGAGGTTCGCGCCCAGATCCGCGAGGCCATGGGCCTCGACCAGCCCTTCGCCATTCGTTACCTGCGCTGGCTGCAGCAGTTCTTCATCAACGAGCCGATCAACATCTTCGAACAGATCACCGGCATGACCGTCGGCGACGGCGAACGCATGCGCGTGCTGTCCTGGGCGACCCGCAGCCCGGTGGTCGACCTGATCGTCCAGCGGCTGCCCCAGACGCTCTGGGTGGTCGGTCTCTCCTATCTCTTCGGCGTGTTGCTGGCGATCCCGATCGGGGTGATCTCCGCCTACAAGCAGTATTCGATCTTCGACCAGATCGGCACCTTCGTCTCGATGGTCGGCTATTCCGTGCCCACCTTCTTCACCGGCGTGCTGCTGATCGTGGTCTTCAGCTCCTACCTGCAGTGGTTCCCGTCGATCTACGACACCAATCTCGTCGTGAACGACTGGTCCAGCCTCGTCCAGCAGGTCAAGCAGATGTTCCTGCCGGTGATGGTGCTCACGCTCTACAACACCTCGCAGATCAGTCGCTTCGTCCGCGCTTCCATGCTCGACAACCTGCACCAGGACTATGTCCGCACAGCGCGCGCCAAGGGCGTGAAGGAAAAGGTCGTGCTGCTGGTGCACGTACTGCGCAACAGCCTGATCCCGGTCGTCACCGTGATCGCGCTCGGCGTCCCGACGATCTTCTCCGGTGCCATCATCACCGAACAGATCTTCCGCGTGAACGGTCTCGGCCAGCTGTTGATCACCGCCATCCAGGGGGCCGACATCCCGCTGGTGCAGACGCTGACCTTCATCTTCGCGGTGCTCATCGTGTTGTTCAATCTGATTGCCGACGTCCTTTACGGCATTCTCGACCCGAGGATCCGCTATGACTGACGCGATCGCCACCGTCGACAAACCCGCCGGCTCCTTCGCCGGCGACCTCTGGCGCCAGTTCCGCGCCCATCCGGGCGGGGTTGCCGGCCTGATCGTCTTCGGCTTCATCGTCTTTGCCGTCTATCTCGGGCCTTTCATCCATACGATCGACCCCAACAAGATCGACATCAAAGCGAAGAACCAGGGCCCCTCCTGGGCACACCCCTTCGGCACCGACAATCTCGGCCACGACATGCTGGCGCAGGTGCTCGCCGGCGGGCAGATCTCGCTCGCCGTCGGCATCACCGCCATGCTCCTGGCACTGCTGCTCGGCACGCTGGTGGGCGTTCTGTCGGGCTATTTCAAGCGGCTGGACGGGGTGCTGATGCGCATCACCGATCTGTTTCTCGCCCTGCCGCTCCTGCCGCTCCTGCTCGTCATCATCATGCTGTTTCGCGACACGCTCAGGGCCGCCTTCGGACCGGAGACGGGGATCTTCATCCTGATCGTCTTTGTTATCGGGATAACCAGCTGGATGCACACCGCCCGCATCGTCCGCGGCGACGTGCTGGCGGTCAAGAGCCAGGAATTCGTGCTGGCCGCCAAGTCGAGCGGCATGTGGGAATACCGCATCATCCTCAAGCATATCCTGCCGAACGTCATGAGCTCGATCATGGTCTCGGCAACGCTCGGCATCGCCTCGGCGATCATCACGGAATCGGCCCTGTCCTTCCTCGGTCTCGGCTTCCCCTCGGACTTCCCGACCTGGGGCCGGCTTCTGTTCGACGGCGCAAACTTCCTGCAGATCAATCCGTCGCGGGTGCTCTGGCCAGGACTTGCCATCTCGCTCACCGTGCTCAGCGTCAATTATATCGGCGACGCAATCCGCGATGCGCTGGATCCGAGAATGATGAAGCGGTGA
>DAIMJJ010000020.1:4089-18481 GCA_036722275.1 Rhizobium sp. | reverse complement strand
TCACACCCCGCTGATCACCTCGATCTTCGAACCGTCGAAGAAACGCGACAGCCGGAACGGCGTCGGGTCGACGCAGGGCGTATGCCCCGTCACCAGATCCGCCATCAGGCGTCCGGCGCCGGGACCGATGCCGAAGCCGTGGCCGGAAAAGCCGGTGGCAACGAAGAAACCCGGGATCTTGTCGACCGGCGAAATGATCGGCACGGCATCCGGCGAGACATCGATATAGCCGGCCCAGCGCTGCTCGATCTCCGCCTTGTCAAAGACCGGATAGTCCTTCTTCAGCTGAGCAAGCGCATGATTGGTCCACTTGTCGGACGGCTTCGGATCGAGCACGCGGCAGCGCTCGAACGGGCTCTCCTCATCCATGCGCCAGCGCTGCGGCATGCGGCCTTCCTCAAGAAAACGGCCGGAGACGCGGAAGCGCAGCGATCGCCATTCACTCTTCAGCGCCGGCAGGAATTTCAGCATATAGCGGAAACTGTCGGGCACGATCTCGACAATGTTGTCATAACGCGAGGCAATCGTGTAGCCGCCGTCCTGGCGCTTGCGGAAGGCAAAGTCACGGCCGTAAAGCGTCTGCTCCGGACCGCCCTCGATCGGCTTGGTGCGGATGACCGTGTTCATGACCTTGAGCTGCGGCACGTCGACGCCGGCATTGCGGGCAAACAGGCTCGACCAGGCACCACCGGCCAGCACCACCGACGAGCAGGCGATCGTTCCACGCTCGGTGACGACGCCGGAAATCTTGCCGCCCGAGGTCTCAAGCCCGCGCACCGCGCAGTTCGTCAGGATATGCGCGCCCTTGTCGCGCGCGGCCTCGGCAATGGCGGGCGCCGCCTTCTGCGGCTCGGCGCGGCCGTCGGCCGAGGTGTAGAGCGCGCTCTTGAAGTCATGATTCATGCCCGGATAAAGGCCGCTGAACTCCGGTCCGTCGATCATCCGCGACTTCATCTGGTACTTGGTCAGAATGTCGGGCCATTCCGCGTTCTTGTCTTCGTATTTCTGGTCGAGCGAGGCAAAGACGATGCCGCACTGCTTGTAGCCGGTGTCGCGGCCGATGCGCTGGTCGAGGCCCTGCCAGATGCGGATCGCCTCGGCCATCAACGGCACTTCGCGCGGGTCGCGCCAGGAGATGCGCACCCAGCCCCAGTTGCGGCTCGACTGTTCCTCGCCGATGCCGCCCTTCTCGCAGAGCGCCACCGAGACGCCGCGCTCGGCCAGTTCCAGCGCCGTCGACACGCCGATGATACCGCCACCGATGACGACGACATCGACGCGCGCAGGCATTTGCGCGTCACCTTGAACGGGAACGACCTTGGGACCGGGCATGGGAAATGAACTCCTGAACGACAAAGGGATCCGGCAGGCAGGAAGGACTGATGGGCCGCCGGTAATATCGCCCAGCTATAGCACCCGCAGATCGCTTCGTCACGATGGCGGGGTGACGCGGCGGGGCGTAACGGACGCGAGAAATCGCCCGCCTCGCCTCTTGCTTCGGCTCAGTGATACTTCGCCTGCTCCACCGTCAGGATGCGGTCGGCATCGAGCGTCGAGATCGGCAGGTCCATATTGGCCGGAATGTCGCCGGAGAGCTGCAGCGCCAGATAGCGGCCGCAGCAGACGCGCAGGAATGATGTGAAGTTGCCGAGGTCGTGCCCGGCGTCGATGGATTCGTGATAGAGTTTGGCGATCAGCTGGATGACGGTCATGCCATCGCGCCGGCCGATCTCGTCGAGCGTCATCCAGAAGAAATTCTCCAACCGCACGCTGGTCACCATGCCGTCAATGCGCAGCGACTTGGTCTGGCTTTCCCAAAGGCCCGGATCGGCCTGGATGAAGAGCTTGCACATGGTGTCCTCCCGGATGCGCGGTCCTCGGCGAAAACAAACCTATCGCGAACGGGCGGGGCTCGCAAAGCCCCGCCGTCTCGGCAAAAAGGTCGTGGATCAGGCGGAGAGAACCGCCATGAACTGCTTCAGCCATGCCGGATGCGCCGGCCATGCCGGCGCGGTCACCAGCTTGCCGTCGGTGACGGCCGCGTCGATGGCGATGTCGGCATAGGTGCCGCCGGCGAGTTCCACTTCGGGACGGCAGGCCGGATAGGCCGAACAGGTGCGGCCTTCGAGCACGCGGGCGGCCGCCAGGATCTGGGCGCCATGGCAGACGGCGGCGACCGGCTTGTCGGCATCGAAGAAATGCTTCACGGCCGCGATGACGTCCGGATTGAGGCGCAGATATTCCGGCGCACGGCCGCCCGGAATGACCAGCGCGTCATAGTCCGAGGCCTTGACCTCGGCAAAGGTGGCGTTGAGCGCAAAATTGTGGCCGCGCTTTTCGGTGTAGGTCTGGTCGCCTTCGAAGTCGTGGATCGAGGTCGCGATCGTCTGACCCGCCTTCTTGCCCGGGCAGACGGCATGAACCGTGTAGCCGCAGGCCAGAAGCGCCTGGAACGGCACCATGGTTTCGTAATCTTCGGCAAAATCGCCGGCAATCATCAGGATCTTTTTCGACATGTCATCCTCCCGTTCTGGAATGTCGAACGGACGCTAGCAAATCGCGAAAAGCGACGGGTATTATCGCCTTACTACAGCGCCGATTTTTGGTATCCGTCGGTTTGCTCGCGTGCCATGGCCTGCCCTTGCCGGCGACGGCCGGAGGCGAACCGGCTTGATTCCGATCACGGACGACGTCACTCTCGCCCCGTATTTTTAAGGCCATAGGGGGTTCGCGGCGAACCCGAGCGCATTTGAGAGGAAAGAGTATGACGTCGAAACTCAACCTTCTGACCGATGTCGAAGGCGTCACCGTCGGCCATGCGACGGACCTCAAGCTCGGCTCCGGCGTGACGGCCATCGTGTTCGACCGTCCGGCGACCGCCTCCGGCTGCGTGCTCGGCGGTGCGCCCGGCGGGCGGGAGACGGCGCTGCTCGATCCGTCGATGGCGGTGGAGGCGGTTGATGCCTTCGTGCTGTCGGGCGGCTCGGCCTTCGGCCTTGATGCCGCCGGCGGTGTCCAGGCCGGGCTTCGCGCCATTGGCCGCGGCTTTCCGGTCGGAGATGTGAAGGTGCCGATCGTTCCACAGGCCATCCTGATGGACCTGCTCAACGGCGGCAACAAGGACTGGGGTCTGCATTCGCCCTATCGCGACATGGGCTATGACGCCTTCATGGCCGCCCGCGACGGCGTCTTCGAGCTTGGCAGCGTCGGTGCCGGCACCGGTGCGACGACCGCCACCTTCAAGGGCGGGCTGGGCTCGGCCAGCGCCATGACGAGCGGCGGCCACACCGTCGCGGCCATCGCCGCCGTCAACGCCATGGGCTCGGCCACCATCGGCGACGGCCCCTTCTTCTGGGCCGCCCCCTTCGAACTGGACGACGAGTTCGGCGGGATCGGGCTGCCGGCCAATT
Source organism: Rhizobium sp. (assembly GCA_036722275.1). Taxonomy (GTDB): domain Bacteria; phylum Pseudomonadota; class Alphaproteobacteria; order Rhizobiales; family Rhizobiaceae; genus Allorhizobium. Next base: position 15,071 of record DAIMJJ010000020.1, on the reverse strand, counting down.
TCTCCTCGCCCGACACCATCCTGCGTGCCAAGGGCATCAATCTGACGGCAACGACGATCGGTGCGGTCGTCACCGACGCCGCGCTGACCAAGGCACAGACCCACCGGCTCTCGATCATGGCCCATGACGGCCTGGCCCGCGCCGTGCTTCCTGCGCACCTGCCGGCCGATGGCGACACGATCTTCTCCGCCGCGACCAATCGCCGGCCGCTCGCTAGTTCCGCCGATTTCATGGAGCTCTGCCACCTCGCCACCCTGGTCATGGCCCGCGCGATTGCCCGAGGCGTTTTCGAGGCGACCTCGCTTCCCCACGAGGGCGCGCAGGCCTCCTGGCGCGACCGCTACGGTTGAGCCGCCGGCCGGCCGCCGGCAAACCGATCCGCAACCGCCGCGCAAGGCGGCGTTAAGCCTGCCGTACGGGATCGATTGATTGCAGGCGGCAAAGGACTATATTGCAATGCAGCAACAATTTGTCCGCGCGTGGCGGCAGGAGGCCTTTTGGTCGTGTAGCCGTCACGAAGCTCGGTTATCCGTTGGCGAAATCGACACGCTGTAGCGTGCTGGAGAAGATCGCATGTCCATTTCAAGCATGATCCGCGCCAATGACCCGTCGAACGTCAGTCTCGACACCGCGCTCGACGTCCTCGGCTTCGACGACGGCTCCCAGGCGGCGGGCTTTGAGGCCCTGACGCGGATGAACGACGCAATGATCGCGCCTCTGACCGGCGGGATCTCGCCCGCGGCGCTGTCACTCGCCGTCTATGACTGGGCCGTCCATCTCGGCATGGCGCCGGGGAAACGGCTGGAACTGGTGCAGAAGGCGCTGCGCAAGGCGAACCGGCTGGCAGTCCACATGGCGGCCGCGGCGGTCGACCCCAGTACCCCACCCTGCATCGAGCCGCTGCCTGGCGACGAACGTTTCAAGGGCGATGAATGGCGTCACTTCCCGTTCAACGTCATGGAGCAGTGCTTCCTGCTGAACCAGCAATGGTGGCACAATGTCACCAATGACGTGCCTGGCGTCGCCCCGCACCATCAGGACGTGATCTCCTTTGCCACACGCCAGATGCTCGACATGTTCTCGCCGTCGAACTCGCCCTTCACCAATCCCGTGGTGATGAAGCGGGCGCTGGAGACCGGCGGGATGAATTTCCTCGAAGGCATGCGCAACTTCATCGAGGACACCAATCGCCAGCTGACGCAGCAGCCGGTCGCGGGGACTGAAGCCTTCCGGCCGGGAGACACGGTCGCGACCACACCCGGCCGCGTCGTTTATCGCAACCGCCTCATCGAACTCATCCAGTATTCGCCGGCCACCGACACGGTCTATGCCGAACCGATCCTGATCGTCCCGGCCTGGATCATGAAATACTACATTCTCGACCTGTCGCCGGAGAACTCGCTGATCCGCTATCTGGTCTCGAAGGGCCACACCGTTTTCTGCATCTCCTGGCACAATCCGACCGCGGCCGACCGCGACCTCGGCTTCGACGACTATCGGCGCCTCGGCGTCATGGCGGCGGTTGATGCGATCAACGCCATCATGCCTGAGCGCAAGATCCACGGCACCGGCTATTGCCTCGGCGGCACGCTGCTGTCGATCGCGGCCGCCGCTATGGCGCGGGCCAAGGATGAGCGGCTGGCCTCCGTGACGCTGTTCGCCGCCCAGACGGATTTCAGCGAGCCGGGCGAGCTTGCCCTCTTCATCGACCACAGCCAGCTGCACTTCCTCGAAAGCGTGATGTGGAACCGCGGCTTCCTCTCGGCCGACCAGATGGCCGGCGCCTTCCAGCTGCTGCGCTCCAACGACCTCGTCTGGTCGCGGGTCGTGCATGACTACATGATGGGCGAACGCACGCCGCTCAACGACCTGATGGCCTGGAACGCCGACACCACGCGCATGCCGTTTCGCATGCATGCCGAATATCTGCAGCGGCTCTATCTCGACAACGAACTGGCCGCCGGCCGTTTCATGGTCGACGAACGTCCAGCCGCGCTGCAGAACATTCGTGCGCCGGTCTTTGCCGTCGGCACCGAACGCGACCATGTGGCGCCGTGGAAATCGGTCTACAAGATCCATTACCTCACCGACACCGACGTTACCTTCGTGCTGACCAGCGGCGGGCACAATGCCGGCATCGTCAGCGAACCGGGTCATCCGCACCGCCATTTCCGCATGACGACGAAGAAGGCTGTCGATGCGTGCGTCAGCGCCGAGGAATGGGTGGCGGAATGCCCGTCGCAGGAGGGTTCCTGGTGGCCGGCCTGGTCGGCTTGGCTTGCCTCCCACTCTGCGGCCGATAAGGTTGCGCCGCCGCCGATGGGCGCCAGCGACAACGGCTACGTCGCCAAGGAACCAGCTCCCGGCACCTATGTTCACCAGAGATAGATCAGAATGAACCAGTCCCTGCTCACCAATCGGACCTTCGACGAACTGAAGGTCGGCGACAGCGCCATGATCAAACGCACCGTCGGGCGCCAAGACATCGAGCTGTTCGCCCTCGCCTCCGGTGACTTCAATCCGGCCCATGTCGATCCGGCCTTCGCGGAAAAGGACTTCTTCGGTCACATCATCGCCCATGGCATGTGGACGGCCGCCATGGTCTCGGCCGTGCTCGGTACCAAGCTGCCCGGCCCCGGCACGATCTATCTCGGCCAGGAGCTCCGGTTCCAGAAGCCGGTCTTCCCCGGCGACACGATCACCGCGACCGTCACCGTCACGGAAAAGCGCGCCGACAAGCGGATCGTCGTGTTCGACACCCGCTGCACCAACCAGAACGGCGAGGACGTGCTGAGCGGTCTTGCCACCGTGATCGCTCCCTTCGAGCGCGTGGAGTGGCCGCAGGTCACGCTTCCGGCCGTCGCCGCCCAGCATCACGACCGCTTCGAGGACATCATCGCCGAGGCGCGCGCTCTACCGCTGATCAAGACCGCCCTCGTCCATCCCTGCTCGCCCGAAGCGATCCAGGCGGCACTCGAGATCCGCGAGGAAAACCTGCTCGATCCGATCCTGATCGGACCCGAGGCGAAGATCCGCGCCGCCGCCGAAAAGGCCGGCGCCTCGCTCGACGGCTTCGAAATCATCTCCGTGGAGCACAGCCATGCCGCCGCCGAAAAGGCCGTGGAACTGGCGGTCGCCGGCAAGGTCTCCACCCTGATGAAGGGCAGCCTGCATTCCGACGAACTGCTGGGCGCCATCGTCGCCGCCGGTTCGGGCCTCAAGACCGAGCGGCGCATCAGTCACGTCTACGCCATGGACGTACCCGCCTACGAGAAGCTGCTGGTGGTGACCGATGCGGCGATCAACATCGCGCCCACCCTCGACCACAAGCGCGACATCTGCCAGAACGCCATCGACCTCTTGCGCCTGCTCGGCAACAGCAATCCGAAGGTCGCGGTGCTGGCTGCCGTCGAAACGGTGAACGACAAGATGCAGGCGACCCTCGATGCGGCCGCCCTCACCGTCATGGCCTCGCGCGGACAGATCACCGGCGGCAGCGTCGACGGCCCGCTGGCCTTTGACAACGCCATCAGCCCGGATGCCGCCCGCACCAAGGGTATCGTATCGCCGGTGGCCGGCCAGGCCGACATCCTGCTCGTTCCGGACCTCGAGGCCGGCAATATGCTGGCCAAGCAGCTTCTTTATTTCGCCGGCGCCGATGCCGCAGGCCTGGTGCTGGGCGCCCGCGTGCCGATCATCCTGACGAGCCGTGCCGACAGCCTCAAGGTCCGCATCGCCTCGGCAGCCCTCGCCAAGCTGGTCGCCGCCAAGCGCGCCGCACAGGAGCTGCCGGCCCAATGACGGAAAAGCTGCTACTCACCTTCAATGCCGGCTCCTCGACGGTGAAGATCGGCCTCTTCCGGCGCGACGGCGACAAGGCGCAGCGCATCGGCAAGGGCATGATCGACTTCCGCCACAAGCCGCTCACCTTCCATCTGGTTGAGGGGCCGGAAGTCTTCGACGTGCCGCTCGAGGCCGAGGGCGGCGACGTGCTCCACGAGGTGCTCGATGAAACCTTCGGCTGGCTGGCCGACCATTTCGACATCGACGCGGTGACCGCCGTGGGCCACCGGGTTGTCCATGGCGGCGATCTCTTCTCCGGGCCGGTGCGGATCGACGAGGCTGCCCTCGAAAAGATTGCCGCGCTGACGCCGCTCGCCCCGCTCCACCAGCCGCAGAACCTGCGACTGATCGAGGCGATCCGGCACCTGAAGCCCCACCTTCCACAGACGGCCTCCTTCGACACGGCCTTCCACCGCACGCAGTCGCCCACCGTGCAGCGCTTCGCCATTCCGCGCCAGTACTTCGATGAGGGCATCAAGCGCTACGGCTTCCACGGCCTGTCCTACAAGTACATCGCCGGCGCCCTCGCTCGGATCCTGCCCGAACGCGCCACCGGCCGCACGATTGTCGCCCATCTCGGCAGCGGCGCCAGCGTCTGCGCCATCGAAGGCGGCCTTAGCCGCGACAGCTCGATGGGCTTTTCGACGATCGACGGCATCCCGATGGCGACCCGTTCCGGCGCCATCGATCCGGGCGTGATCTTCCACTTCATGGCCCGCATGGGCCTGTCGCGCGAAGAGGTCGAGGACATCATCTACCACAAGTCCGGCCTGATCGGCCTTTCCGGCATCAGCGCCGACAGCCGTGTGCTTCTGGAAAGCGATCGGCCGGAGGCCCGCGAGGCGATCGATGTCTTCACCTTCCGCATTGCCGGTGAGATTGCCAGGCTCTCCGCCACAATCGGCGGTCTCGACACGCTGGCTTTTACCGCCGGCATCGGCGAACACCAGCCGGCCGTCCGGCGCGCCGTCTGCGAACGTCTCGCCTATCTCGGCCTGAAACTCGACGAGGCCGCGAACGACGCCAATGCGCAAACGATTTCCGCCCCGTCGGCGCCAGTCACCGTGCTCGTCATCGAGACCGACGAGGAACAGGTGATCGCCGACGAAGCCCTGTCGGTCCTTTGAAAACAACCCTCTGAAAACGGAGAATGCCGCCCATGTCGCTGACGAGCCTTGAAGGAAAACGCGGTCTGGTGGTCGGTATCGCCAACGAGATGAGTATTGCCACCGGTTGCGCCGAAGCCTTTCGCGCGGCCGGCGCTGAACTGGCCGTGACCTATCTCAACGACAAGGCCGAGCCCTTCGTCCGCCCGGTCGCCGACAAGCTGGGCGCGACCATCGTCGTCCCGCTCGACGTGCGCATTCCCGGCCAGATGGAAGCGGTGTTCGAGCGGATCGCCAGCGAATGGGGCAAGCTCGACTTCGTCCTGCATTCCATCGCCTTTGCGCCGCGCGAGGATCTGCACACCAGCCTCGTCAACAGCTCGGCAGACGGCTTTGCCATGGCGATGGACGTCTCGTGCCATTCCTTCATCCGCATGGCCAAGCTCGCCCTGCCGCTGATGACCGACGGCGGCAGCCTGATGACGGTGAGCTTCTACGGCGCCGATCGGGTCGTGGAGAACTACAACCTGATGGGCCCGGTGAAAGCCGCGCTGGAATCGAGCGTGCGTTATCTCGCCGCCGACCTCGCCGAGAGCCGCATCCGCGCCTACGCGATCTCGGCCGGACCGGTGAAGACCCGGGCCGCTTCCGGCATCGACCGCTTCGACACCCTTCTCGACAGGGTGCGCGAGCGCACCCCCGCCCATCGCCTCGTCGGCATCGAAGAAATCGGCGAGATTGCCGCCTTCCTGGCGAGCGACGCCGGCGCGCCGATGACGGGCTCCGTCATCTATGCCGACGGCGGTTTCCACACAGTCGCCTGATCCCGGCCATCCGACACAGAAGCGTCATGCAGCGCGGCTAAGCACGGTCCGAGCGAAGATCTGCGAGTCGATCCGATGACTCGCGCCCTGCCTGCGAAGGAGCCGGACGATGCTGATGAATGCCCTGTCGGAAAGCCGCCGCTCGGACGAGAGAACGCCCCTCGTCATCGACAATGCCCGGATCGTTCTTGCCGATCAGGTCGTTTCCGGCTCCGTCGTCATCAAGGATGGCCGCATCGTCTCGGTCGAACCCGGATCATCAGCCGGAGCAACCATCGATCTCGGTGGCGATTTCCTGCTCCCCGGTCTGGTCGACATCCACACCGACCATTTCGAAAAGCACGTCTACCCGCGCCCGCATGTCCGCTGGGATTACATGCGCGCCGCCCTTGCCCATGACGCCCAGATCATCGGCGGCGGCGTCACCACCGTGTTCGACAGCCTCTGCGTCGGCGTCTCTTCCGAAGACAACGAAAGGGCGGAAATCCTCGGACCGATGATCGACGTGCTGGAGCGCGCCCAAGCGGCCGGCATGCTGCGTGCCGAGCACTTCATCCATCTGCGATGCGAGGTCGTGGATCCGCGCACGCCGGAACTGACGGCCGCCAACATCGATCGCCCTCTCGTGCGCGTCGTCTCGGTCATGGAGCACCTGCCCGGTATCCGCCAGAGCCGCGATCTCGACCATTATGTGGGCCGCCTGCAGAAGCTCGGTGGCGAAAGCGAGGCGATCATTCGCGAGCGCATCGCCCGCATGGTGGCGGAGAAGTCGGATATCGGCCGGACCGTCCGGCCGGAAGTCGTGGCGCTGGCGCGCGCCCGCGGCCTGCCGCTCCTCAGCCATGACGACACCGATATCGAACACGTCGATCTCGCTGCCGACGAAGGTGTCGCAATCTCGGAATTCCCCTGCACGCTGGAAGCGGCCCGCGAGGCCCGCGCCCGGGCCATGCTGATCGTCGGCGGCGCGCCCAACATCGTGCGCGGCGGCTCGCAGTCGGGCAATGTCGCGGTGCGTGAGCTGCTCGAGGAACGGCTGATCGACATGCTCGCCTCGGACTATGTCCCGCGCTCCATGCTGGATGCCGCCTTCCTGATCGCGAACGATCCGGCCCTCGATTACGATCTGCCGGCTGCCGTGCGGATGGTCACAAAGGCCCCGGCGGAGGCCGCGGGTCTCGTGGATCGCGGCGAAATTGCACCGGGCAAGCGCGCCGACCTGATCCGTGTCGGCGTGAGCGACGGGCATCCCTTCCTGAAGGCAGTCTGGCGCGAGGGGGAACGGGTCGCCTGAAGCATCAGGCGTCCCGCACGAAACCTTCGCTCGCCGTCAGCAGCTGGCGGGTATAGTCGGTCGCAAAATCCCGCGAGCGCAGCTGGTCGACCTTGAGCGCCTCGACGACCTTGCCACCCTTCATCACGGCGAGCCGCTCGCACATGTGGCTGATGACGGCGAGGTCGTGGCTGACCATGACGAAGGTGAGACCGCGATCCTTGCGCGCCTGTTCGAGCAGGTTGAGGATTTCCGCCTGGATCGAGGCGTCGAGCGCCGAGGTCGGCTCATCGAGCAGAAGCACCTTCGGTTCGACGATCAGGGCGCGCGCAACCGCGATGCGTTGGCGCTGGCCGCCCGACAGCTGGTGCGAGAAGCGGAAGCGGAAACCGGAACCCAGCCCTACCTCGTCCAGCGCCCGCGAAATGCGGGCCTCGGTGTCGGTGAAGCCATGGATCGCCAGCGGCTCCAGCAGCAGCCGGTCGACGGTCTGGCGCGGATGCAGCGATCCGTAAGGGTCCTGGAAGACCATCTGGACGGTGCGGTAGAATTCCTGGTCGCGCTTGTGGCCGGTGAAACTGCGGCCGTTGATGGTCAGCGTTCCGCCGTCGAAGCGGTTGAGCCCGGCGACGGCTCTGAGCAGAGTCGATTTGCCGGAGCCGGATTCACCGACGATGCCGAAGGATTCACCCTGAGCAACATCGAGGCTCACGCCGTCGAGTGCGCGAAAGCCGTTGAAGGTCACCAGCATGTTGCGGACGGAAAGGGCCGGTTCGGTCATTGCGCCCACTCCGCCTGGCGTTCGAGGACAGGCAGCGGGTGCCGGTCGGCATGAATCTGGGGCAGGCAGTTCAAAAGCCCGCGCGTATAGGGATGCTGGGCTTCCGAAAGCCGCGAGGCCGGCAGTTCCTCGACCACCCGCCCGGCATACATGACGAGCACCCGGTCGCAGAAGGACGAGACCAGACGCAGGTCATGGCTGATGAAGATCAGGCCCATGCCGCGCTCGGAGACGAGCTTGTCGAGAATGGCGAGCACTTCGAGCTGGACGGTGACGTCGAGCGCCGAGGTCGGCTCGTCGGCGATCAGCAGTTCCGGACCACAGACCAGCATCATGGCGATCATGATGCGCTGGCCCATGCCGCCGGAGACCTCGTGCGGGTAGAGGTCGAACACGCGCTCGGGATCGTTGATCTGAACCGCTTCCAGCATGGCGAGCGCCCGCTGGCGCGTCTCCGCCTTCGACAGGCGCTCGTGCGTCTGCAGGGTCTCCATGATCTGGCGCCCGATCGGCATGACCGGATTGAGCGAATATTTCGGATCCTGGAGAATCATGGCGATCTTCTTGCCCCTGAGCGCCCGTCGCTCGCTCTTGGAGGCAGCCAGCAGATCGGTGTCGCCGAAGGCCAGCCGGTCGGCCGAGATCCTGGCGTGGCCGGGTGTCAGCCCCATGATGGCACGTCCCGTCTGGGACTTGCCGGAACCGCTCTCGCCGACAATGCCGAGCCGTTCGCGTCCGAGCGTGAAGTTGACGCCACGAACCGCCTCGACCAGACCGGTGCGGGTCGGGAAGGAGACCTTGAGGTTCTGAACCGTGAGAAGCGGCGTCATTGGCCGGCCTCCTTCGGATCGAGCGCGTCGCGCAGGCCGTCACCGAGCAGGTTGAAGCCGAGGGACACGATCAGGATCGCAAAGCCGGGCATGGCTGCCACCCACCACTGGTCGAGAATGAAACGGCGACCCGAGGCGATCATCGCGCCCCATTCCGGCAGCGGCGGCTGGGCACCGAGACCAAGGAAGCCGAGGCCGGCGGCCGTCAGGATGATGCCCGCCATGTCGAGCGTGACGCGTACGATCAGCGATGACATGCACAGCGGCATAATGTGGGAAACGACGATGCGCAGCGGCGAGGCGCCCATCAGCTTGACCGCCGCGATGAAGTCCGAGTTGCGGAAGGTCAGCGTCTCGGCGCGCGCGATGCGGGCATAGGGCGGCCAGGAGGTGATCGCGATCGCCAGAACCGCATTCTCGATCCCCGGCCCAAGCGCTGCGACCAGCGCGAGCGCCAGAACGAGCTTAGGGAAGGCGAGGAAGATGTCGGTGATGCGCATCAGGACCGCGTCGATCCAGCCGCCGGCATAACCGGCGACAGTGCCGACGATCAGGCCGATGGGGGCTGCGATGATGGCAACCAGCACGATGACGAACAGAGTGAGCCGCGAGCCGTGAATGAGCCGCGAAAGAATGTCGCGACCCTGGTCGTCCGTCCCGAGCAGATAGCCGGCCGTGCCCGGCGGCAACAGCCGCGCATTGCGAAGGTCGCCCTGCACCGGCGAATGCGGCGCGAGCACATCGGCAAAGGCGGCCACGAACAGAAGGGCCAGCAGAATCAGCAGCCCGAGAACGGCCAGCCGGTTCTCGGAGAACCGCTGCCAGATGATGTAAAGGCGGCCGAGCCGCGCCTGCCGACGCGATTGCGGACGGTCGGAAAGCAGCCAGTCGCGCAGGCTCTGGGTGGATTGCATCTGTGTTTCGCTCATCGGCTGCGCGTCCTCGGATCCAGCGTCCGGTAGAGAATGTCGGACAGCAGATTGATGGCAATGAACACGGCCCCGATGACCATGGTACCGCCAAGCACCGCGTTCATGTCGGCATTCTGCAGCGAATTGGTGATGTAGAGGCCGAGCCCCGGCCAGGAGAAGATCGTCTCGGTCAGAACCGAGCCCTCGAGCAGGCCGGCATAGGAGAGCGCAATCACGGTGATCAACGGCACGGCGGCATTGCGCAGCGCGTGGAACCAGATGATCCGCGCTTCGGAAAGCCCCTTGGCCCGTGCCGCCACGATATATTCCTGGCTGAGCTCGTTCAGCATGAAGGAGCGGGTCATGCGGCTGATATAGGCGAGCGAGAAATAGCCGAGCAGCGCACCCGGCAGGATGATGTGCCGGAAAAGATCCCACAGCACGTCCCACTGCCTTTGCCATGCCGCATCGATCAGGAAGAAGCCGGTCACCGGTGTGAAGGAGTATTCGTAGACGATGTCGACGCGGCCGGGATAGGCGACCCAGTTGAGCTTGGCGTAGAAGAACACCAGCGCCAGAAGGCCGAGCCAGAAGATCGGCACGGAATAGCCGATCAGGCCGATGACGCGCACGATCTGGTCGGCGATCGAGCCGCGCTTGACGGCGGCGAGCACGCCGAGCGGCACGCCGAAGAAGGCGCCGATCAGAGTACCGACGGTGGCGAGCTCGATGGTGGCGGGAAACACCCGGCGAATATCGGTCATCACCGGGTTGGTCGTCAGCACGGACGTGCCGAAATCACCGGACAGCGCCTGGCGGATATAGATGAAGAACTGCTGGTAGAGCGGCAGGTTGAGGCCGAGTTCCTCGCGCACGCGCTCGACGACATGGGCCGGCGCCCGGTCGCCGACGATTGCCAGCGCTGGATCGATCGGCACCACGCGGCCGATGAAGAAGGTCACGGCCAGAAGGCCGAGATAGGTCGTCACCACGGTCAACAGGAACCGCAGCAACGACATGGCGAAGGCCGAGGCGCCGGCGCCAGAGCGCCGCGCCTCGTTTTTTGTTTCCATGATGGCCAAGGGCCTCAGTCCTTGGAGATCGTGAAGACGAAGTTGGTGTCGAAGCTCGGGCCGAGCTTGAAGCCCTTCAGCTTGTCCGAGTAACCGGCGACTTCGATCTGCTGGAACAGCATGACGAACGGACCGGTGGCCAGAACCTGCTTCTGAAGGTCTTCATAGATCGCAGCGCGCTTGGCCGAGTCCTTTTCCAGGAGAGCAGCCTGGGTCTTGGCCGACAGTTCCTTCGGATCCCAAGCGTTGCGCCATGCGAGCGTCTTGTTCTTGCCTTCGTCGGAATTGTCCGGGTTGAAGGTGAAGGTCTCGGCGTTCGAGTTCGGGTCGAAATAGTCCGA
>DAIMJJ010000020.1:0-3989 GCA_036722275.1 Rhizobium sp. | reverse complement strand
CGGCAGGAAGGTCTGGTGGACGGTGCCGATGCCCTTGATCAGGGTTTCGCCGATCGCATCATAGTCGACGAGGTACTTGAAGGCCTCGATGACTTCCGGCTTGGCCAGCTTCTCGTTCTTCTGGTTGAGGCTGAAATAGTAGAGCGTGCCCTTCGGAGCCGACGTGGTCGCCATGCCTTCCTTCTTGGACACAGCCTCGACGTCGCCCGGCTCGAGGTTGCGGGCAACGTCAATGTCGCCATTCTCGAGCGCCAGGCGCTGGCCGGCGCTTTCCTTCATGTGGCGATAGATGACGCGGGCAAGCTTGGCCTTTTCGCCGAAGAAGTTGTCATTGCGTTCCAGCACGACCACTTCATTGGCGCGCCATTCGCGGATCTTGAACGGGCCGGAGCCGGCATAGCCGGTCTTCAGGAACTCGTTGCCGAAGTCGGTATCGTACTTGTACTCATCGCTCGGGGTCACCGGCTTGGCGTTTTCGCTGACAACCTTCTTGTCGACGACCGAAGCGACCGTCGAGGTCAGGACGTTGAGCACGAAGCTCGGTGCATAGGCTTTGTCGACGGTCAGCACGAAAGTCGAGGCATCGGCGGCCTTCGCCTTTTCGGTGACGTTGTCGCCGGTCAGGCCGAACTGGGTCAGCAGGAAGGCCGGCGACTTGTCGAGCTTGACGGCGCGCTCGAACGAATAGGCAACGTCTTCGGCGGTGATCGGATTGCCGGAGGCAAAGGTCAGACCGGACTTCAGCTTGAACGTATAGGTCAGACCGTCGTCGGAAATGGTCCAGCTCTCGGCCAGTTCGCCCACCACCTTCGAGGTGTCGTTCATGTCGAGATTGACGAGCTTCGAATAGGTGTTTGCGGTGATTTCAGCGGTCGAGAGTTCGAAGGCCTCACCCGGATCGAGCGAGATGATGTCGTCGAAGGCAAAGCCTTCCACCAGCGTGTCGGCCGGCGTCGCGGCAAAGGCCTGAGGCGCTGCGGCCAGGAGCAGAGCCATGGCCGCGCTCGAAGTCAGCAGGCGCATGGACTTGTTGAAGGAGTGGATCATTTCGTCGTTCCCCTGTTTTACAGATTGGTCTTTCTTCGAGCGTTCGCGGCCTATTCGTGCCATGCGGACGCCAGAACCCTCAGCCAGTTTTCCCGGCATATTTTCGCAAGGTCTTCATCAGCGTATCCGGCGCCCCGGAGCGCCGCAACCAGTTTCTGGTTGCCGCTGGCATCGCCGATTTCGGCCGGAATGGTCGCGCCGTCGAAGTCCGATCCGAGCGCGACGCAGTCAATTCCCATGCGTTCGACCATGTAGTCGACATGGCGCACCATGTCGCTGAGCGGCGTCGCCGCATCGTCGCGGGCATCGTCGCGCAGCATGGTCACGGCATAATTCAAACCCACCAGACCACGGCTTTCGCGAATGGCATCGAATTGCTTGTCGGTCAGGTTGCGCGCGACCGGGGTCAGCGCATGCACGTTGGAATGGCTGGCGATCAGCGGCTGGTCGGACGTCTTGACCACATCCCAGAACCCCTTCTCGGTGATATGCGCCAGATCGACCAGGATGCCGAGCCGGTTGCAGGCTTTCACCAGTTCGAAGCCGGCCTCCGTGAGCCCCGGCCCTGCATCCGGCGAGGCGGGATAGGCAAAGGGCACGCCGTGGCCGAAAATGTTGTTGCGGCTCCACACCGGACCGAGCGAGCGCAGGCCCGCGGCATAAAAGGTCTCCAGCGCATCGAGATCGTCGTCGATCGCCTCGCAGCCCTCCATGTGCATCACGGCGGCAAAAATGCCATCATCCATGGCCTTGCGGATATCGGCGGTCGAGCGGCAGAGCCGCCAGGCGCCGGCGCGGTCGAGACGCAGGGCGACCGAGGCCATGTCGAGCGCAATGTCGAGCGACGGCTGCCGCTTCAGCGGCGCTTCGAGCGGCGTTGCATAGTGACCGTTCGCATCTGGCTCCTGCAGGGCGAAGTCGCCGTTGGACGGGATATAGATGGCGCAAAGCCCGCCGGCGAGCCCGCCGGCCTTGGCGCGCGGTCCGTCGATATGGCCTTCGCCGGTGCCCTTGACGAATTCGGCCACGGGGTCGCCCCCACCTTCACGGCCGCGCCAGAGTCTGAGAAGCACGTCGTTGTGGCCGTCGAATACCCGTTCCATAAAGAAAAAATCCTGCCGTCAGAAAGCCAGAGTGATACAAACCAAGCCGACAACGCGGCCGGTCCGGAGTGCGGAAGAGTGCGGCCGAAAACGCTTGTTAAACTAACGTAGAACTAAATTACCGAATGGTTCAAGCCCAAAAAGGCGATTGCTTACAAGGCGATGCCGGGGCTGTGGACGAAGGGCGAAAGCCCCGGCGCGGCGGCGCTCAGCGTTGTGCAAAACCCGTAGCCCGGCCGGCCTGGACGTTCAAAAAGCCCGCCGCTCAAAAAATGCGCCGAGCTGCGAAATAAAAATGGTCAACCGACCAAATTTGCGGCAACATGCAGAAATACCGCTCCCGGCGGGGTGAGGTTTGGAGGAGCCTCGGGAGGATTGACCATGTCAAAAACAGCGCAATTGCGGCCGTCTGTTCGTCCTTCTCGACGCGGAGCGGGTGTGCGCGCGGAAAATCTTCATGTCGGCGCTTGTGGCACGCTTATTGCGTCACCTTTGACTGGCGCTGCTGCCGGACGTCGCTCACGGGCGATGAAGCCTGGGCACGCGGGTTGTTGAAACGGATCCATTTAAAGCTGGGGATAATTCTTGAGTTCGACATCGAAACAAGCCGCAATCGAAATCCGGGGTGTGAGCCGAGTCTATGGCTACGGCAATGCCCAGGTCACCGCGCTGGATGGCGTGTTTCTGACCATCCGGGAAAACGAATTCTTCACGCTGCTCGGGCCATCGGGCTGCGGCAAAACCACGCTTCTGAGGCTGATCGCCGGATTTGACTTCCCGACCAGCGGCGAAATCCTGCTGCACGGCCAGGACATCGCGCCGCTGCCGCCGTTCAAGCGCCCGGTCAATACCGTGTTCCAGTCCTACGCGCTTTTCCCGCACATGACCGTGGCCGAGAACATCGGCTTCGGCCTCAAGATGCTCGGCCGACCGGCCGACGAGATCAAGGCGCGTGTCGCCGAGATGCTCGAGCTCGTGCACATGACTGCGATGCGCGATCGCCAGGTCAGCCAGATCTCCGGGGGCCAGCAGCAGCGCGTGGCGCTCGCCCGCGCCCTGGCACCGAAGCCGAAGGTCCTGCTGCTCGACGAGCCCCTGTCCGCGCTCGACTACAAGCTTCGCAAGGAGATGCAGATCGAACTGAAGCGCGTGCAGTCGGAGACGGGCATCACCTTCATCTTCGTCACCCACGACCAGGAAGAAGCGCTGACCATGTCGGACCGCATCGCCGTCATGTCGAACGGCGAGGTTCGTCAGGTCGGTTCAGCCCATGAGATCTACGAACGCCCGGCGGACCGGTTCGTCGCCGACTTCATTGGTGAATCGAACTTTCTCGCCGGCGAGATCCTCGACCTCTCCGAAACGACCGGCACGGTCCGGCTCGGCTCGGGCTCGGTGATCGAGGCCTCGCTTCCCGAAGAGGGCCGCCCGTCCGGTAAGGTCACGGTGGTCATCCGCCCCGAACACGCCTCGCTCGGCGAACCCGGCAGCGGCAGCTTCGACGGCGAACTGGTCGACGCCATCTATTTCGGCACCGACACGCATTTCCATATTCGTCTCGACAGCGGCGACTCCTTCATCGTGCGCGAACAGAACATGCGATCGGGCACGATCCCGCATCCAAAGGGCTCGCGCGTTGCCGTCCGCCTCGGCCCTCAGGCCGCGCAGATCCTGAGGGACTGACGGGATGAGCACAGCAGCCGAAGCCGCAAAGGCGGCAAAGAGCAAGGACATCCGAAACCGCTGGCTTTTGAGCGCGCCGGCCCTTTTCGTGATCGCGGTGGCCGGCGTCGGTCCGCTGCTGATCGTGCTGATCTACTCCTTCCTGGCGCCCGGCAA
>DAIMJJ010000019.1:7016-32545 GCA_036722275.1 Rhizobium sp. | reverse complement strand
GAGAAGGCGGTCGAGGACGGTATCGGTCATGATTCCTCCGATCTGGGTGCGCGTGGCCATAGCTATAGCGCTCGCGGGCCCTGCCGGGAATGGGCGGCCTCAGAATGTCGGAGCGCCGGCGGTGGCGAACCGGTACTGCTGCCTTCCGCAATATGAAAGGCGACAGGGCGACCCGCGAGCCGCCCTGTCCTTGTCGATTGTCTCCTTTGTCAGCCTTTCCCGCTTACTTCTGCGGCACGGCCTTGGAGGTGGATTTAGTCTCGCTCCGCGTCGCCCAGAGCGAGCCCAGAATGCCGGCGCCCAGGATGCCGAGCGTCACGCCGAGCGATACGGCCGGCGGGATCTTGGCGAGCCCCAGCATATCCGCCAGAAAGATCTTCGAGCCGATGAAGATCAGCACCACCGACAGCGCATACTTCAGATAGGCGAAGCGGTGGATCAGTGCCGACAGCGCAAAATAAAGCGCACGCAGGCCGAGGATCGCGAAGATATTCGAGGTGTAGACGATGAAGGGGTCGGTGGTGATGGCAAACACGGCCGGGATCGAGTCGACCGCAAAGATCAGGTCGGCGAGTTCGACCATGATGAGCGCCAGGAAGAGCGGCGTGACATAGGTCTTCATCCGGCCGGTCATCAGATCCTCGCGCCTGACGAAGAACCGATGCCCCTCGAGCTTTTCGGTGACCGGCAAGTGCCGCCTGAGGAAGCCGAGAACCGGGTTGCTGGAGACGTCATATTCCTGGTCGGCCGTCAGCAGCATCTTGATGCCGGTGATGACCAGGAAGGCCGCGAAGATATAGAGCACCCAGTGATAGTTCTCGACGATCGAGGCGCCGGCGGCGATCATGATGCCGCGCAGTACGATGACGCCGAGAATGCCCCAGAGCAGCACCCGGTGCTGATAGGCGCGGGGGATGGCGAAATAGCCGAAGATCATGGCGATGACGAAGATATTGTCCATCGCCAGGCTCTTCTCGACGACGAAGCCGGTGAGGTATTCAAGTCCTGCCTGCTGGCCGGACTGCCACCACACCCAGCCGCCAAAGGCGAGACCGAGCGACATGTAGAAGGCGGAAAGGACAAAACTCTCCCGAATGCCGATCTCGGTGTTCTTCTTGTGCAGGACGCCGAGGTCGAGGGCGAGGAGGAAAATAACAAGGGCCAGGAAGGAGAGCCACATCCAGACGGCGGTCCCCAAAAAGTCTGTCCAAAGAAAATCCATCTAGGGTTTCCTTTGCCGGAACGGTTATGGATCGCAGCTCCGACATCACGGGAATCCGGCACTCGCGTCAGAGGGGCCCGGCGCTGCGTGGACTGCAAATGGTTGCTGCCTCGAATAGTTCAACGGTCAGGCGTTGACTTTCGCGTGATGCGCCGCTAATGACCCCTGCAACGCCGGGCCAGTCGCCCGGTGTTTTCTTTGACATGTCCCGTGGCACTTTCCATACGCTTTATGTGAGAGGCCTGTCAGAGCTTCCCAAAAGGAGTTCAGAGGAGGGCGTGTTTCCTTGATCCGGTTTGGCAACAAGCCGGTGTAACCTGTTGTAAAGGAAATGCGATGAGCAAGCGCGCTGCATCCAAGTACAAAATCGATCGCCGCATGGGCGAAAATATCTGGGGCCGTCCGAAGTCCCCGGTCAACCGCCGCGAATACGGCCCGGGCCAGCACGGCCAGCGCCGCAAGGGCAAGCTTTCCGACTTCGGCGTGCAGCTGCGCGCCAAGCAGAAGCTGAAAGGTTACTATGGCGACCTGCGCGAAAAGCAGTTCCGCGCCATCTATGACGAAGCCAACCGCCGCAAGGGCGACACCTCGGAGAACCTGATCGGCCTGCTCGAATCGCGCCTGGACGCGATCGTCTACCGCGCCAAGTTCGTCCCGACCGTGTTTGCTGCCCGTCAGTTCGTCAACCACGGCCACGTGACCGTCAACGGCGTTCGCGTCAACATCGGCTCGTACCGCTGCAAGGCTGGCGACGTCATCGAAGTCCGCCAGAAGTCGAAGCAGCTGGTCACCGTCCTCGAATCGGTCCAGCTCGCCGAGCGTGACGTTCCGGACTACATCGAAGTCGACCACAACAAGATGGTTGCCACCTTCGTTCGCGTGCCGGGCCTGTCCGACGTTCCCTATGCTGTCGTCATGGAACCGCAGCTGGTCGTCGAATTCTATTCGCGCTGATCTGTCAGCGACCGGATTGTGGAAAGCCGCCCCTTGGGGCGGCTTTTTCTGTTTGCGCCGCAACATTTCGCGGTGAATATGACCGCGGCGCTTCGCAGCAGGGGGAAATGAGATGGACCTTCAGGCGATCCTCGACGACATCGCAGCCGCGCTTGCGGAACGCCGCGGCGAAGGCAAGGTCGCCGACTACATTCCCGAGCTTGCCAAGGTCGACCCCAACCAGTTCGGCATGGCCATCACCACCGTCGACGGGCAGGTCTTCGCCACCGGCGATGCAGCGACCCCTTTTTCGATCCAGAGCGTCTCGAAAGTGTTCATGCTGACGCTCGCGCTCGGCAAGGCCGGCGAATCGATCTGGAAGCGGGTCGGTCGCGAACCCTCCGGCTCCGCCTTCAATTCGATCGTGCAGCTCGAACACGAGCACGGCATCCCGCGCAATCCCTTCATCAATGCCGGCGCCATCGTCGTCTGCGACATGGTGCTCGCCGGCCACAAGCCGAAGGAGGCGATCGGCGAGGTGCTGCGCTTCGTGCGTTATCTGGCCGACGATGAAACGATCAGCATCGACCAGGCGGTCGCCCGGTCGGAGACGGAGACCGGCTATCGCAATCTGGCGCTGGCCAATTTCATGCGCTCCTTCGGCAATCTCCACCACGAAGTGGACCATGTGCTCGGGGTCTATTTCCACCAGTGCGCCATCGCCATGACCTGTCGTCAGCTGTCGCGCGCCGGGCTGTTTCTCGCGGCCCACGGGCAGGACCCGATCAGCGGTTACTCTGTCGTCTCACCGAAGCGGGCACGGCGCATCAATGCGCTGATGCTGACCTGCGGCCATTATGATGGTTCCGGTGATTTTGCCTTCCATGTCGGCCTGCCGGGAAAGAGCGGCGTCGGCGGTGGCATTCTGGCGATTGCGCCCGGCAAGGCCTCGATCGCCGTCTGGTCGCCGGGCCTCAACAAGGTCGGCAATTCCGCCCTCGGCTCGATTGCGCTGGAAATGCTGGCGACGCGGACCGGCTGGTCGGTATTCGGGACTTGATCTTGTCGGCCCGAAGGGGCAAAGGCAGGGCGCGCGCGAAAAGCGCCCGTGGAGCCTGAACCCATGACCCTGCTTTCCGTCGACCCCGCCAACGATGCCTCCGTCGAGGACGACGCCTTTTCGACCGATGCCGGCGTGCACCCGGTCTTTGCCAAAGCGCCGCATTCGGTGGCCTTCAACAAGCTGCGCAAGCGTCTGATCCGGCAGGTGCGTCAGGCGATCGCCGATTTCGACATGCTGAAGGGCCAGAAGCGTTGGCTGGTGGGTCTTTCCGGCGGCAAGGATAGCTACGGGTTGCTGGCCCTTTTGCTCGATCTGCAATGGCGTGGCCTGTTGCCGGTCGAACTCGTCGCCTGCAATCTCGACCAGGGACAGCCGAATTTTCCGAAGCACATCCTGCCGGATTATCTCGCCTCGATCGGCGTGAAGCACCGGATCGAGTATCGCGACACCTATTCGGTGGTGAAGGAAAAAGTGCCGACGGGCGCGACCTACTGTTCCTTGTGCTCCCGCCTGCGCCGCGGCAATCTCTACCGCGTGGCGCGCGAGGAGGGTTGTGATGCCCTGGTGCTCGGCCATCACCGCGAGGATATCCTCGAAACCTTCTTCATGAATTTCTTCCATGGCGGGCGGCTGTCGGCCATGCCGGCCAAGCTCCTCAACGACGAAGGCGATCTGATGGTGCTGCGCCCGCTCGCCTATGCCGCCGAGGACGATCTGGCGCGCTTTGCCGCGGCCATGGAGTTTCCCATCATCCCCTGCGATCTCTGCGGCTCGCAAGACGGCCTGCAGCGCAATGCGATGAAGGAGATGCTGGCCGGCATCGAGGCGAAGATGCCCGGCCGCAAGGACGCCATGCTGCGGGCGCTCGGCCATGTCGATGCCTCGCATCTGCTCGATCCGAAACTCTTCGACTTTTCCTCGCTCACCACAAAGGACACCTGACATGGCCGAACTCGACATCGCGGCGCTCGCCAACGCTCTCCAGGAGGCGGCCGCCCGCGAGATCCTGCCGCGCTTCCGCAAGCTCGGCGAGGGCGAAGTGCGCATGAAGACGGAGGCGATCGACCTCGTGACGGAGGCTGACGAGGCTTCTGAGCGGCTGATCCGTGAAAGGGTGGCCGAGGCCATGCCGGATGCTGTGTTCATCGGCGAGGAGGCCGTGGCAGCCGATCCGGCGCTGCTGAACAAGATTGCCGATGCCGAACTGGCCGTCATCGTTGATCCGATCGACGGGACATTCAACTATGCCGCCGGACTGCCGCTGTTCGGCGTTATGCTCAGCGTCGTCGCCCGCGGCGAAACGGTTGCCGGCATCATCTACGATCCCATGGGCAATGACTGGCTGATCGCGGAAAAGGGCTCGGGCGCCTGGCTCTGCGGCCCGGACGGCTCGCAGACGCAGATGGCCATCGCCCCGTCTGTGCCGCTCGACCAGATGGTTGGCATCGCCGCGCTCACCTATCTCGACAAGGCGGCCAAGCGGCAGATTCTCTCCAATCTCGCCGAAGTGCGGCTCTTCACCAGCTATCGCTGCTCGGCGCACGAATACCGCACCTTTGCGGTCGGCCACCTGCATTTCCTCATGTACAAGAAGCTGATGCCCTGGGATCACCTGGCGGGATCGCTGATCTCGCAGGAGGCAGGGGCCTATGTGGCGCGCCTTGACGGCTCTGCCTACCTGCCGCACAATTTCGAAGGCGGCCTTCTGATCGCCCCGGACCGCGACAGCTGGCAGGAACTGCGCGACAAGGTCTTCGTCAGCTGAACTCTGGATCTGCAACAGGGCGGTCCGCGGCGAAGACGGCGCGGACCGCTTGATTGAGCGTGATCTTCAGGCAGCCCGTGAGGAATAGCCGGCCTGTCCGTTTGCATCGCGGATCCGGAACCGCGACACCGCTTCGCTCAAGTTCTCGGTCTCGCCGAAGACACTGTGAACGGCGGCGGTCGTCTCTTCGACCATGGCGGCATTCTGCTGCGTGACCTGATCCATCTGGTTCACGGCCGAGTTGATCTCCTGCAGCCCGACCGACTGTTCCTGCGACGAGGTGACCATCGCCCGAACATTCTCGTTGATGGCCATGACATGCTGGCCGATCTGTTTGAGAGCCTCGCCCGTCCTGGTGACCAGAGTGACGCCGGACTGGACATGCGATTCGGAACGTTCGAGCAGGGTCCTGATCTCCTTGGCCGCGGCGGCCGAGCGTTGCGCCAGTTCACGCACCTCTTGGGCAACGACGGCAAAGCCCTTGCCGGCTTCTCCCGCGCGCGCAGCCTCGACGCCGGCATTGAGCGCCAGGAGATTGGTCTGGAAGGCAATGTCGTTGATCACCCCGATGATCTGCCCGACCTGGTTCGACGAGGCTTCGATCTCGGACATGGCCGACACCGTATCCCCGACGATGAGCTCCGATTGTCCGGCGACCGTGGTGGCTTCGCCGACCATGCGGCTGATGTCCTCGGCCCGCCGATGGGCCGCCTTCACGGTCGTGGTGATCTCGTCGAGTGCGGCTGCCGTCTCCTCGAGCGAAGCGGCTTGCTGCTCGGTTCGGCGCGACAGGTCGTCCGTCGAACTTCTGATTTCCGAAGTGCCGCGACGGATGTTGTCGGAGCTTTCCGCAATCGTCCCGAGCGCGCCGGCCAGCGTTTCCACCGACCGGTTGAAATCCTGGCGCAGCGTTTCGAGCGCGCCGGAGAATGGGACCTCTATGCGGAAGGTGAGATCGCCCTTGGCGAGGCTGTCCAGCCCCAGCGCCAGCGCATCCACAGCCAGTTGCAGCTGCTGCGATTGCTCGGCCTTCTCTGCCTCCGTGAGGGCGCGCTCCCGTTCGCTGGCGGAGCGGCTGCTGGCGGCTTCCTGCTCAAGTTCGATATTGCGCAGGGCGGATCTGCGGAAGACGTCCACCGCGTCAGCCATCGAACCGAGTTCGTCGGCGCGACCGGCATAGGGCACCTCGGTTTTCAGGTCGCCCCGTGCCAGAAGGCCCATGTAATCGGTCATTCGCGCTAGCGGACGGTAGACCATCGGCTTGCTGATCAGGGAGATGGCGGCGGCAATCAAAAGCATGAGGGCAAAGACGCCGGCCGCGGCCCAGAGTCCAGTCGAGGCAATCTCGTTGTAGCGGGCGCGATCGACCGCAACTACCGCCAGCCCGATCGTGTTATTGGAGAAGTCTAGCACCGGGAATACGACGCCGGCGAGGGCGCCTTCGGTCTCCGGCATGGTCTCGAAGGTCGTGCGCTTGCTGAGCAGATCGCCCAGATTGAAAATCTTGGCGGCATCCAGGCCGTTCGGCAGGGTGGAGCCGATCTGCTCCAGCCCCTCCTTGCCGATGGCGAAGATCGCGGCCGGGTAGCCATTGCTCTTGGTGAATTTCTCGACGAAGCCGCTGTGCAGGCTTAGTCCGAACTCGACGGAGCCGACATGATTGCCGTCGAGCGCGATCGGCGCCAGACCGCGAATGCCAATGCCGGCTTCGCCCCCTTCTAGGCCGCTTAACAAGGTCTTTTCGGAATTGACCTGCACCACAGTCTTGCGGAAACCCGACAGATCGTCGCCGAACTGTTCCGGCTTGTGGACGCGCAGGAAGGCCGTGGCCGGCGGCAGGTGAAACTGGAACTGGCGTACGTCGAAGGTTCCCTTCAGCGCCTTGAAGGCGCCGCCGAACTCCCTGGCGAGGGCATCGCGGTTTCCGGCTGCCATGGCTTGCTTGACGCTGGCCTGCTCCGCGGTCAGCAGCGCCAACATGGTCGCGGCGCGCTGCGAAGCGGTGAGCTCCGACTGAAACTGCATTTCGACGCTAGCCAGCTTGTCCTGCATGGCTTGGGAGACGAACCGGGTGCTCAGCGTCGCCACCGTGCCGGCGACGGCGATGGCCGAGATGAGTGCGCCGCCAAACAGGAGGGAGTTGAACTTGGTGCTTATCTTGAGTTTCAGCATAGATGGCTCCGACAAAGGATATGGCCTACGCAGCGGGGCGAAGGAAGAAATTCAGGGCATGGCGCGCCATGCAGTGAGCAAGGCCCCGGTTCGGCAGGATCGCTAATCCGGCCGTGACGCGCTTCAGTGTTTGGGACAGCGGGGCATCATGCCCGGATGCTGTTTGCCTGGAGGGTAGAATGGCGACCGCACAGCTTAGCCCTAGCTATGGCACGAATCGTCTTGCATATCGGTAAATGTCGATAAGCGTTTGCGCATCAACGCGTGAGCGTGGGTATGGGGGGAGGTTCGCGCGGGCGCGCGGGATCGGATGTCGAAAGGCCATGCCGGCCACCGCCCGGCGCGATGTCCAGGCGGTGCGAAGCTCTCTTTGTCAGACGCGCGGATTCTGTTGGCGAAACAGCACGCCGCGCTCGCCGATCAGGACGAAGATGAGGCCGATGATCGATACGGTGAAATAGCCGGCGACCATCGGTAGGGCGGTGCCGTCATAGGCCTGGCCGATCGCTGCTCCGATCAGAGAGCCGCCGACCGTGCCCATGAAGCCGAGCACCGACGAGGCTGTGCCGGCGACGTGGCCGAGCGGCTCCATGGCGAGCGAGTTGAAGTTGGAGCCGATCCAGCCGAACTGGAACATGGCGAGCGAGAAGAACACCATGAACAGCGGGAAGGGCATGGGCTGGGGCCCAAGCAACTGCGCCACAAGCCAGACGAAGTTGATGGCGATGAAGCCGAGGAGCGAGGCATGCGAGAGCCGACGCATGCCGAAACGACCGACTAGGCGGGCATTGACGAAGGAGGAGAGCGCCATGAACAGCGCCACCCCGGCAAAGGCGGCGGCAAACCAGACGCCGAGATCGTAGATGCCGACATAGACCTGCTGGGCGGAGTTGATGAAGCCGAACAGGGCACCGAAGATGAAGGTGCTGGCGATCGTATAACAGAGCGCGATGCGGTTGGTCAGGACGATGCGGAAGCCCTCATAGATCGACGCGACGGTGAAGGGCCGCACGTCCTTTGCCGTCAGGGTTTCCGGCAGGCGGACATACATCCACAGGCCGACAACCAGCGCGGATGCCGCCATGAAGACGAAGATCCAGTGCCAGTGGCCGAGGAACATGATGACCTGACCCGTGCCGGGCGCCACGACCGGAATGACCATGAAGACCATCATGATCAGCGACATCACTTCCGCCATCTGGCGACCGCCATAGACGTCACGCACGATCGACACGGTGACGACGCGCGTCGCCGCCGAGCCGATGCCCTGGATGAAGCGCAGCACGAGCAGGCTCGCAAAGGAGGGGACGAAGACCACTGCGAGCGAGGAGAGAATGTAGATGCCGAGGCCGAAGAGCATCGGACGGCGGCGGCCGAAACGGTCGGCGATCGGTCCGTAGAACAGCTGGGCGACGCCGAAGCCGATCAGATAGGCGGACACGACATACTGGCGGTGGTTCTCGTTGACAACGTTGAGCGCGCTGCCGATCTGCTGCAGGCCCGGCAGCATGATGTCGATCGCCAGCGCATTGAGCGACATCAGGAAGGCCATCATGGCGATGAATTCGACCCGGCCCATGCCTCGCAAATTGGCGGGCGCCGGCTGTATCGTTGTAGTCATGGTTCAATGTCCAAAACAGAGAGAAGGCGTTGCTTGGGGCAACGCCTTGGAAAAGATGATTGAATGTCGAAATCCGCGGAAATTGCGGATGGATGCGTCAGGCGGCGCCGCGAACGGCGATGCCCTGGTCCTGGAAGTGCTTCTGAAGCTCGCCCGCCTGGAACATCTCGCGGACGATGTCGCAGCCGCCGACGAACTCGCCCTTGATGTAGAGCTGCGGAATGGTCGGCCAGTTGGAGAATTCCTTGATGCCCTGGCGGATCTCCTCATCGGCGAGCACGTTGATGCCCTTGAAGTCGACGCCAACATAGTCGAGAATCTGCACGACCTGGCCGGAGAAACCACACTGTGGGAACTGCGGCGTGCCCTTCATGAACAGAACGACATCGTTGGTCTTCACTTCATTGGCGATGAAATCTTGGACGCTCATGGGGATATCCTTTCACATGCGGTTTCAAGGGCCGCTGTCTCATGTCTGCATTCTAAATAGCAAGCACACGCCGTCTTTGCCAGAGCGCAAACACGCATGCCGGCTCTGCGCCGATCAGCGCTTTCTCTGGCGGCTTCGGTTGGCCGCAGTGCGCCGGCGGCTCACCTGCTTCTTGGCCGGCTTGCGGGGACGGCTGGTCTTCTTGACGAAGCGGCCGGTGGTGGTCGAGCGAGCCTGCCGCTTGCGGCGACGCGTGGTGGTGCGGCCGGTGGTCTTCTTCAGGATTTCCTTCAGAACACCCTCGATGACATTCTCCACCACGTCCTTGACGAGATCGGCCATGATCGTTCTCCCGCGGCCTCAGTCCGGCACGGAGGTCTGCAGCGCCAGCGCATGCAGAACGCCGCCCATATTGCCCTTCAGCGCGTCATAGACCATCTGGTGCTGCTGCACGCGCGACTTTCCCCGAAAAGCCTCGGCCACGACTTCGGCGGCATAGTGATCGCCGTCGCCGGCGAGGTCGCGGATAACCACTTTCGCACCGGGAATGCCGGCCTTGATCAGGTCTTCGATGTCACCGGGTTTCATAGCCATGTGTGCTTCTCCTGCGTATGCCGGGCATCGCCGATCAGGCGATGCTGCCTTCCATGAAGCGAGGGAACCACGATTCATGCGCTAAGCGCAATTCCTCAATTGCGACCGGACGGGCATCGCCCAGCACGACACTGTTACCGCCGGTGCGGCCGATCCACGGGCAGAACACGCCTGCGGCTTCCGCACGGACCTGAACCGTATCGACGTCCGCTTCCTTCACGGTCAGCACGTAACGGCCCTGGTCCTCGCCATAGAAGACGGCAACCGGGTTGGCGTCGTTGAGGGCGTTGACATGGGCACCGATGCCGGAGGCGATCGCCATTTCGGCAACGGCCAGTGCCAGACCGCCTGACGAGCAGTCGTGCACGGCGGTCGCAAGGCCATCCTCGATCAGGCCGCGGACGAAGTCGCCCACCTTCTTTTCATGAACGAGATCGACATGCGGTGCCGGACCGTCGGTGCGGCCGTGGATGTCGCGCAGATAGACCGACTGGCCGAGATGCGTACCCCATGTCGAGGGCGCGCCGGCAAGCAGGATCGCCTCGCCCTGGGCGGCAAAGCGGATGCGGGCCATCTTCGCCCAATCCTTGAGGAGGCCGACGCCGGCAATGGTCGGGGTCGGCAGGATCGCCTGGCCGTTGGTCTCGTTGTAGAGCGAGACATTGCCCGAGACGATCGGGAAGTCGAGCGCCTTGCAGGCCTCGCCGATGCCCTTGATGGCAAAGACCAGCTGCCCCATGATCTCCGGCTTTTCCGGATTGCCGAAATTGAGGTTGTCGGTCGCGGCGAGCGGCAGCGCGCCGGTCGCGGTGATGTTGCGCCAGCATTCGGCGACCGCCTGCTTGCCGCCCTCGAACGGGTCGGCCTCGACATAGCGCGGCGTCACGTCGGAGGAGAAGGCCAGCGCCTTCTTCGGATGGGTATCGACGCGCACGACGCCGGCGTCGCCGCCGGGAAGCTGCAGCGAATTACCCTGGATCAGCGTGTCATACTGCTCATAGACCCAGCGGCGCGAGGAATTGTTGGGCGAGCCGACGAGCCTGACCAGCGCGTCGGCCACGTCGGCCTGCGGCACGTCGCCTTCGGCCAGCGGCGCCGGGGTCTTCGGCTCGACCCACGGGCGGTCATATTCCGGCGCCTGGTCGCCAAGTTCCTTGATCGGCAGGTTGGCGACTTCCTCGCCTTGGTGGATAACCCGGAAACGCAGGTCGTCGGTGGTGTGGCCGACGATCGCAAAATCGAGGCCCCACTTCACGAAGATCGCCTTGGCGATTTCTTCCCTCGAGGGTTCAAGCACCATGAGCATGCGCTCCTGGCTTTCCGACAGCATCATTTCGTAGGCCGTCATACGCTCTTCGCGCACCGGAACCTTGTCGAGTTCGAGTTCGATGCCGAGGTCGCCCTTGGCACCCATTTCGACCGCCGAGCAGGTGAGGCCGGCAGCCCCCATGTCCTGGATCGCGATGACGGCACCGGTCTGCATCAGTTCGAGGCAGGCCTCCAGCAGGCACTTTTCGGTGAAGGGGTCGCCGACCTGAACGGTCGGGCGCTTCTCTTCGATCGATTCGTCGAATTCGGCCGATGCCATGGTCGCACCGCCGACGCCGTCGCGGCCGGTCTTCGCGCCGAGATAGACGACCGGCAGGCCAACGCCCTTGGCTTCCGACAGGAAGATGGCGTTCGACTTGGCGAGACCCGCGGCAAAGGCGTTGACGAGGATGTTGCCGTTGTAGCGCGGATCGAATTCGACCTCGCCGCCGACGGTCGGCACGCCGAAGGAATTGCCGTAGCCGCCGACGCCGGCGACGACGCCCGCGACCAGGTGGCGGGTCTTCGGATGGTCCGGGGCGCCGAAGCGCAGGGCGTTCATGGCGGCAACCGGACGTGCGCCCATCGTGAAGACGTCACGCAGAATGCCGCCGACGCCGGTCGCAGCACCCTGGTATGGCTCGATGTAGGACGGGTGGTTGTGGCTCTCCATCTTGAAGACGACGCAGTCGCCGTCGTCGATATCGACGACGCCGGCATTTTCACCGGGACCCTGGATCACGCGCGGCCCCTTGGTGGGTAGCGTCTTCAGCCACTTCTTCGAGGACTTGTAGGAGCAGTGCTCGTTCCACATGGCCGAAAAGATGCCGAGTTCGGTGAAGGTCGGTTCACGACCGATCAGTGCGAGGATCCGCTCATACTCGTCGGGCTTCAAGCCGTGGGAAGCTACGAGTTCGGGGGTGATCTGGATCGTGTTGGGGATCGTCATCGCTGGTCCTGGATAGCCTGCCGGAAATCGGGGTTTCGGCGCTTCTTTAGCCTATGAACGCCGACGGTGCGACAGGAAAATGCGGTCGGTCGGTGGCTCTGCCCATACCTTCGTCGCAAGGGGGCGACCGAGGGCGCTCAGCCGTCAGCTGACGCTGTCGTAACCCGCGCCGCCATTCTCCAGCAGGCGACGAAGGATGATGAATCCGTTGCGGGCCTCCTCCCGGCTGAGTGGTGAGGAAAAGCCGATCCGCGCCCGGTGGAAAACCTTCTCCGAACGGCCCGCCTTGAACTCGTCCTCGTCGTCGATGAGCACGCCCTCCGTCTGCGCCGCGTTTTTGAACGTGCCGGAAAGCCAGGGCTCCGGCAAGGTGAGCCACAGGAAGGGCACGGCCGGGTGTGAGACGAAATCAAAGCCCTCGAAATATTCGCGCGCCAGTGCCTCGCGCGCCCCGATCTCGCCCACGCAGCGCGCCCGAATGGCGAAGGCTTCTCCAGAGAGTACCAGCCGCGCGCAGAGCTCGGCGAGCAGAAAAGGCATGCCACCGGTCATCATCTTGTGAGCGATCCGCACGCGCTGGGCAAAATGCGGCGGGCAGGCCACCCAACCGCCACGCACGCCGGCGGCGACGGATTTTGAAAGGCTGCCGACGAAGAAGGTGCGCTCCGGGCACAGTTGTGCCAGCGGCGCGAGCGGTTCGCCCGCCATGGCGCCGTAGAGGTCGTCCTCGATCAGCCAGACGCTGTGACGCCGCGCGATGTCGGCGATCGCCTGCCGTCGCTCAAGCGGCAGCGTCGCGAGAGTCGGGTTCTGCGATGACGACATGAGAAACGCGACCTTCGGATGCTGCTGGGCGCAGACCCGCTCGAAGTCTTCGGGGACTACCCCTTGTTCATCGCTGTCGACGAGGACCGTTCGACGCCCCGTCAGGCCGGCCGCGCGGCTGACCGGCGAATAGGGCAGATGCTCGAACACGACCTTGTCGCCCGGCGATGTCGCCGCCGTCAGCACCGCCATGATGCCGGCATGGGCCCCAAGGGTCGGTGCTATGTCGCGCGGGGCAGGTGCCCAGTCGCCCTTGGCCAGCCAGCGCGCACCCGCTTCGAACCAATGGTCCGGGAAGCTCCGCGTGTAGCTTGCAATATCCGAAGGGTTGTCTCGGAGGATTGCCGCAATGTGTTCCTGCAGGGTCGGGCCCTGACCGACATCGGGAGCCGCCGTGCTGTCGAAACGGATCTTGCCTGGTGGCGGCGCGATCACGCGCGTACCGACGAGGGCGGCCGCGACCGGGTCGAGATTGGCCTCGGGCGGCGCCCCATGCCGGTCGCGGACGAAAGTGCCGCGTCCGACCTCGCCGCTCACCAGCCCGCGTTCATGCACCAGCGCATAGGCGCGGCTGACCGTGCCGATCGTGATCCCGAGATCGAAGGCGAGGTTTCGCTGCGGCGGTAGCTTGGCGCCGGCCGGCAGGGTTCCGCCGGCGATCGCGGATTCGATCTGGTCGGCGAGACGCACATAGATCGGGCCTTTGCCTTGCTGAAGGTCGGGTAGCCAATTTGTCATCATGACAATCCACTACATTGTCAGGTCAATTCGGTCAATATAGAGCGATTATATCGATATCATTCGAAAAAAAGAGGTCCGTCATGACCGACTCGGCTCGGTATATGAGTTCAATTGATACAATGTACCCGGATGGTTATGCCCGTGAGACGCTGTTTCGCTCTCCGGGCGACATGCTAACGCCGGCGGTGCGCCCGACTCGGTTTCTTGCGCGGCTATGGCAGGGGCTTGCCCATTGGCAAATGAAGCGGGCGGGACGCCTCGCATTGCACGATCTTACCGACGATCAGTTGCGCGATATCGGTTTGACGCGGATCGATGCCGAGCGGGAGGTTCAGAAGTCGCGGTTGCTTATGCTGTGATCGGACGGCGGTCCAGCAGTCCGGTCGGCGATCAAGGCCATGGCCCCGGCCGGAAATGGTCGCCGCCGCAGATGGGTCTTTGAACCTTAGAACTTGTAGGCGAGGGCAAGGCCTGCGTGGCTGATGCCGTCATTGGGATCGCAAAGGTCAGCATTCGACGAGTGATCGATGGATGCGACGATGTCGAGCTTG
This sequence comes from Rhizobium sp., assembly GCA_036722275.1. Lineage (GTDB taxonomy): Bacteria > Pseudomonadota > Alphaproteobacteria > Rhizobiales > Rhizobiaceae > Allorhizobium. Next base: position 18,371 of record DAIMJJ010000019.1, on the reverse strand, counting down.
TCGGTCAGGCGGAAGCCGGCCGCCGCATATTCGCGGAACATCAGCGTGCAGCCGAGTTTAGGTCCGCTGCTGCCGTCGTCTTCGTTGTCGCCGTTGTGGGCGGCGCCGCCAAACCCAAGGTCGATGTAGAAGCGATCGGTGACGTTGACGGTCCAGTTAAGCCCGGCGAAGACCTGGCTTGCTTCTCCGGCGGTGCTGACCGACACGCCGGCATGCACGCGCGGCCGAAGAATCGTCTCCTGCCAGGTAGCGGCATTGGCTTGGTCCAGCGGGTCGAAGTAGAGCGCGACGGTCGGGAAGAAGCCGGGCTCGAAGGTACTGCGGGCCTGGATCGAACCGGTGACGCCGGCGCGTACCTCCTTGATGGACCAATCAGCAGCCATCGCCGGTCGGCCGGCAAGCGGCACGAAAGTCAGCGCAAGAGCACTCAAGGTAAGTCGCAGGCAGATGTCGATTCTGTTCATCGTTTCAGCTCGATTCCCGGCAGGTTCGCGAGACGCTATCACACGTTTTCGTGAACTGCGACGGCGATCTTGCCGCATACGTCGATAAAAGCAGTTGTGTCGATCAGCAACCCTTGTCGCCGCTCGACCAGCGGCGCACGTCCGCGGCGATGCGGCCGGCAACCGGCTCGCTCATCATCGGGCCGAACGCGTCGAGCCGGGCTGGCTTGCCCTCGGCCTGAACGACCAGCAGCGGGCGGATGTCGCTGGAGCCCTTGCGCACCAGAAGGATGCGCGGCTTGCCGGAAAACGAGTTGAGTTCCGGCGCCATGGAATAGGCCTTGAAGGCCGGGTCGCCGGACTTGATCCAGCAATTGTTGGCGCCGACCGCCACGCGCTCCATGACATCGAGCGCCGATTGCCCGTGCGCCTGAGGCGTCTTCGGCTGCGTCTGGCAAGCGGCAAGCGCAAGGAGCGGGAGAAGGGCGAGGCTAAGGGCAGGGCGCATGCGGGGTGCTTTCCGGTTATGAGCCCGGCCTTCTAGCATTGGTCTGGTTAAGCGGCGATTACGTCCAATGCCGAGGCGAAGATGCCGCGACCATCATTGCCGCCATGGGCCGCTTCGATCAGGTTTTCCGGATGCGGCATCATGCCGAGCACGTTGCCCTTCTCGTTCATGACGCCGGCAATGTCGTTGATCGAGCCGTTGGGATTGGTGCCGTCGGCATAGCGGAACACCACCTGGCCGTTGCCTTCGATCGCCTTCAGCGTGTCGGCGTCGGCGAAGTAGTTGCCGTCGTGATGGGCGACCGGGCAGCGGATGATCTGGCCCTTGGCGTAGGCGCGGGTGAAGTCGGTCTCGGCGTTGACCACCTCGAGTTTGATTTCCTTGCAGACGAACTTCAGCGACGCATTGCGCATCAGGGCGCCCGGCAGGAGGCCCGCCTCGAGCAGGATCTGGAAGCCGTTGCAGACGCCGAGAACCTTCGTACCGCGTTCCGCTGCCGCCTTGACGGCCTGCATGACCGGCATGCGGGCAGCGATTGCGCCACAACGCAGGTAGTCGCCATAGGAGAAGCCGCCCGGAATGACGATCAGGTCGACATCGGGAAGCGTCGTCTCGGTCTGCCAAATGGTGACCGGGGCCGTCCCCGAGATCTTGGTCAGCGCGGCGATCATATCGCGATCGCGGTTGAGGCCTGGGAGTTGCAGAACGGCGGATTTCATGGGTGGGGCTCAAACCTTGCTTGTGCTTCCTGGAGCTCCCGCAGCTCCAGGCGATTTTCGATGTGATCGAGGCGGTCGAGAACCTGAGTCATCGTTCCGCGCATATTATTGAAATCGCCTTGCAGGACATGCATGTAGTTGCGCAACGAGACAATGTCCTGGCGTGCGTCGCGCTGACCTTCCTTGATCGTCGTGATGTCGGCTTGCAGTTTTCGCAAGATTTCGAACATCAGTTCCTGCGTCTGGTCCGCCATGCCATCGCTCCTCAACCTTCAGGCGATGGCGATAGTATAGTTCTCGATGACAGTGTTGGCGAGGAGCTTTTCGCACATGGCCTTGAGGTCGGCTTCGGCCTTGGCCTTGTCGGTGCCTTCGAGCTCGAGGTCGAACACCTTGCCCTGGCGGACATGGCCGACGCCGTCGAAGCCGAGGGCGCCGAGTGCGCCTTCGATCGCCTTGCCCTGGGGATCGAGAACGCCGTTCTTGAGGGTTACGGTCACGCGTGCCTTGATCACTCTTTCAGTCTCCCTGGACTTGTCACTTCACCAGCACGGGGCCGGTACCGCGCAGTGGCTCGTTTTCATTGATGATTCCGAGTCGCTTGGCGACTTCCTGATAGGCTTCGAGCAGACCGCCGAGATCCTGGCGGAAGCGATCCTTGTCGAGCTTTTCGTGGGTTTCGATATCCCAAAGCCGGCAGCTGTCCGGCGAAATCTCGTCGGCGAGGATGATGCGCATCATGTCGCCTTCATACAGGCGTCCACACTCGATCTTGAAGTCGACGAGCTGAATGCCGATGCCCAGAAACAGGCCCGACAGGAAGTCGTTGACACGGATGGCGAGCGCCATGATGTCGTCAAGCTCGGCCGGATTGGCCCAGCCGAAGGCGGTGATGTGTTCTTCCGAAACCATCGGGTCGGCCAGCGCATCGGACTTGTAGTAGAATTCGATGATCGAGCGCGGCAATACGATGCCTTCATCGATGCCCAGCCGTTTGGCGAGGGAGCCGGCGGCGACGTTGCGCACGACGATCTCGAGCGGGATCATCTCCACTTCCTTGATCAGCTGCTCGCGCATGTTCATCCGGCGGATGAAATGGGTCGGGATGCCGATCTTGTTGAGATGCGTGAAAAGGTACTCGGAAATGCGGTTGTTGAGCACGCCCTTTCCGTCGATAACCTCATGCTTCTTCTTGTTGAAGGCGGTGGCGTCGTCCTTGAAGAACTGGATCAGCGTGCCGGGCTCCGGACCCTCGTACAGGATCTTGGCCTTGCCTTCGTAAACACGGCGGCGACGGTTCATGGCTGGTTTTTCTCTGTTGTTGGCGTCACACACCGGGACGCAAGTGGATCGTTGAAGCGGTCCCTTAGCGGAAAAGACGGCTTTTCACAATGCAACAGTTGTCGGCCGCATCGAAATCGTCCAAAGCGAAGGCCCGCTTGGGAAATCAAGTAAGTTTGCATTGCACTTTGGGTCGCCATTTGATTAATGGGTGTCCGAAAACCACGCATGGTGGCGGCATATTTTGGGAGACGCAAATGAGCGGCATGAGTGATCGCGAAAAGGCATTCGAGAACAAGTTCGCGCACGATCAGGAGCTCCGTTTCAGGGCGGAGGCGCGGCGCAACAAGTTGCTCGGTCAGTGGGCCGGCGGTCTGCTCGGCAAGGCCGATGTCGACGCCTATGCCAAGGAGGTTATCGCCTCCGATTTCGAGGAAGCCGGTGACGAGGACGTGCTGCGCAAGGTCAGTGCCGACCTGAAAGAAGGCGGCGTTGCGGTTACGGATGAAGAGATCCGCGCCAAGATGCGCGAGCTTCTGGCGGTTGCCGCCGAGCAGCTTCAGGCCGAATGATCTCTCAGACCAACTGAATTACTGGACCGGGCGCCCGAGAGGCGCCTGGTCATGAAGGCAGATCCGTCCGGCGCCAGGCCTGATGGCGAATGAAGTCGACGGTGTCGTCGAACGCCATGGGCATGGCCAGTCCGAATCCCTGCAGGACGTCGCAGCCGAGCGCGCGCAGCACGCGAACATGTCCTGCCGTTTCCACCCCTTCCGCCACAACCCGGATGCCGAGCGACCGGCCGATATCGATGATCGAGCCGACCAGGCTGCGACGCGAGCGTGAATCCGCCACTTTTTGAACCAGTTCCCGGTCGATCTTGAGCGTCCTCGGATTGAGCCGGAGCAGGCTGACGATCGAGGCATGGCCGGTGCCGAAGTCATCGATCTCCAGGTCGACGCCAAGCTTGCGCAGATAGCGCAGATTGTCCATCGCCTGCTCGTCGTTCTCGTCGAGGAAGATCGATTCCAGCAGTTCGAACGAGATGATGCCGGTCGGCAGCGGGAGTGCGCTCAGCTTCTGCTTGAGTGCCGGATCATGCAGTCGGCGGGACGAAACGTTGACTGATAGCTTTGGCATGTCCAGGCCGAGCGCCTTCCAGCGATCGAGGTCGGCGATTGCCTTTTCCAGGATTATGCCGTCGATATCGGAGACTGCGCCGATCTCCTCGGCCGTGGCCAGAAAGGAGCCGGGGGCAAGAATGCCGCGTTCCGGGTGGTTCCACCGCGCCAGTGTCTCGGCACCGACGATGTCGAGCGTGTTTGCATCGAACTGGAACTGGTAGAAGGGCAGGAACTCGTCCTGCTCAAGCCCGCGCAGCAGATCGTCGGCGAGCCGCCGGCTGTCCTTCATGCGGTCATGGCGGTCCAGCGAGAAATAGGCATAGCGCCCGCGGCCGCTGTTCTTGGCGTGATAGAGAGCGATATCGGCATTGAGGAGCAGCTGGCGCGGGTGGACGCGGCCCTTGGCATCGCAGGCGATGCCTATGCTGGCGCCGAAGCGGCAGTCCTGCCCCTCATAGGGCACCGGCTTGCGCAGCTGGCTGATCAGCCTTTCGGCAAGCGCCGATAGCTGCTGTCGGCCGCCGTCGAAACGGGCCACAAAAACGAACTCGTCGCCGCCGATGCGCGCGACGAAATCGCCCTCCCTGACATTCTCGCGCAGGATGCGCGCCGCATGGCGCAGCATCGCGTCGCCGGCATTGTGGCCGAGTGTGTCGTTGATCTGCTTGAAGCGGTCGAGGTCGATATGCAGGATCGCAAGCCCGTTCGCGCCGCGCCGGTCTTCGCCGGCCAATTGTTCGAGCAGATCGTCGAGATAGCGGCGGTTGGGCAGGTCGGTCAGGTGATCGTGCAGTGCGATGTGCTCGATCCGCTCCTTCGCCCGCTCGAGATCGTCGCTCCGCGCCTCGGCCAGCGTCTTGGCGCGCTCGAGTTCCTTGTGAAGGGCGATGTCTGCAGTGACGTCCCAGTTGGCCCCGATCATCTTCAGGTGCCCGTCGCTGTCGATAAAGGGCAGGGTGCGCGAGCGGATGTAATGCGTGCTGCCGTCCTTCATCAAGACGCGGTACTCGTCGGAGAAGGGCAGGAGGTTCTCCACATGATGCTCCACCTTCTTCAGCACCCGCTCGGCATCGTCGGGATGGAGCATGCTTTCCCACTGCGCGCCGATCACGATGTCGGTGCTGTCTTCGATGCCGAAGATCGTGCGCATCCCGGCGTCCCAGTCGGCGGTGCCGGCGGTGAAGTCAGCCTCGAAGACGCCGATGCGCGAGACGTCGAGCGCGAGCTTGAGGCGACGGGACATCTGGTTGAGCGCCTCCTCGGAGGCCTTTCGCCCGGTGATGTCGGTGTCGGTGCCGACGATCCGGACCGGCTGTCCCTCGGCATTCCACTCGACGCAGGCGCCGCGGCATTCGATCCACATCCAGTGGCCGAGTTTGTGGCGCTCACGGTAGTCGAACGTCATGTAGGCTGGGTCGCCGGCATTCTGGCGTTCGATCGCGTGCAGAACCCGCTCGCGGTCGTCAGGATGGAGGAGTTCCACCCAGGCCTCCGCATCGGGCGGCTCCTCGCCCGGGGCAAGGCCGCGGATCGACCGCCAGACGTCGGAATAGTACATCTTGCCGGTGTCGAGGCGCTGGTCCCAGACGCCGGACGACGAGCCGACGAGCGCATTGTTCCAGCGGCTTTCCCGTTCCGCAAGTGCTGCTTCCCGCTCCTTGATGGTCGTGATGTCGGTGAGCTGGAGGAGAACGCCGTGCGGCCCGGCGATCGATGCGGGCAAAGGTGCGAGGCTCGCCAGCAGCCAGCGGCAATGCCCCGCCGTCGACTGTATTGAACACTCCAGCTCGCGCTTCGCCGCAGCGGTCGCGACGACGGCTGCGACTGCGGCCTGGAACGGGGCGCTATCTGCCGGGGCCAGCAGATCTGCCAGACGCGTTCCATCACAGGATGCACGATGTTCCAGGAGTGCGGCGAAGGCCGAATTGCACTGCGAAATGCGGCCTTCACTGTCGAGGATGGCGCTTGCCAAAGGCAGAACGCCGAGCCAGTCGTCCGGTTCTTGGTCCGGCGCGCGCATGGGGTTTTCGGATCTCAGGAGATTCTGGCGCAACGGACACTCTTTCGGAACACGTATCGCGAATTCGCGTCAGAGTAGAGGGCGATAATTAAGGTCCGCTTAATTCAGCAAGCGATGACTGGCCCTGCGGAGAGGGCAAAATGTCGCTGCTAGAGGCGGCTGAGGAACTGGGCGAAAACCATGGTTCCTTCCGGCCATGGGCCATGCCCCGACTCCGCATTGATGTGGCCCGATTCCCCGGCATCGACCAGCAGCGAGCCCCAGGCATTGGCAATGTCGTCGGCATGTTCGTAGGTGCCGAAGGGGTCGTTGCGGCTGGCGACGGTGATGGACGGAAAGGGCAGCGGCTCGCGCGGGTAGGGACCGAAGGTCATCAGGTGCTTGGGCCGGATCGCCGGATTGGCGACATCGGGCGGAGCGACCAGGAAAGCGCCGGCGACCTTTGCCTTCAGCTGGGGTACGGCGTGGATCAGCGTCGGGACACCGAGCGAATGCGCAACGAGTACCGCTGGCCGGGAGCAGGCATTAACCTCCTCGACCAGCCGGGCGACCCAGTCTTCGCGCACGGGTTTCGACCATTCGGCCTGTTCCACACGACGCGCGGTCGACAGTTTGGACTGCCAGCGGCTCTGCCAGTGGTCGGGTCCGGAATTGGTGTAACCCGGGATGATGAGGATATCGGCGTCGGAAGCTTTCATGCCGCCTTATCTGCGATTGGCGCCCCTTCGCGTCAAGAGGTCTTGCGGGGTGCCGACCGCAATTCTGCGCTCGCTCCGGCGCCTTAGATGAAGGCGATCAAGCCGATCGAGGCGACGCTTGCGAAGACGGCGGATAACAGGATCATGAAGCGCCGCCGGACGGACCGGCAGACCGCGTCATTGCCGGCGTCGAAGTCGAAGCGCTCCATGACGATGCCGGCGAGCGGCACGCCGGCGTCCAGCAGGATCGCCACGGCGCTCTCCATCATTGCCGGCGGACCGCAGACGAAGGCCGTCGTCTCGGCCGCCTCCAGCCCGTCGAGCGCACGCCGGACGTGGTCGGTCGAGAGGGATGCCGTCTCACAGATCCTGCCATCGCCGCCGCTGTCGACCAGATGGATGGCCTCGAAGGCACGGCCGCGCATCAACGTCTCGATCTCGGTGCGCACCAGATGATCCTGCGGCGTGCGTGCGCCGGCGATCAATCGGATCGGCCTTGGATCATCGGCGGCGGCCAGTGCCCGCAGCAAGCTGAGGATGGGCGCAATCCCGATACCGCCGGTCACCAGCAGGATGGGTCCCGGACCCGCTTCATCGAGCGTGAAGCTTCCATGCGGCCCGTCGACGCCGATCGGCGTCCCCGCGGGCAGTCCCGCCACTGTCGCTGTCATGTCGCCGGCATTGCGGATGAGGAAGCGCAGGCGCGGCAGATCGGACGGGGCGGACGCGATGGAGAAGGGGTTGTCGGTGACGGTATGGCGTCGGCCGATGGTCAGCCAGACGAACTGGCCCGCTGCAAACGAGAAGAGCTCCGGCCGCTTCGCCTCCAGCACCAGTTCCGAGACAGTCGGGCTCAGGGCGCGCGCGGAGGCAACCGAAAAGCCGGGCCGAAAAGCCAGGAGCGGACGCAGCACGTAGACGATGAGGAGCGAGGAGAAGGCAAGAAGCGCGACAATGAGCATGGCGGTCGAGCCGAACGGATCGGCCATGAAGCGGGCATTGGCAAAGCCGTGATGGAGCCCGAGCAGCACCACGGTAACGGCGAGAACGCCGTGGCTCAGGCGCCAGAGGGGGTACGGGATCCACCGACCGCGCAGATGCTTGCCCGTGACGACCAGGACCAAGGCAAGGAATGTGGCGATGAAGCCGGTCGCAAGGCCCGGACTGGAGACGTAGAGGACGAGGCGCTGCGCCATCGCGTCAAGGCTTGCGTCGCGGCCCCGTAGCAGGAAGAAGACAACATGCATCAGCACCATGAGAAGCGCACCGATGGCCGCAAGCCGGTGAAACCCCATGGTGCGATCAAGCCCGATCCGGCCCGAAATGACTTCGAATCGACCGGATGTGGCAAACTGCATCAGGAACATGGCGAGCGCCGCGACCCCGGCCGCGCGGGCGATGATCGGAAACACCGTCGGCGCCCCCAGTCCGCCCCAAACGCTGGCAAGGAAGACCGGTCCGGCCGTCAAAATCAGGTACAGGGCGGCGAGCAAAGGACCGGGAAAGGCCCAGGCACGACCGCTGTCCGGTTTTGTCATGATCCTGCTGCCGTCAAGAGATGGCACCTCCATTCATACATCGAATGATCCCTATGTGAGGTTATCGTCGGAGCGAACCGGCGGCAAGTCAACGCGACATGCTGGCCCGGGCAATGGCGGAACCTAGGCCAGGCAAGGGCGTTACCCTGCACCGTGCGCAGGGAGTAAGCGATGGCCGATCACGTCAATATCTTTTCCCGCTTCGCCGCAGCCGTGTCGGAATGGTCCGGGCGGCCGGTGATCTTTTTTGTCGCGCTCGGCGCTTTGCTCCTGTGGGGGCTGACCGGGCCCTATTTCGACTATTCCAGCACCTGGCAGACGCTCGCCAGCACCGGTGCGACGCTCATCGCCTTCCTGATGGTATTCATCCTGCAGAACGCCCAGATCCGAGACACGCGCGCCATCCAGACCAAGCTCGACGAGCTGATCCTGACCAGCCACCGTGCGGAAAATCAGTTCATCGGGATCGAAACGCTGGATGATAACGAGCTGAAGAAGCTCAATCAGCTGCTCGCCAAGGCCGCAGCGGCGAAGGGCGATGAGCGCGGCGAGAGGCTGGAGGATGCCGAGCGCCATGTGGAAGAGGCGCTACGCACGGACACCGACGACCGCGGCTGAGGCGCAGGGGGCGGTCTATGAACGCATTCTGTGCCCTGGCGATTGCGACATCGACAGGGTAGGCGGCCGGCAGGCCAAAGGCTGCCGGTCGCAGTTCGAAAAGATCAGCCGAAGACGCGCTTGAAGATCGTGTCGACGTGCTTGGTGTGGTAGCCGAGGTCGAATTTTTCGCGGATTTCTTCTTCCGACAAGGCGGCGCGCACTTCCGGGTCGGCCAGCAGTTCCTCAAGGAAGTCGGCACCCTTTTCCCAGACCTTCATGGCGTTGCGCTGCACCAGGCGGTAGCTGTCCTCGCGGGACACGCCGGCCTGGGTGAGCGCCAGAAGAACCCGCTGGCTCATCACCAGACCCTTGAACTTGTTCATGTTCTTCAACATGTTTTCAGGATAGATGACGAGCTTTTCGACGACGCCGGCCAGACGGTTCAGCGCGAAATCGAGGGTGATCGTCGTATCCGGGCCAATCGCGCGCTCGACGCTGGAATGGCTGATGTCACGCTCGTGCCAGAGCGCCACGTTCTCCAGCGCCGGTGTGACCGACATGCGCACAAGACGGGCAAGACCCGTCAGGTTCTCGGTCAGAACCGGATTGCGCTTGTGCGGCATGGCGGACGAGCCCTTCTGGCCGGGGGAGAAGAATTCTTCCGCTTCCAGAACCTCGGTGCGCTGCATGTGGCGGATCTCGATCGCGACGTTTTCGATCGACGACGCGATGACGCCGAGCGTTGCGAAGAACATGGCGTGACGGTCGCGCGGGATGACCTGGGTGGAGACCGGCTCGGGAACGAGGCCGAGCTTTTCGCAGACATGTTCTTCGACCCGCGGATCGATATTGGCAAAGGTGCCGACGGCGCCGGAAATGGCGCCGGTCGCGACTTCGGCGCGGGCGGCGACGAGACGGGCGCGGTTGCGGGTCATTTCGGCATAGAAGCGGGCAAAGGTCAGGCCCATCGTCGTCGGCTCGGCATGGATGCCGTGGCTGCGGCCGATACGGACCGTGTCCTTGTGTTCGAAGGCGCGGGTCTTGAGCGCAGCTAGCACACGGTCCATGTCGGCGAGCAGGATGTCGGCGGCGCGCACCAGCTGGATGTTGAGCGTGGTGTCGAGCACGTCGGATGACGTCATGCCCTGGTGGACGAAGCGCGAGTCCGGGCCGATGAATTCGGCAAGATGCGTCAGGAAGGCGATGACGTCATGCTTGGTGACGGCCTCGATCTCGTCGATGCGGTTGACGTCGAACTGGGCAGCACCGCCCTTTTCCCAGATGGTGCGCGCCGATTCCTTCGGGATGACGCCGAGTTCGGCCAGCGCATCACAGGCATGGGCCTCGATCTCGAACCAGATGCGGAACTTGGTTTCGGGCGACCAGATGGCGACCATTTCGGGCCGGGAATAACGCGGGATCATCGGCTTTCTTTCTCTGCGGCTGGGAGTTGGTGTGGCTTTAGCAAAGACCTTCGGCAATCTCAACGGCTGCGGCGCGCATGCAGGAGACTGGCAGCGATCAGCAGGATGAGGCCGAAGGGCAGGTAATGGCGAATGCCGAGGACGGCGAACTGATAGACGGCGGACGCGGATGTGAAGACGAACTGGAAAACCCAGATCACCGTACCGAAGGGCTGGTGCCACTGAGCGTAGAACTGCCGGTACTGGAGCGCAAAAAGCAGCGCGGTAAACGCCGCCGTGCCGGCGCCGAGAAACAGGAAGGCGGCGGCAAAGCGCGTTTCCGGCGGTCGCGCATGGCTGGCAAAGCGTATGAGCGGCAGGGCCGCCAGCCAGCCGAGGACGGCGCCGGAAAAATAGAGACCGATCACCATGGCCCCATGGCTCGTCGGCAGACGATGGACGACAAGCGTCGAGAGAATGACAGAGAGCGCGATCAGCAGTCCCCAGACCAAGGCCCCGATCAGCCATTCCCAAAGCGGTGGCCGGCTGGCGGCGAGGCGAGCGCGAAATCCGGCGGCCTTTTGGGGAGCGGTCAGCGGCGGCGTCACGGGCGAACCGGCACCGCGATCCAGCGGCCGTCATTGCCTTCGAAGCCGAGGCTGAGAACCTGCACGAGCGCCATGTGCACATTGGCGCCGCCAATCGGCGAGAAGGTTACGGCTCCGCCGAGGCGATAGCCGGTGGTGCAGCCGCGGCTCGCCGGCACGTCCTTGTCTTCGTGAACGAGGTCGGCAGTCGGCGTTCCGTCCTTTTCCGTCATCTTCAGCCGGAAAGCGATCAGCTGATCCACCATGTCGGTGCAATGGCCGGCCGAGGGTACGTTAAAGGTCTCAAGCGCGAGGCTATAGGGTTTGCCGAAGGCGGGATCGGCCGGATAGTCGAGATAGCGCAGTCGATCGGCGGCGCTGTCGGCCTCGGTGACCGGATTGAGGGCAACGAGATTGCCGGGATTGTCCAAGAG
>DAIMJJ010000019.1:0-6916 GCA_036722275.1 Rhizobium sp. | reverse complement strand
TGTCGGCCTCGGTGACCGGATTGAGGGCAACGAGATTGCCGGGATTGTCCAAGAGTCCGTGTTTGTCGATCAGCGGCCTGGCCTTCTTCATCGCCTCGGCCCGCGCCTTGGAAAGCTTGGCGTTCTCGACATCGAGGCGTACGCGGATCGGCGTACCGGCCATGTAGCTGTCCTTGACCGTGTCGATCACGAAGATGTTGGAATAGGGAAAGCCCGAGCCGTCCTGGATGCCGAACTCCTCGAAGGCGTAGATGCTGCCGTCTTGTGAGAAGCCGATCGACTGGAAGGTCGCAATGTCACCGGCAAGTGCAGGAAAGGCGGCGAGAACCGCTCCCCCTGCAATCGCCAGCCATGTGCGGACCTTGTTCAACGGCGACCCTCGAGCGCTGCTTTCTTGAGAGTTTCGACCGTTTTGCGGTAGTCGTCAACGCCTTCGCCCTTGTAGACGGCGGAACCGGCGACCAGAACATTGGCGCCGGCGGCGGTGACGAGCGGCGCGGTCTCAGCGGTGACGCCGCCATCGACTTCCAGGTCGATCGGGCGGTTGCCGATCAGCATATTGGCCTGGGCGAGCTTGGCAGTGGCCTGCGGAATGAACTTCTGGCCGCCGAAGCCGGGGTTGACGCTCATGATCAGGATCAGGTCAAGATCGTCGAGAACGTTCTCCAGCACCGAGACCGGAGTCGCCGGGTTGAGCGACACGCCGGCCTTCTTGCCGAGCGAGCGGATCTTCTGCAGCGAGCGATGAAGATGCGGACCGGCTTCGGCATGGACGGTGATGACGTCGCAGCCGGCATCGGCGAAGGCCTCCAGATAGGGATCGGCCGGCGAGATCATCAGATGGCAGTCGAACACCGCCTTGGTGTAGGGGCGCAGCGCCTTGATGACGGCCGGGCCATAGGAAATGTTCGGTACGAAATGGCCGTCCATGACATCGAGATGGATCCAGTCTGCGCCGGCTTCGATGACGTCGGCCACTTCCTGACCGAGCTTGGCGAAGTTGGCGGCGAGGATGGACGGGGCAATGAGAAGCGGGCGGGTCATGCGATAAACTCCGGGATCTGGGGCGCTGCGGCGCGTTTGGCCTGCCCATAGCACCCGGGCCGGACCCCGGCAACACTGCGATGGTCTGCCTTGTGGTGTCGAAGCGGCCTTGACCGCAAAGGCCTCGCCGTCCACATCTGGACACCCTTTGGAGGAGGAGAGGCCAATGGCCAAGAAAGCGATCATCACCGGTGGCAGCAGCGGCATCGGCCGACATCTTGTTTCGGCCTTTCTGGCGGCGGGTTATGACGTCGCCTTCACCCATTTTGACGACGCCGCCGCAGCCGAGACGGTGGTCGCGGAAGAGGCGGGCAATGGCCGGCTGCGCGCGTTCTCTTCCGATGTCGGTGATGCCGATGCCGTGTCAACGCTGATGGACGAGGCCTCGGCCTGGTTCGGGGAAGCGCCGGACGTGCTCGTCAACAATGCCGGCATCCAGACCTGGTCGCCGCTGCTCGAACTCTCCGAGGAGCGCTGGGATCTCGTGATGCGCACCAATCTCAAGGGATGCTTCCTCAACACGCGCGAGGCTGGCCGCCGCATGGCCGCTGCCGGCAAGGGCGGGGCGATCGTCAATATCGGTTCCGGCTGCAACAAGCACGCCTTTCCCGGCCTTGTCGACTACACCGCTTCCAAGGGCGGCATCGAACAGTTCACCAAGGTGTCGGCCGTCGAACTCGGCCCTCATGGCATCCGCGTCAACTGCGTGGCCCCCGGCGCAATCGAGACCGAGCGCACGCGGGCGGAAGCGCCGGACTATGCCGAAACCTGGGGCCGGGTGACGCCGTTGCGCCGGGTGGGAACGCCTGCCGACATTGCCGGGCCGGTCCTGTTCCTTGCCGGTCCGGACGCGGCCTATGTCACCGGGCAGACTCTCTTTGTGGATGGCGGTGTCTTCACCCAGGCCTTCTGGCCTTATCGGTTATAAGCGCCGCGCGCCTACTGACTGGCGGGTCCCACTTCGACGAAGGCACCGTTCTGCCACATGAGAAGGCGGTAGGGATTGTCGGTAAGTTCGTGTTGCTCGTCGAATGCGACCGGCCCGATGACGGTGTCGAAATGCGCCTCGCCGAGCGCCTGCGCCAGCGGCAGCGAGAGGGCGCTCGCCGCACCCGCGGCCTCGGCTATGGCGTTCACGGCGGCATGCGCCGGCAAGACATAGCCCTCGGCCGTCACGCCGCGGCTCTTCAGTTCCTCGACCACCGCAGCCGCGTCGGCCCTTTGCGCGTAATCGGGCAGGGCGACGGCGTAGACGCCGTCCGCGAGCTTGACCGGCTGATCGGCTGCGTCCATCGCCTCGCCGCCAATCAGCGTCAGCGCTGCATTTTCGGCCAACGCATCGCGGGCAATGATCGCCACGTCGTTGCGGTCGCCGCCGATGAAGACATGGGTGGCGCCCGCCTTCTTCAGCCGGCGCACCAGCGCCAGCTGCTGCTCCTGGCCGGGCCGAAAGGTGTCGGTGAAGACCGGTTTCAGACCCTTCTCCTCGAGCGTATTGCGGATGGTTTCCGCCAGTTCGCGGCCATGAATGGTCCCGTCCTCGACGAGCGCCAGAGCAGCGTCCGACCACTCACGCAGGATCACGTCAGAGAGGCGCTTGGCCTCGTCGTCGGTTGAAGGCGCCATGCGAAAGAGCGGCCAGCCGTTCTTCAGGGCGTCCTCCATGACGCCCCTCCAGCGCACCGAGAGCGTGATTGCCGGGATTGCGGCGTCCTTGAGCGGCGCCAGCGCCCCGTCGAGCGATTCCGAGCACAGGAAGCCGATCGCCGCCTTGGCGCCGCTGTCACGGATCTGTCGGGCAATCTCGGGGCCACTGCCAGGTTGGCAGCTCTCGTCGACCAAAGCGAGCTCCAGTCCGAGCTTGTCGGCCGCAAGCGCCGCGCCGTCGCGCATCTGACCGCCGAGGATGGCGTAAGGCCCGGATTGCGGCGCAACGACCGCGATCTTCGGTCCCTCGGCAAGGGCGGGAGCCGCTCCGGTCAGGCCCAGCAGTACGGTCAGCACGATCGGGCTGCGCATTTCGGTTAATCTTCCTGTTATTCTGAACGTTTCGCCCATCCTATGCGCATGCGCCCCGCCTCGGCAACGCCAAAGGCCGGGGTGAGTGCCGGCGAAAAAACCGACGCGTTGTGGAAAACGTAATCCTTCACGACCATATTGTCGCTCACTATGCCAAAAGGGCGAGAGCGCCCCGGAGAAGAGATTGTTGAATTCGCAGCAGATGGACCCCGTCGCCTACCGGGAGGCAATGAGCCGCTATGCCGGCCATGTGCAGATCGTTACGACGGAACACGAAGGCATCAAACGGGGCGTCACCATCACGGCGGCGTGCTCGGTTTCGGATCGTCCGCCGAGCCTTCTCGTCTGCCTCAACAACGGCAACCCCAACAATGCCGTCTTCTTCGAGAGCGGCTATTTCGCCCTCAACACGCTCGGCGCCCACCATCAGGCGCTTGCCAACGCCTTTGCCGGTTTCGGCGGGCTTGCCGCCGATGACAGGTTTGCGCTTGCCGAATGGCAGACGCTTTCGACCGGCGCGCCGGTGCTTTCGGATGCTGTCGTCTCCTTTGACTGCCGCGTGACCGACAGCAAGGTTACCGCCACCCACACCGTGCTGTTTGGGGAGGTGAAGGCGGTGCATTTCGGTCCGCGCGATAGCTCGCTCATCTATCTGGACCGCGGCTATCGCAGCCTGTAAGCTTTCTCCCAATCATGGGGAGGAACCATGGCGGAAACGTCAAGCACTGGCCTGCCGGCATCGATCGATGCCGTCATCGAACTCCTGTCTGCGCACGACTATCTGGCGGGACGACCGCTGGCCACCGTGCTGTTTCTCGCGCTGCGCATGCAGCGGCCGCTCTTTCTCGAGGGCGAGGCCGGCGTCGGCAAGACCGAGGTCGCCAAGGTGCTGGCCAAGGCGCTGGACCGACCGCTGATCCGCCTGCAATGCTATGAAGGGCTCGACGTCGCCTCGGCCGTCTATGAGTGGAATTATCCGGCGCAGATGCTGGAGATTCGTCTCGCCGAGGCAACCGGCGTCTCCGATCGCGATCGGCTGGAACACGATCTCTTTTCGGAAAAGCACCTGATCCGCCGACCCGTCCTGCAGGCGTTGCAGTCCGAGCCCGGACGGGCGCCGGTCTTCCTGATCGACGAACTGGACCGCACCGACGAGGCCTTCGAGGCCTTCCTGCTCGAAGTGCTCTCCGACTTCCAGGTGACGATCCCGGAATTCGGCACGGTCAAGGCGGCGGAGCCGCCGATCGTCATCGTCACCAGCAACCGCACCCGCGAGGTGCATGACGCGCTGAAACGGCGCTGTCTCTATCACTGGGTCGACTATCCGAAGGCGGCGGAGGAATTGGCGATTATCCGTCGCAAGGTTCCGGGCTGCAACGAACAGCTGTCGCGCCAGATCGTCGCCTATGTCCAGAAGATCCGGACCATCGATCTGTTCAAGAATCCCGGCATCGCCGAGACGATCGACTGGGCGACCGCGCTCACCGAACTCGACCGGCTGGCGCTCGACCCGGAGACCATCGCCGATACGATCGGAACGCTGCTGAAGTACCAGGAGGACATTGCGCGTATCCAGGGCGGCGAAGGTCACAAGGCGCTGGCCGAGGTCAAGGCTGAACTGCTGGCGGCGGGCTGAGAGCCATGCAGACCTTCGGCGAGAGGGAAGGGATTATCGCCGTCACGCCGCCGATCGGCGACGGCAGGCTTGCCGACAACATCGTGCATTTTGCCCGCGTCTTGCGCCGCGCCGGCCTGAAACCCGGTCCGGGTGCGGTGGCCGACGCGATTGCCGCCATCGATACGATCGGCATCGGTTCGCGCGAGGAGTTCCATGCCGCGCTCTCGGCCGTGCTCGTCAAGCGGCACGAGGACCAGCCGGTGTTCGACGAGGCGTTTCGCCTGTTCTGGCGCTCGCGCGACCTCGTCAACAAGATGATCGCGATGATGTCGCCGGTGGCGCTGGACCATTCCGAGCGGGAGAAGGCCAAGGCCGGGGCGTCGCGGGTGAGCGACGCGCTGTTTGCCGAGCGCGAACGCCAGAGCCGTGAACGTGACGAGCCGGACATCGAGATCGACGCGCGGCTGACCGTGTCCGGCAGCGAAGTGCTGAGGCGCACCGATTTCGCCCAGATGTCGGCTGGCGAACTGGCTGAGGCCCGCCGCGTGATCGAACGCATGGAGATGCCGTTCGACGAGGTGCCAATGCGGCGTTTCCGGGTCAGCACGCGCGCGCGCCATGTCGATCCGCGAGCGATGATGCGGGCGGCCATGCGCACCGGCGGCGATCTGATCCTGCCCAAATATCGCGAGCGTCGGTACCAGGCGCCGCCGCTGGTCATTCTCGCCGACATTTCCGGCTCGATGAGCCAGTATACGCGGATCTTCCTGCATTTCCTGCATGTGCTGACCGAGCGCCGCCGTCGCGTGCACACCTTCGTCTTCGGCACGCGGCTCACCAATGTGACGCGGCAGATGCGCAACCGCGATCCGGACGAGGCGATCGCCCAGTGTACGGAGGCTGTGCGCGACTGGTCCGGCGGCACGCGGATTGGCGAGACGCTCAAGGAATTCAATCATCAATGGGCGCGCCGTGTGCTGGGGCAGGGGGCGGTGGTTCTTCTCATCACCGACGGACTGGAGCGCGACGGCGCGGAACTGCTGGCCACCGAGACCGACCGCCTACACCGCTCCTGCCGGCGGCTGATCTGGCTCAATCCGCTCTTGCGATTCGAGGGCTTCGAGGCGCGGGCCCGCGGCGTGCGGGCCATGCTGCCCCGTGTCGACGAACTGCGGGCAGTCCACAATCTGAACGCCCTCGGCGACCTGGCCATGGCCCTGTCGGGACCTGTGCAGCGGGACGCCGATCCGCGCCGCTTCCTTCAGCAGACCAGGGGGATCCTATGACAGCGGACATGCAGGCGAGAGATCCACTCTTCATCGCCGAAGACTGGATGGCAAACGGAAGGCAGGTGGCCATTGCCACCGTGGTCGAGACCTGGGGTTCGGCCCCGCGTCCGGTGGGCAGCCACCTGGTGATCGATGCCGACGGCAATTTCGAAGGTTCGGTTTCGGGCGGCTGCGTCGAGGGTGCGGTCATCACCGAGGCGCTCGACGTGCTGCAATCGGGCCATGCGAAGATGTTGGAATTCGGCGTCGCCGACGAGACCGCGTGGCGGGTCGGGCTTTCCTGCGGCGGCAGGATCCGGGTTTATGTCGAGAGGCTCTCCTGATGCGGTTGTCGAACCTGAAACGGCTGAATGCAGCGCGTACGGCCCGGGAGGGGGCGATCCTTGTCACCGATCTCGACATCGCAGACGAGCGATTGGTGATCGAAGGCGAGACGGTCGATGGTCCGCTCGGCATCGAGGTCGCAGCGCGCTTCCGCTCGGGCAAGTCCGGGACGGCCGAGGTCGACGGGCGCAGGCTCTTCCTCAATGTGCATCTGCCACCGCCACGCATCGTCGTGATCGGCGCCGTCCATATCAGCCAGGCGCTCTATCCGATGGCCGCGATCGCCGGCTACGACTTGTCGATCATCGATCCGCGCACCGCCTTTGCCACGCCCGAGCGTTTCGAAGGCGTCGACCTCGCCGCCGAGTGGCCGGAGGATGTGCTGGCGGAGCGACCGCTCGACCGCTACAGCGCCCTCGTTGCCGTAACCCATGATCCCAAGATCGACGACTTTCCGATTGCCGCCGCGCTCAAGGCCGGCTGTTTCTATGTCGGCGCGCTCGGCAGCCGCAAGACCCATGCGAAGCGGGTCGAGCGGCTGATGGCGCAAGGGTTTTCCGAAGCGGACATCGCCCGCATTTCCGCGCCCGTCGGCATCGATATCGGTGCCGCAACGCCGGCC
>DAIMJJ010000018.1:0-32750 GCA_036722275.1 Rhizobium sp. | reverse complement strand
CGGCGCCGCGCAGGCGGCCTTCCGACAGCACGAAATGGCCGCGGATGCGCTTGCCGCAGCGGACCGGCGTCAGGAAACGCACCTTGTCGAAGCCGTAGTTGATGCCCATCGTCTGCTCGCGGATCTTTGGCAGGCAGTCATAGTTCATTGTCGACAGCAGCGACAATGTGAGAAAGCCGTGGGCGATGGTGCCGCCGAACGGTGTCTCGGCCGCGGCCCGCACCGGGTCGACATGGATGAACTGATGGTCGTCGGTCGCGCCGGCGAAGGCGTCGATCATGGTCTGATCGACGGTGATCCACTTCGACACGCCGATCTCCTGGCCGACCAGCGATTGGACCTCGGACAGGGAAATTTCGCGGGGCATGAAACCTCACCAATGGTTGCTGTCAGGGACGTCTTACAGGGGCTCTGGCAAACAGGAAATAGCGCGCCAATGCACAGGGATAATGAAACGATTAAAGCTTAACGAAGAATTCGACGGATCGCGGTTGAAGGTGGATCTGCCGGATGTCACGATGGTCAGACACGGGGCGCCAGTGACCCTTGTCGCCTGTCGGAAGTCGGAAGTCCAGCCCGGCTTGCGAGCGATTGAAGAGTACCGCCAGCTGGACCTCTGCCTTCAGGCTGTAGTCGATGGTTTCGAGCACCATGCCGAAGCCCGGACAAACGGCATCTTCCCAGTCGGCGACCGTCATCGGCTCGCCGGCCGGAGAGATCCAGGCGACGTCTTGCTCTCCAGACAGGAAATGCGTTTCACCGAAGACGGAAAATCGCTTGCGTATGGCCGACAGCTCGGCGGTACGGTCGATCAGATCCTGGTCTGCCGCCGCCCAGTCGAGCCATGTCAACTCGTTGTCCTGGCAATAGGCATTGTTGTTGCCGTGCTGCGTGCGGCCGAACTCGTCGCCGGCGGTCAGCATGATGGTGCCGCGCGAGGCAAACAGCGTGGCCAGAAGGGCCGCCACATCGCGCCGGCGCTTGGCCAAGACGGCCGGATTGGCGTGGCCGCCTTCGATGCCGTTGTTCCAGGAATAGTTCTCGTCGTGGCCGTCGCGGTTGTGTTCGCCGTTGCGGCCATTGCGCTTGTGGCTGTGGGAGACGAGGTCGAACAGGGTGAAGCCGTCATGGGCGGCGACAAAGTTGACGCTGCGCGTCTCGTTGGTTCCAGCGCGCGTGAATGTGTCGGACGATCCGGAAAGCGCTGTCGCGAGCGTTCCCGCCATATGTCCGTCGCCGCGCCAGAAGCGGCGGATGCCGTCGCGGGCACGGTCGTTCCATTCGAGGAAACCGTCGGGGAACTGGCCGAGCTGGTAGCCGCCGGGACCGATGTCCCAGGGTTCGGCGATCATCACGCGGTCTTCGAGCACGTCGTCGGTCAGAATGGCATGCAGGGTGCGCGACGTCGTGTGGAAGCCGAGCGCGGTGCGTCCGAGGATCGGGGCCAGATCAAACCGGAAACCGTCGACGCCGGCATGCACGACGAAATGGCGCAGGCTGTCGACGATCAGGCGCCGAATATAGGGGTGGTCGCAGGCGAGCGTGTTGCCGCAGCCCGTATCGTTGACGAGGATCCCGGGATTGTCCGCCAGATGGCGATAGCAGGAGATATTGTCGAGGCCGCGCAGCGAAAGGGTGGTGCCGAGCTTGTCGCTTTCGCCGGTGTGGTTGAAGACGAGGTCGAGGATGACGCCGATGCCGGCCTCGTGCAGCGTGTGCACCGTCTCGCGCAGTTCCGTCATGCCCCCCGGCACGATGCGCGGATCGAGCGCCATCAGCGCGATCGGGTTGTAGCCCCAGGCATTGGTCAGGCCGAGCGGTGGCAGATGACGCTCGTCGATCCAGGCGACGATCGGCATCAGTTCCACGGCATCGACGCCGAGCCGCTTCAGATGCGCGATCACCGCGGGATGGGCGAGCGCAGCGACTGTCCCGCGCTGCTCCGGGGGCACGTCGGGGTGGCGCATGGTGAAGGCCTTCACCGCCAGCTCGTAGACGAAGCCGCCCTTCGGCAGGAGGGGGCGCAAGGGTTTGGCCAGAGGATCGTCGGTGACGATCGCCTTTGGAACGAGCGCGGCGGTGTCCGTTCCGAACACCGAGAGCCGCGGGTCGTGGGCAAACGGCCGGTCCAGCTCCTTCGCATAGGGGTCGACCAGCAGCTTGGACGGATCGAACCAGAACCCGTGATCGGGCGCATAGCGGCCATGGGCGCGGTAGCCGTAGCGCGCGCCCTTGACGATGCCGTCGACGTGAAGGCGATGGACGGCGTCATCGCCTCTGGTCATCGGCAGGCGCCGCAGTTCCGCCCGTCCGGCACTGTCGAACAGGCACAGTTCGATCCGTTCGGCATGATGGGACCAGACCGCGAATTCCGCGCCCCTGTCCGTCAGCACCACGCCGCCCGGCCGGTTTTCCATGCGGTTCATGGCGGCGATCAGGTAATGACGCTGGGCGTCTGGCGGCCGGTGCGTGCGCGGATATCGGCCAGGGTTTCGGCAGCGTCGATCAGGTCGGCGAGCGCGCCCTGCGTTTCCAGATCGTGGCGGCTGGCGTCTGGTTCGTATCGCTCGATATAGACCCGAAGCGTCGCGCCGGACGTGCCCGTTCCCGACAGGCGGAAGACCACGCGGGAGCCGCCTTCGAACAGGATGCGCACGCCCTGGTGTTGGCTGGTCGAGCCGTCGACCGGATCGAGATAGGAGAAATCGTCGGCCTCACTCACCACGAGGTTACCGATCGTCTTGCCCGGCAGGCTTTCGAGCTTGTCACGAAGCGCGGCCATCAGGCCATTGGCGGCATCGCTGTCGACCTCTTCATAGTCGTGGCGGGAATAGTAGTTCCGGCCATAGGTCGCCCAGTGTTGCGTGACGATGTCCTTCACGCTCTCGCCGCGCACGGCCAGGATGTTGAGCCAGAGAAGTACGGCCCAGAGCCCGTCCTTCTCGCGCACATGGTTCGATCCGGTGCCGGCCGATTCCTCGCCGCAGATCGTCACTTTGCCGGCGTCCAGCAGATTGCCGAAGAACTTCCAGCCGGTCGGCGTCTCGTAGATGCCGATGCCGAGCTTTTCGGCGACCCGATCGGCGGCGGCGCTGGTCGGCATGGAGCGGGCGATGCCGGCAATGCCGCCGGCGTAACCGGGCGCCAGATGGGCGTTGGCGGCAAGGATGGCGAGGCTGTCGGAGGGGGTGACAAAGATGCCCTTGCCGATGACCAGATTGCGGTCGCCATCGCCGTCGGAGGCTGCTCCGAAGTCGGGCGCATCGTCGCCCGCCATCATCTCGTCATAGAGCTCCTTGGCATGCACGAGGTTCGGGTCCGGGTGATGGCCGCCGAAGTCGGGCAGCGGCACGAAATTGCGCACCGTGCCGGCCGGCGCACCGAGACGGTTCTCGATGATTTCCTTGGCATAGGGGCCGGTTACCGCGCTCATCGCGTCGAAGACCATACGGAAGCCGAGGCCGAACAGGGTGCGGATGGCGCCAAAGTCGAAGAGCCCTTCCATCAGCTCGGCATAGTCGGCGACCGGATCGATCACCTCGACCGTCATGCCGGCGATCTCGATGCTGCCGATCACGTCGAGATCGATGTCCGCAGCCTCGACGATGCGGTAGCTGTCGATCACCTTGGAGCGGGCGAAGATCGCGTCGGTGATCCTTTCCGGAGCCGGGCCGCCATTGCCGATATTGTACTTGATGCCGAAGTCCTCGGTCGGGCCGCCGGGATTGTGGCTGGCCGACAGGATGATGCCGCCGAAGGCCTTGTACTTGCGAATCACGTGCGAGGCGGCGGGCGTGGACAGGATGCCGCCCTGGCCGACCAGCACCTTGCCGAAGCCGTTGGCGGCGGCCATGCGGATCGCTTTCTGGATCACCTCGCGATTGTAGAAGCGGCCGTCGCCGCCGATGACCAGCGTCTTGCCGGCGAAATCCTCGAGGCTGTCGAAGATCGACTGGATGAAGTTCTCGGCATAATTGGGCTGCTGGAAGACCGGAACCTTCTTGCGCAAGCCGGAGGTGCCCGGCTTCTGGTCCGCATAGGGCGTGGTGGCAACGGTCGAGATCATGGATTTACTGGCCTTTCGAGACGAGGCGTTGATAGAGTTCGGCATAGCGCTCGGCGCTTCTGCCCCAGGAGACGTCGCACTTCATCCCCTGCTTCTGCATCTGGCTCCA
Source organism: Rhizobium sp. (assembly GCA_036722275.1). GTDB lineage: Bacteria > Pseudomonadota > Alphaproteobacteria > Rhizobiales > Rhizobiaceae > Allorhizobium. The sequence goes on along the minus strand of DAIMJJ010000018.1, from coordinate 28,575 downwards.
GATTTTGTCAGAGGTGTGAAGGCGCACCGCCCTTCGGATTGCCGCGCGCAACGTCTCTGCAGAGCCTGGGGAAAACTGCAGGCCGGTCGCGGCCTGGGCGGTCAGCGCCGCTTCATTGGCATCGATGATCGTGTCGGCGAGACCGCCGGTGCGGGCGACCACCGGCACGCAGCCATAGCGCAGGCCGTAGAGCTGGGTGAGGCCGCAGGGCTCGAAGCGCGAGGGAATGAGGATGGCGTCGGAGCCCGCCTGCATCAGGTGCGACAGCGGCTCGTCATAGCCGATGATCATGCCGATGCGGTCCCTGTGGCGCGCGGCTGCGGCAAGAAGGCTGGTCTCAAGCGCATGGTCGCCCGAACCGAGGATGACCAGCCGTCCACCGAGTTCGACGATCGTGTCGACCACGTCGGCCAGGAGATCCATGCCCTTCTGCCAGGTCAGCCGGGTGATGACGCAGAAGATCGGTCCGTCGCCCTCATCGAGTGCGAAGCGGGTGGCGAGCGCCTGCCGGTTTGCCTGGCGCTTCTTCAGGGCGCCCGAGGAATAGGTCTGGGCAATCAGCGGGTCTGTGGCCGGGTTCCAGACGGTGGCGTCGATGCCATTGACGATGCCGTAGAGATCGGCGGCGCGGCTTGCGATCACGCCCTCCATGCCCATGCCGAAGGCGGGCGTGAGGATTTCTTCGGCATAGGATGGGCTGACCGTGCTGATCGCATGGGATGCCACGAGCCCGCCTTTGAGGAAGCTGATCGTGCCGTAATATTCCAGCGCCTCCCAGTAGGCATGGCCGGGCAGGCCAAGCTGCGGGAAGATCTCGGCAGAGAACTGACCCTGGAAGGCGATGTTGTGGATGGTCGTGAGGCTCGGGCGTTCCGGTGCCTCGCCATAGCGCATGAAAACCGGGGTCAAGGCGCTCTGCCAGTCATGCGCATGGACGAGGTCCGGCTGCCAGCCGGGCAGGGCGCCGGCGGCAATCTCGGCGCCGGCCTTGCACAACACCGCAAAGCGCTTCCAGTTGTCGCCATAGTCGCGGCTGTTCTGGTCCACATAGGGGCCGCCGGCGCGATCGAAGAGCGTCGGCGCATCCAGGACGAGGATGTCGGCGCCGTCATGGCTTGCCTCGAGAAGCGTCGCGCTCGATCCGAGCAGGTCGGCGAATTCGGTTCGTTTCACCGGATTGCGGATCGCCTTCATCACCGCCGGATAGCCGGGAATGAGCGTCTTCGTCTCGACGCCATGGGCCTTCAAGGCGAGGGGCAGCGCTCCGGCGACGTCGGCGAGGCCGCCGGTCTTGACGAGCGGATAGAATTCGGAGGCGACGGAAAGGACTTTCATCAGCCTGCCATGCCGAGCTTGTCGATCATCGGCTGGGTTATGAGGCAGATGCCTTCCTCCGACCGCCGGAACCGCTTGGCGTCCATTTCCGGATCCTCGCCGACGATCAGGCCCTCGGGGATCACAACGCCGTGGTCGATGATGACATTGGTCAGCCGCGCATGGCGACCGATCTGGACCTTGGGCAGGATGACCGCGCCTTCGAGGCGCGAATAGGAATTGGCGCGTACGCCGGTGAACAGCAGGCTCTTGTAGAGCGAGGAGCCGGAGATGATGCAGTCGCCGGCCACCAGCGACGAGATGGCCGAGCCGCGCCGGCCTTCGTCGTCATGCACGAATTTCGCCGGCGGGGTGATCTCGGAATAGGTCCAGATCGGCCAGGACTTGTCGTAGATGTCGAGTTCGGGAACCACGTCCGTCAGGTCGATATTCGCCTGCCAATAGGCGTCGATCGTGCCGACGTCGCGCCAGTAGGGCGTGCTTTCGAAGTCGGAGCGGACGCAGGAATTGGCGAAGCGGTGCGCGACGGCTTTGCCGTTCGAAACGATGTAGGGGATGATGTCCTTGCCGAAATCGCGGCTGGAATGGGGGTCGGCGGCGTCGCGGCGCAGGATGTCCATCAGGAACTTGGTGTGGAAGACGTAGATGCCCATCGAGGCAAGCGCGAAATCCTCCTTGCCCGGAATGCCAGGCGGATCGGCCGGCTTCTCGATGAAGGCGATAATCTCGTCCTTGCCGTCGACATGCATGACGCCGAAGCCGGTCGCTTCCATGCGCGGCACTTCCAGGCAGCCGATAGTGACATCCGCGCCGGAATCGACGTGCTGCTGCAGCATCAGCTCGTAGTCCATCTTGTAGACATGGTCGCCGGCGAGGATGACCATGTATTCCGGGCCGTAGGGCTCGATGATGTCGATGTTCTGGTAGACGGCGTCGGCCGTGCCCTCATACCACTGCGTCTCCGAGACGCGCTGGCTGGCCGGCAGCACGTCAAAGCTTTCATTGCGCTCCGGTCTGAAGAAGTTCCAGCCGCGCTGAAGGTGGCGGATCAGCGAATGGGCCTTGTACTGGGTGGCGACGCCGATGCGCCGGATGCCGGAATTGAGGGCGTTGGACAGGGCGAAGTCGATGATGCGGGCCTTGCCGCCGAAATAGACGGCCGGCTTGGCGCGCCGGTCGGTCAGTTCCTTGAGGCGGCTTCCCCGTCCGCCGGCCAGCACATACGCCATGGCGTCGCGCGCCAGGGGTTGGGGTCGCTTTTCCATCATTTCGCCTCCCGCCTCAATTTTCTTGTTCCAGCATGATCACGGCCAGCGGTGGCAGGGTCAGGATGGCGTAGGCGCGGCCGCCGTCACCAGGACTGGCCTCGACGCGGCCGCCATTGCCTTTGCCGCTGCCGCCGTAGATCTCTGCGTCGGTATTGAGTATTTCGCGCCACCGCCCGCTTGCGGGCAAGGGCACGACATAGCCTTCGTGATAGACCGGTGTCAGGTTGCAGATCACGGCGATGGTCTTTTCGCCCGGCGCCTTGCGCAGGAAGGCCAGCACCGAATTGTCCTGATCGTCGGCGATCAGCCATTCGAAGCCTTCGCCTTCGCAGTCGCGCGCGTGAAGGGCGGGCTTGGAGCGGTAGGTGAAGTTGAGATCCCGGACCAGGCGGCGCACGCCCTCATGCAGCGCATACTGCAGGAGGTTCCAGTCGAGCGCGCGCTCCTCGCTCCATTCGCTCCACTGGGCGAATTCCTGGCCCATGAACAGCAGCTTCTTGCCCGGATGCCCCCACATGAAGGCGTAGTAGCTGCGCAGGTTGGCGAATTTCTGCCAGTCGTCGCCCGGCATCTTGGCGATCATCGAGCCCTTGCCGTGGACCACCTCGTCATGGGAGATCGGCAGCACGAAGTTTTCCGAAAAAGCATAGAGCAGGCCGAAGGTCAGTTCCTGGTGGTGGAACTTGCGGTGCACCGGATCGCGGGCAAAATAGCTCAGCGTGTCGTGCATGAAGCCCATGTTCCACTTGAAGCCGAAGCCGAGGCCGCCTTCGTGGACCGGCTGGGAGACCTTGGGCCAGGACGTGGATTCTTCGGCGATCGTCATGATGCCGGGATGGGAGCCGTAGACGGCCTTGTTCATCTGCTGGAGGAAGCGGACCGCCTCGAGATTTTCGCGCCCACCATATTCGTTCGGGATCCACTCGCCTTCCTTGCGGGAATAGTCGAGATAGAGCATGGACGCGACGGCATCGACCCTCAGCCCGTCGAGATGGAACTTCTCCGCCCAGTAGAGCGCATTGTTGACGAGATAGGACACGACCTCTGTGCGGCCGAAATTGTAGATCGCGGTGTTCCAGTCGGGATGGAAACCCTGGCGCGGATCGGCATGTTCGTAGAGGGCCGTGCCGTCGAACCAGCGCAGCCCATGCGCATCGGTCGGAAAATGGGCGGGCACCCAGTCGAGGATGACGCCGAGGCCGACCTTGTGGCAGCCATTGACGAAGCGAGCGAAACCTTCGGGCTCGCCGAAGCGGGCGGTCGGGGCGTAAAGGCCAGTCGTCTGATAGCCCCAGGACGGATCATAGGGGTGCTCGGTGATCGGCATGAACTCGATATGGGTAAAACCCATGTCGACACAGTAGGGGATGAGGCGCGCCGCCATCTCGTCCCAGCTCAGCATCGAGCCGTCGTCGCGGCGTTGCCAGGAGCCGGCATGCACCTCGTAGATGCTGATCGGCTGGCGGCGCTGGTCGATGCTCGACCAGTGCTGGCGATGGGCGCTGTCTTCCCAGGTCTGCTCGAGCTCGCCGGTGGTCATCGAGGCATTCTTCGGCCGCAGTTCGGCGCGCCGCGCATAGGGGTCGGCCTTTAGCGGTAGAAGCTCGCCGTTCTTGCCGATGATCTCGAACTTGTAGGTCGAGCCGGGGCGCACGTCGGGTGCGAAGATCTCCCAGATTCCGGTGTCGCGGCGCAGGCGCATGACATGGCGGCGTCCGTCCCATTCGTTGAAGTCGCCGACTACCGACACGCGCCGGGCGTTCGGCGCCCAGACTGCGAAATGGAAGCCGTCGACGCCCTGGTGCTTGAGCGGATGGGCGCCCATCTTGTCGAACAGGCGCAGATGCGAGCCTTCGCGCACGAAATAGTCGTCCATCGGGCCGAGCACCGGGCCGAAACTGTAGGGGTCGGTAACGGTCCACTCGACATCTCCGCGGCTCGCCCGATACCGCAGCGGCTGGTAGGTGTCGGCGGTGACCGGTCCGCAGAAGAACCCGGCGGGGTTCAGGCATTTCAGTTCACCGAGCAAGGCTCCGGCGATCGAGAAGGCCGAGACCGCCTCGGCACCGGGGATGAAGCAGCGGGCGACGAAACCCGATGCCGTCTCCTGCAGGCCGAGCACCGAGAACGGATCCTGATGGGTGCCGTGAATGATCGCATCAATTTCGGCGGGGGGCGGCGCCTCCGGCCGTGCGCTGTCACCGATCTTCTTCGGTGATCTGGCCATCAGGCTCTCCAGATGTCGGCGGTGTACTGGCGGATCGTCCTGTCGGAGGAGAACCAGCCCATGCGCGCCGTGTTGCGGATCGTCTTGGAGTACCAGGCCGCGTTGTCGCTCCACAGCTCGTCGACCTGACGCTGGGCCTTGGCATAGGCATTGAAGTCGGCGGCGACCATGAACCAGTCATGCTGATAGAGGCCGTCGACCAGGCCGGCAAAGCGGCCCGGATCGTCGGGAGAGAACACGCCGGAGGCAATCGACGAGAGCGCCTGGGACAGCTCGCGCGAGCTTTCGATCACCGCGCGCGGGTTATGGCCGCCGGCCCTCACCTTTGCGACCTCGCCCGCCGTCATGCCGAAAATCACGATGTTCTCCTCGCCCACATGGTCGCGCATCTCGACATTGGCGCCGTCAAGGGTGCCAATGGTCAGCGCACCATTCAACGCGAACTTCATGTTTCCGGTTCCCGACGCTTCCATGCCGGCCGTCGAAATCTGTTCGGAAAGGTCGGCGGCGGGCACCATGACTTCGGCGAGCGAGACGTTGTAGTTCGGGATGAAGACGACCTTCAGGAGGTTGCGCACCGACGGATCATTGTTGATTACGCGGGCGACGTCGTTGGCCAGTTTGATGATGAGCTTGGCATTGTGGTAGCTCGGCGCGGCCTTGCCTGCGAACAGCTTGACCCGCGGCACCCAGTCGCGCTCGGGATGGGTGCGGATCTGGTCGAACAGCGCCACCGTTTCGATGATGTTCAAGAGCTGGCGCTTGTATTCGTGGATGCGCTTGATCTGGATGTCGAACATGGCCGACGGATCGAGCCTTATGCCCATGCGGCTGGCGACGAGATTGGCCAGCTGCTCCTTGTTGGCGCGCTTGACGGCGGCGAACTGCTTCTGGAACTCGGCGTCGTCGGCATAGGCGTCGAGTGCCTTCAGCTTTTCCGCATCGTCGAGGAAATCCGGGCCGACCGTGTCCCGGATCAGCGCGGTCAGGCGCGGATTGCACTGCATCAGCCAACGCCGCGGCGTGATGCCGTTGGTCTTGTTGTTGATCCGGTCGGGATAGAGCTTGTGGAGATCGGCAAACACCGTTTCCTTCATCAGCTCGGTATGCAGGGCCGAAACGCCATTGATCGAGTGCGAGCCCATGAAGGCGAGATTGCCCATGCGCACCCGACGATCGCCGCTCTCGTCGATCAGCGAGATATGGCTGATCTCCCGGTCGGAGAAGTTGCGGCTCTTGCGCGCGTCGCGCAGGATCTTGGCATTGATGGCGTAGATGAGCTGCATGTGGCGAGGCAACAGCCGCTCGAACAGCGGCACCGGCCAGCTTTCCAGCGCTTCGGGCAGGAGCGTGTGGTTGGTGTAGGAGAAGGTGCGCCAGGTGATGTCCCAGGCGGCGTCGAACTCCAGCCCGTGGACGTCACACAACAGCCGCATGAGCTCCGCGACCGAGACGGCCGGATGCGTGTCGTTGAGCTGGATCGCCACCTTGTCCGGCAGGGCCGAAAGTTCGTTGCCCTGCTGCAGATGGCGCCGCAGGATGTCCTGCAAGGAGGCGGAGCAGAAGAAATATTCCTGACGCAGCCGCAATTCCTGGCCTGCCGGCGTCGCGTCGGCCGGATAGAGAACGCGCGTCAGCGTCTCGGCCTTGTTGCTTTCCTTGAGTGCGCCAATGTGATCGCCGGCATTGAAGGCTGCGAGCAGGATCGGGTCGATCGGCTGGGCCGACCAGAGCCGCAGCGTGTTGACGTGATCCCCGCGCCAGCCGACCACCGGCGTGTCATAGGCGGTGGCAATCACCCGCTCGCCCGGCTTCCAGACGAAATGCGGCTGGTCGTCATGGCCTTGCACCGTGTCCACCGCGCCGCCGAAGCCGATTTCATAGGAGCTTTCCCGCCGCTCGAATTCCCACGGATTGCCGTGGGCAAGCCAGGTCTCCGGCAGTTCGACCTGCCATCCGTCGGCCATCTGCTGGCGGAACAGGCCGTGGACATAGCGGATGCCATAGCCATAGGCGGGAATGTGCACCGTCGCCATGGATTCCATGAAGCAGGCGGCCAGCCGGCCAAGCCCGCCATTGCCGAGAGCGGCATCGGGTTCGAGGCCGGCGATGACGTCAAGATCGACGCCCATCGAGGCGAGAGCCTGACGGATTTCTTCCATCATGCCGAGGTTCGACATGGCATCGCGCATCAGGCGGCCGATCAGGAATTCCAGCGAGAGATAATAGACCCGCTTGGCGTTGTTGCTGTAGGCGGCGCGGGTCGTCTCCATCCAGCGGTCGATGATGCGGTCGCGCACCACGAGGATGGTGGCGGTCAGCCAGTCGTGCGGCGTCGCCACCTTGGCGTCCTTGCCGATCCCGTAGGTCAGTCGCTCGATGATTTCGGCCGCCAGGACTTCCGGATCGGATACGCGGGGCTGCGGCAGGGGCAGGTCGGCTTTGCTCAGGCTGTTGATCATGATCTCGCCAGTTCGGTTGTCAACCAATCGGGATGCAGCGCCGATTCTCCCCTAACGGCACACGCTTACAAGATGCAGTTTACGCATCGTTACGAAACACATGCAACACAGGAAATCAGTCGCCGCGAAAAACGCCCCGTGCCATCGCCTGCACCCAAGTGGCTGAAATTCCATGACTTGCCGATAAGGCGGAAAACGGCAGAAAGGCTGCACTCCCGGGAAGGAAGGCGGCCTTTGTTATGAGTGTCCGGTGCTGGCCGGGCGTTGCGCCCGCGGCGCGTCAGTTGGTCAGGCGGGTTGCGGCCATCGAGGCCTTTTCGCCGATTTCCTTGAAGGCGGCGATGAGCTGGGCGGCATCGTTGGCGTCATAGTAGTGCGAGGTGTCGGTCGCGCAATACTTCAGAAGCTCCTGGCCGCGAGACGGCGCCATGAAGGCCACGGTGAAGATCTCCACGTTGACGGCCTTGGCACTGTCGCACCATTTCTTCGTCGAGGTGTCCGCGCTCGTATAGTTGTTGTCGCCGTCGGTCATGAAGACGATGAACTTGCCCGGATCCTTCTGCCCGTTCTTGGCAATGTGGGCATTGACCTCGCTGGTGGCGGTGACCTTCTGATAGGCGGTCTTCACCGCATTCGAGGAATCGGTGCCGCCCGTCGCCGTCAGGGCGTTGACATAGTCCATTGCCGCTTTGGTTCCCCATTCGAAGGTCGTCGGCGACTGGCTTGACGAATTGTACGAGATTGCCGCGGTGCGGACGTATTTCTTCTCGGGGTCGGCGGTGTTGAGCTGGTCCACCAGGTCGGCGACAGCGACTTTCAAGGCGTCGATCTTCAGGACATAGTTCGTGACGGTGCGGGAGCACCAGCTCCAGCCGCACTGGTAGTACTCCACCTTGGTCGGCTGCGCCTCATTCACCGTGCTGGTGTTTTCAGCCATCGAGCCGGACCGGTCGACGACGAGGTACATGGACAGCGCATTCTTGCTTTCGGTCGTGCTTTCGGAGGTGCTGGAGACGCTGACGCGCACCTTGTCATAGCCGAGCAGGGCGGTGAATGCGTTCATGCTGACGTCGTACTGGCCGGTGACCGTCACCTCATAGGTATTGGTCGCGCCGCTCGCGCCGGTGGTGCGGGTGACGGAGGCGAGCGCGGTGTCGGCGAGATCCTTCGCCGCCTGTTCTTCATCTTCTGAGAGTGCGCCGCCGTTCTGCGTGAGATTCTTGAACTGGGCGGCCAGGAACTTCTTGGCCAGCTCGATCGCCTTTTCATCGCTGATGCCTTGTCCGGCCAGCGCCGAAGCTGCCGAAAGAGCAGCCGAGTCGGCCGAGTCCTGCAGGGCGGTGCGGACCTGCACCATCTTGGCGAGATCCATCGCCACGCCGGCCCCGGCGAGCACGACGGGCAGGAGAATTGCGGTCATGGTGCCGAAATTGCCGCGGCGGTCCCTCATGAACCCCAGCAAAAGGCTGTGCTTCTTCGTGGTGTCGACCATCATGTTCATCCGTGAAAACGAGCACTTTGGCCATGGGATAGCGGAGAAAGCTGACGGTCGGCTTAAGCGAAATGGTAAACTTGTAGCTAAAGAGCCGGTTCGCCCGACTGCACAGGCTGTTTGACCGGTATGACATCGACGGCCTGGGCCGTCTGGTGGCTGCCATAGCTCTTGAGTACACCGATCACGGGAGCGACGTCGGAATAGTCGCGGCCGTAGGAGGTGACGATGTGATCGGCGCCGACGGTGATGTTGTTGGTCGGATCGAGTTCGATCCATCCGACTGTCTCGCCGCACCAGACCCTGACCCAGGCATGCATGGCGTCGGCGCCGGCGAGCCGCTCCTTGCCCGGCGGCGGGATGGTCCGCAGGAAGCCGCTGACATAACCGGCCGGAATGCCAAGACTGCGCAGGGCGATGATCATGACATGCGAGAAATCCTGGCAGACCCCGCGCTTCAGCGAGAAGGCCTCCATCGGCGTCGTATCGACGGTGGTCGCCTTCGGGTCGTATTTGAAGTCGGCGTGGATGCGGGCGCAGACGGCTTCGGCGATCTGGCGGACCGTCATGCCGGGCTTCAGCATGGAACGGGCATAGTCTGCGATCGCCGGCTCGGTCCCGAGCCTGGGGCTGGTGCCGAGGAAATGGTGCGGCGATTCAGGGCCGAGCGACCAGACATCGGCGAGCTCGTCCGGCAGCTTGGCCAGGATCGGCGAGAAGTCCGCGGTCAGCGGCGGGGTCTGGACCGAGACACGGGCCTGCATGTGGATGTCAAGCTTCTCGTGCGAGGAGCGATAGGTGACATAGGTCGCGGGATGCCGGAAGAAGTCGGTGAAGCTCGCCCGCTCGTCCGGCTTCGGATCGACCGTGATACTGCCGGCGACCAGACGCTGGCGCTCGGGCAGCGACAGCGGCATGAGGCGCAGGATATGGTGCGCGCCGGAGGCCGGGACGTCGTAGAGATAGCCGATGTGCAGGGAGAGGTCGTAGAGCATCGGTCTATCCGAGATAGGTTCTGGCGAGCAGGTCGGAGAGTTTCTCGAGGTCGCGCTCGAGGCTCGCATAGATCTCCGGCGTCATCGTTTCGGGCGTCATCACCGCCAGGGTCGAGTGCAGTCGCATTGTCTCGCGGAAGAAGGGCGACATCTGGCCGTTGACGAAGGCGTTCGGCAGCTGCTCCACCTCGGTGCGGATCTCGTTGAGCTGGAAGAGAATGGAGCGCGGGTTGAGCGGATCAAGCGCCAGCAGATCGGTGACGGTCAGGCGAGCGGTGCTGACATTGTAACGTCGGCGATGGGTCATGACGTTGTCGCCGATCTCGAGCAGCATGTCGAGTACGCCGTCGGGCGCGTCTTCCGCGGTCATGTGCCTGAGAAGCCGCGTCATGTGCAGGCCGCGCTCCAACAGGCGACCCGTCGTCAGGAATCGCCAGCCGGTGAAACGATACATGTTTTCGTGCACCAGGCCGGCAAAACCGGCGAGCTTGCGCAACAGCACCGTCATCGCATGGGCGGCGTCGTCGCCGTGCTTCACCGCCTCGTGGAAACGGCGTGCCGTCTTTGCCAGATCGTTGAGGGCCAGCCAGCCGTCGGGCGAGAAGCGGTCGCGGATGTTGCTCGCCGAATAGACGGCGCTGTCGATGTTGCGCAGGAGGCTGTCGGGAACCCCGTGGGTCATGTCGACGTCGATCTCGGCGAGATAGCGGGTGACATAGGCCAGCAGCGGCTGTTCGGGGTCGGCGGATTCGGCAAAGCGCGCATGCCAGGCGCGCAGGATGCGCAATGCTCCTTCGGCCCGTTCGATGTAGCGTCCGAGCCAGTAGAGATTGTCGGCGGCGCGGCTCGGCAGGCTGCCGGGCATGTTGCGGGTGAAGCTTTCCTCGGCGGGCAGCAGCGAGGTGCGGTCGACGGGCTTGTCGGAGACGATCCAGACATCGGCGGCGCTTCCGCCCGACTGCATGGCGATGGCCGTGACGTCGTCGCCGGATCCGATCCGGGCGAAGCCGCCGGGCATGATCTGCCAGCCGTCGCGGGTGCGCGCGGCATAGACGCGCAAGGACATGGGCCTTGGCTTCAACCGGCCATCGACCAGCGCCGGTGTCGTCGACAGCGTCACGACCTCCTGGCCGACGAGGTTTGCACCTTCCGCCTCCAGCCATTCGGCCGTCGAGTGGCGCGACGAGCCGGAGACGCGCGAGCCGAGCACGGAACGGCCATTGTCGTCGAAGAAGGGCAGGCGCGAATAGGCCGGACCAATCACCATGCGATTGATGTTGCGCGCGACGTGTTCGCGCTCGCTCTTCTGCCCGCACCACCAGGTGGCGATCGAGGGGAGCGCCAGGTCCTCGCCGAGCAGATGGCGACAGATGGTCGGCATGAAGGCCAGAAGCGCACGGGTTTCCAGGATGCCGGAGCCGAGCGCGTTGACGAAGGTGACGCTGCCGTTGCGCAGCGCCTGGACCATGCCCGGCGTGCCGATATGGGAGTGCTGGTTGAGTTCGAGCGGATCGGCAAAGGCAGCATCGAGCCGTCGCCAGAGCACGCTCACGGGTTTGAGCCCCGCAACCGTGCGCACCATGACCCGGCCGTTGACGACCGCGAGATCCTCGCCCTCAAGCAGCATGATGCCGAGATAACGCGCGATGTAGGCGTGTTCGAAATAGGTCTCGTTGGCGGGCCCCGGTGACAGCACGGCGATGCGATCGTCGCTGTTCTGCTTCTGCGCCTGCAGCGCCTCTCGAAAAGCGCCGAAGAAGGAGGCCAGACGGTGAACATGACTCTCGCCATAGAGATCGGAAAAGGCGCGCGTTGTCGCCACCCGGTTTTCGAGCGCGAAGCCTGCGCCGGAAGGGGCCTGGGTGCGGTCGGCGAGCACCCACCAGTTGCCGTCCGGCCCGCGGCCTATCTCAAAGGAACAGAAATGCAGGTAATGGCCGCCGGTCGGCTTTATGCCGACCAGCGGACGCAGGAACTCCGGGTTCCCCGCCACCAGCGCCGGCGGCAGGAAGCCCTGCTCGACCAGCTTGTTGTCCGAATAGATGTCGGCGACCACCGCTTCCAGAAGGTTGGCGCGCTGCACCAGACCCTTGGCCAGCACGTCCCATTCCTTCTCGTCGATCAGCACGGGAATGTGGGAGAAGGGCCAGGCGCGCTCGCTCGATCCCGCGGCGCCATAGGCCCGATAGAACACGCCGGCGTCGCGCAGATAACGGTCGGCGCGGGCAAAGCGTTCGTGCAGGTCGTGCTCGGACATGCGGTCGATGGCCGAGACGAAGGCCTGCCAGACGGGACGAATACGGCCGTCGGCATCGAGCATTTCGTCGGCAGCGCCCGGGAGCGACCGATAGCCCGATGTTCGCGCTTCCTTCATCTCGTCGTCTGCCGGGTCTCTGTCCACCGCCGGTTGGTTCGCCATTCGTTACATACCCTGGGGTCGCCGCAAGTCCAGCGTATGGGGGAATTCCGGGGACACCGTCTCCGGCCACAGCGGGAAATTGCCCGCTGTATGGCCCCAAGGCTCGAAACGCGCAAGCCGTCGTGCTTCCGCTTCATTCCCGTTCACAGGGAAAGTCTCGTAGTTGCGGCCGCCCGGATGGGCCACGTGGTAGACGCAGCCACCGATCGACCGGCCAGACCACATATCATAGACATCAAATGTTAGCGGTGTGTTGACCGGCAGGACCGGGTGCAGGCCGGAGGCGGGCTGCCAGGCCTTGTAGCGGACGCCGCCGACCGAAACGCCGTTGATGCCGGTCCTGGTGAGCGGTACGCGCCGACCGTTGCAGGCGATCGCATAGCGTTCGGGATTGGCGGTTTCCAGCCGCACCTGCAGGCGCTCGACCGCGGAATCGACGAAGCCGACGGCGCCGCCGATGGCGCCCTGCTCACCCATGACATGCCAGGGTTCCAGCGCCTGGCGTAGTTCCAGCCGCTGCTCGCCGTATTCGACCTCGCCGAAGAAGGGGAAGCGGAACTCCAGCTGGGCGGCAAACCATTCCGGCTTGAAGTCAAAGCCGTTGTCGCGCAGGTCGGCCAGCACCTCGAGAAAATCCTGCCATATGTAGTGCGGCAGCATGAAGCGATCGTGCAGGGCGGTGCCCCAGCGCACGAAGGTGCCGCCCGTCGGGTTCTTCCAGAAGCGGGCGATCAGCGCGCGCACCAGCAGCTGCTGCGCAAGCGACATGCGGGCATTCGGCGGCATTTCGAAGCCGCGGAACTCGACGAGGCCGAGGCGGCCGGTCGGGCCGTCGGGCGAGAACAGCTTGTCGATGCAGATCTCGGCGCGGTGGGTGTTGCCGGTGACGTCGATCAGCAGGTTGCGGAACAGCCGGTCGACCAGCCAGGGCAGCGGCGGTGCCTCGCCCGATCCGGGCATGGGGATCTGCGCCATGGCGATCTCCAGCTCGTAGAGGCTGTCATGACGGGCCTCGTCAATGCGCGGCGCCTGGCTCGTCGGGCCGATGAACAGGCCGGAGAAGAGATAGGACAGCGACGGGTGGCGCTGCCAGTGCAGGATCAGGCTTTTCAGGAGGTCCGGTCGGCGCAGGAACGGACTATCGTTGGGATTGGCGCCGCCAACCACGACGTGATTGCCGCCGCCGGTGCCGGTGTGTCGCCCGTCGATCATGAACTTGTCTGCACCGAGACGCGATTCGCGCGCCTCCTCGTAGACTGCTGTGGTGATGGCCACGCAGTCATCCCAGTTCGAGGCCGGGTGGATATTGACTTCGATGACGCCGGGATCAGGTGCCACGCGCACGACGTTGATGCGCTCGTCATGGGGCGGCGCATAGCCTTCGATGTGCACCGGCAGTCCCAGGGCCGCTGCCGCATCCTCGGCGGCGGCGACCAGTTCGAGATAATCCTCGATGCGCTCGACGGGCGGCATGAAGATGCTGAGACGTCCGTCGCGGACCTCGACCGACATGGCGGTGCGTACCGCGCCGCCGATCTCGCCGAGCACCTGTTCGATGCGACCCTGCTGGAGCGCATCGTCCGGCTGGAAGGAGGCCTCCGGCATGGCGCGGCCGGCGGGCACGACGACATCCGGCAGCGGACCGCGCGGTTCGCTCGGATCGGCCGGATTGATGTAAGGAAAGCGCGCGGGCGGAATATAGGGCAGGGCTCCGAGCGGCAGTCGGTAGCCGACGGGGCTGTCGCCTGGCACGAGGAAGATCTTGCCGCGCCGTGTCTTCCATTTCTCGCTGATCCAGTGGCGGCCGGTTGCCCGGCTGTTCCAGGCCTGGACCGGCAACACGTAGCCGGTCGGTTCGGTGAGCCCGCGCTCGAAGACGCGGGCGATGCGGCTGCGCTCCTCCGGGTCCTTCAGTTTGGAATTGGCGGGATCGACATTGTCGGGGAGGTTGGCTTCCTTGAGGATCCATTCGCCCGGATCCTCATAGGCCGGCACGACCATCTCGGGCTCGATCCCGAGCGCCTCCGCGATCCCGCCCAGGAGCCGGCCGGCATCGTCGGCGGTGACGCCGTAGCGCTTGCCTTCCTCCGCCACTAGTTCCGGGTTCTGCCAGATCGGCTTGCCGTCCTTGCGCCAGTAGAGCGAAAACGTCCAGCGCGGCAGGCTCTCGCCGGGATACCACTTGCCCTGGCCGTAATGCAGGAAGCCGCCGGGGGCAAAACGCTCGCGCAGCCGGCGGATCAGCGTGTCGGCCTTGTCGCGCTTGGTCGGGCCGACCGCTGCCGTGTTCCATTCGTCGGACTGGAAGTCGTCGATCGACACGAAGGTCGGCTCGCCGCCCATGGTGAGGCGCACGTCGCGGGCTTTCAGTTCCGCATCGACGCGGTGGCCGAGGTCGTTGAGGGCGTCCCAGCTCTCGTCGGAGAAGGGCTTCGTGATGCGCGGATGCTCGGCAACCCGCTTCACCGTCATGTCGAAATGGAACTCGGTGTTGGCGTGGCCGTAATATCCGCCGGAAATGGGGGCGGCGTTGCGGTAGTGCGGCGTGGCCGACAGCGGAATGTGGCTTTCGCCGGTCAGGAGGCCCGAGGTCGGGTCAAGGCCGACCCAGCCGGCGCCCGGAAGGTAGACTTCCGCCCAGGCGTGGAGGTCGGTGAAATCGACCTCGGTGCCGGACGGGCCATCGAGGGCCTTGAGGTCGGGTTTCAGCTGGATCAGGTAGCCGGAGACGAAACGGGCGGCGAGGCCGAGGCGGCGAAGCACCTGGACAAGCAGCCAACTCGTATCGCGGCAGGAGCCCTGGCCGATGGTCAGCGTGTCCTCCGGCGTCTGCACGCCGGGCTCCAGGCGGATGACATAGCCGATCTTCTGCTGGAGGGCGGCGTTGAGGCCGACGACCATATCGACGGTGCTCTGGCCCGGCGTCTTGTCGAGCGTTTCCATGGAGGCGGCAAGCGCCGGGGTGTCCGGCTCCGGCGTCATGTAGATCTTCAGGTCGTCGCGGATGTCGGCCGGATAATCGAAGGGCCACTTGGTCGCCTCCTCCTCGACGAAGAAGTCGAAGGGATTGTAGACGGTCATGTCGGCGACCAGATCGACCTCGATCTTGAATTCGGTCACCGGCTCGGGAAAGACGAAACGGGCCTGATAGTTGCCGTAGGGGTCCTGCTGCAGATTGACGAAGTGATTGGCGGGCGTGACCTTGAGCGAATGGCTCAGCACCTTGGTGCGGGAATGGGCGGCCGGCTTCAACCGTATGATCTGAGGGCCGAGCCGGACCGGTTTGTCATACTTGTAATGGGTGAGATGATAGATGCTTGCCTTGATCGACATATCCGCTGTTCGCCCTCTTTGCCCGTTGTTCTTCTGTCCGGGCTAAAGTGCGATCTTGTGCAATGCAGCGACATAAAGCAAGGCCGGTCGGGCCGCCGGACGCGTCAGTCGAGCGTTCTGCGGAAGCGTTTGACGGCAATGGTCATGGCGATCATCGTCAGCACGATCAGCGCCAGCGTGTCATAGGCGAGGATCTGGATCGAAGCCCCCTTCAGCATGATGGCGCGCACCACGCGGATATAGTGGGTAAGCGGCAGCGCTTCGCCGATCCACTGACCCCAGTTGGGCATGCCGGCAAAGGGGAACATGAAGCCCGACAGCAGGATGTTCGGGAGGAAATACATCATGGCCATCTGCACGGCCTGAAGCTGGTTGGTGGCGATCGTCGAGAAGGTGTAGCCGATCGACAGGTTCGAGACGACGAAGAGGGCGGTGACGGCGGCGAGCGCCAGCGGATTGCCGAGGATCGGCACCCGGAACACGAAATATCCGGCAGCAATGATGATGATCGCCTGGAAGAGGCCGATTACGACGTAGGGCGCGATCTTGCCGAGCATGATCTCCACCGGCTTGATCGGCATGGACAAGAGGTTCTCCATGGTTCCGCGTTCGAGCTCGCGCGTCACGGAGAGTGCGGTGAAGATCAGCAGCGTCATGGTGAGGATCGTACCGAGCAGGCCGGGGACGATGTTGAGCGTCGATGAACCGGCCGGATTGTAGCGGCGGTGCTGGACGATGGTGAAGGGCGGCTTGGCGGTTTCGGCGATCGTCACCAGCCGGTCGCGCTCCAGTGCCGTCGAAAGGACCCCGGAGAGGGCGCCGAGCGCCGAGCTTGCCGCCACCGGATCGGTCGCGTCGGCGGCGACAAGAAGGGCTGGGCTTTCGCCGCGCCGGACCGCACGCTCGAAGCCTTCGGGTATCTCGACGACGAACAGCGCGCTGCCGGATTCCAGCGCGCGGTCCATGTCTTCGGCGCGTGTCAGCACTTGGCGCACGTCAAAGAAGTCCGTGTTCTCGAGGGCCGCGAGGATGGAGCGGGACAGGTCGGAGGTTTCGCGCAACAGGACTGCCGTCGGCAGATGATGCGGCGTGGTGTTGATGGCGAAGCCGAACAGGAACAGCTGCATGACCGGGATCATGACCATGGTCGCGAGCGTGATCCGGTCGCGCGTCATCTGGATGAATTCCTTGATCGTCATCGCCCAGAAGCGGCGTAGGAAACCGTCGTCGAACCGTCGCGTCGTCATTGGAAATTGTCCTTCGACCGGTTCATCAGCTCGATGAAGGTGTCCTCCAGCGTGGGGGAGCTCTCCACCCATTCGAGGCCCGGGCGGGCACGGAAGGGCGCGATCGCGGAGAGAAGGGCGGCTCCGTCCCGCCCGCAGACATGCAGGCTCGTGCCGAAGGGGGCGACCATGTCGATGCCCGGGCTCTTTTCCAGTTCGGCCTGCAGTCTGTGGACCTCGGGGCCGGAGACGCTCCAGGTGGTGAGGCCCGTTGCGGCGATTACCTCATCGACGGTGCCGCGCACCAGAAGCTTGCCATAGGCCATGTAGGCGATCTCGTGACAGCGCTCCGCCTCGTCCATGTAATGGGTCGAGACGAGCACCGAGAGGCCTTCGGCGGCCAGCGCATGGATTTCGCTCCAGAATTCCCGCCGCGCCTTGGGATCGACGCCGGCGGTCGGCTCATCGAGGAGGAGCAGATCGGGTTCGGGCAGGATGCAGGCACCGAGCGCCAGCCGCTGTTTCCATCCTCCGGACAGATTGCCGGCGAGCTGGTTTTCGCGGCCCGACAGACCGAGCCTTTCGATGGCATCGCGGGCCTTCCGCTTCGGGTCGTCCAGATTGTGGACGCGGGCGACGAATTCGAGATTCTCGCGGATCGAGAGATCCTGATAGAGCGAGAATTTCTGCGTCATGTAGCCGACCCTGCGGCGGATCGCTTCCGACTGGGTCAGGATGTCATAGCCGAGGCAGGTGCCGCTGCCGCTGTCGGGGGTCAGCAGGCCGCAGAGCATCCGGATAGTCGTCGTCTTGCCGGAGCCGTTCGGCCCGAGAAACCCGTGGATCGATCCCTTCCGCACGGTCAGCGACAGCTTGTCGACGACAATGCGGTCCCCGAAGCGCTTGGTGAGATCGCTGACGGCGATGACCGGATCCGCAGCGGCGACGGCGGCGCTCATCAGTGGCTCTCCACTGGCGCCAGTTCGACGTCGACGGGGATGCCGATGCGCAGCTTCGCCGGTTCCGCCGGAATGGCCTCGACGCGATAGACGAGCTTTGCCCGCTCTTCGAGGCTGTAGATTTCCGGCGGCGTATACTCCGCCTTGGCGGCGATGAAGCTTACGCGCCCCTCCATGGGCTGACAGCCGTCGCAGCGCATGCGGATCGTCTGGCCAAGTGCCACACCGGCGATGGCCGTCTCGGGCACGAAGAAGCGGATGCGCACCGCGTCGGGCGCCAGAAGGGCGACGACCGGGCGTCCGGCGGGCACGACCTCGCCGGGGCGGTAATAGAGCGTCTGGACCGTGCCGTCGGCGGGTGCCTTGGTCGACAGGCGGTCGAGCGTGTCGCGCGCGGCGGCGAGATCCGCCTTCGCCGCCGCCATGGTCTCTTCGGCCTGCCGGATCGTCTCGGCGCGCGCCGGAAGTGCGGCCAGCGCCACCTGTCCGCGGATGCTGTCGAGAGCGGCGCGATTGGCAGCCTCGGCGGCGATGGCGGCATCGAGATTGGCGCGCGTTGCCGTTCCGGAGCGGGCCAGCGCCTGCATGCGGTTCAGCTCCTGAACGGAGAGCGACAGCTGTGCCTCCGCCTGGCGTTCGGAGGCTTCGAGGATGGTGATCTCCTCGGGGCGTTTCTGCGCGGCGACCGTCAGCGCATGCTGGGCGGTGAGCGCCGCAAGCGTCGCTTCCTTCGCCGCCACTGCCGCCCGGGCCGCGGTATCATCGAGGGCAAACAGCGGTCCGCCGCCTGAAACGGCGTCACCCTCGGCAACCGCTACAGTCTTCAGGCGGCCGGCTGTCTCCGGCCCGACAAAGAGGAGATCCGCCTCGACCCAACCCTGATACGGCTCGGAGGACTGGCCATTCAGATAGAGCGGCAGGATCAGGAGCGCGGCCGCCCCGACGATTGCCAGCACGAGAATACGCTTCATGGCGCGCCTCCTTCGGGCGGCAGGAAAAGAGTGTCGAGGAAGGTCCTGAACAGCAGATCCGTGTCGAGATGTTCGTAAGGCTCGAACAGCGACGTCCAGATGACCGACATCAGGATTGGCGCAAAGACGATCTGCGGCACGGCGGCGAGGCCGGGATTGCGCAGTTCTCCGCGGCGGGCGGCGCGCTCCAGCACCCGGCGCAGCAGGCCGAGGCCGACCGACAGGACATTGCGGTGATAAAATTCGGCGACCGTCGGGAAATAGTGTCCTTCCGACATCAACAGGCGCAGCATGTGGCGTCGCTCGGTGCCGAGAATTTCCTGCTGTGCCAGCGCATAAAGACCGGCAACGACAAGCCGACCCGGCATTTCGTCATGGGCGGCCATGGCCTCCATCCGTTCGAGTATGGGAGAGGCCATGCCGGAGGCCAGCGAGGTAAAGAGCGCCTCCTTGTCGGGGAAATGCAGATAGACCGTGCCCTTGGCGATGCCGGCGCGGGCGGCGACGTCCTCGATCCGGGTCGCCGCAAAGCCACGCTCGGAAAACAAGGCAAGCGCTGCCGCCAGGATCTCCGCGCGTCGCTCTTCCGGGTCTCTGCGTCGTCGGCTTTTGTCGCTCATCGGGCTGGCATCCATTAATGACTGTCCGGTCAGTCATTAATGCGTCGACCGCGCAATAGCAATGGGTCTGGTTGTCACAGGGTGAAAGAAGGGGGCCGACCAGATAGAAAGACCCGCGAAACGGATGTCTCGCGGGCCTGCCACATTCAAACGGGTGTTCAGCCGGTTTTCGGCTCAGCTGCGTCCGAACTCGTCGACGAGGCGGATGATGTCATCCTCGCCGAGATAGGAGCCGGTCTGGATCTCGATCAGTTCCAGCAGGATCTTGCCGGGATTGCCGAGCCGGTGAACCGCGCCCTGCGGGATGTAGATCGACTGGTTCTCGTGCAGCATGGTCACCTTGTCGTCAATCGTCACCTCGGCTGCGCCTTTGACGCAGATCCAGTGCTCCGAGCGGTGGTGATGCTTCTGCAGCGACAGTTTCTTGCCCGGATGGACGAAGAGCCGCTTGACCTGGAAACGCTCGCCGTTCAGGACCGACGTGTAACCGCCCCAGGGACGCAGCGAGGTTGGGTGGTTCTCGGTCAGGCCGGCCGTCTTCTTGTCGGCGGCCAGCAGCTTGACGAGATTGGCGACCTCCTGGCTCTCATCCAGGCGGCCGACATAGACGGCGTCCTCACTGGCAATCACGGCCACGCCATCCATGCCCTGGACGGACAGATGGTTGTTGCGCGACATGACCAGCGAGTTGCGCGTGTTGACCAGCGTCGCATTGCCGCTCACCACATTGCCGTCCTCGTCCGGATTGCCGATCTTCCACACGGCGTCCCAGCTGCCGAGATCGGACCAACGGATCGGCGAAGGCACGACCGCGGCATTCTGCGTCTTCTCCATCACCGCATAGTCGATGGAGATGCTCGGGCTCTCGGCAAAGGCCTCGGCGTCGAGACGGGTAAAATCCAGATCCCGGGCGGCGGCGCGCACCGCCTTTTCGGCGGCATCCAGCACGTCCGGCGCAAGCGAGCGCAATTCCGACAGGATCTGGCCGGCTGAGAAGACAAACATGCCGGAATTCCAGAAGAAATTGCCGGCCGCGAGCATCTTTTCGGCGTCTTCGAGCTTTGGCTTCTCGACGAAGCGCTTGACGGCATGGGCGCCGTCGCCGATCGCATCGCCCATTTCGATATAGCCGTAGCCAGTGGCCGGCTCGGTCGGGGTGATGCCGAAGGTGACGATCTTTCCCATTCTTGCAGCGGTTGCTGCCGCATTGACGGCAGTCCAATACCTGTCGTCGGTGAGGATGTCGTGGTCGGAGGGCAGGATCTGGACCAGCGTATCGCCGCCGAAGAGTTCGGACACCATCAGGGCTGCGACGGCGACGGCAGCGGCGGTGTTTCGCGCCTCCGGCTCCAGCACGATGCCCGACAGCTTCGTGTCCATTTCGCGGGCCTGTTCGGCAACGAGAAAGCGAAACTCCTCGTTGGTAATGACGAGAGCCGGCTCATAGATATCGGCATTGCCGACCCTGTCGAGTGTCCCCTGAAAGAGCGTCCTGTCACCGATGAACCGGATGAACTGCTTGGCTGCGGTGGCGCGCGACAGCGGCCACAGACGGGTTCCCTTGCCTCCCGCCATGATGACGGGAACGATCTTCTTGTTCATAGTCTGTTTTGCCTTTCGGTTTGGCGGGCCACACGCGGCAGACAGCGCTTCATGAGAGGGCTGTAAAATCCCGCGCCTGCGTGCCCCGTGTTCCTAACGCTCGAACGCCTGGGTTGTTGCACTTTTTTCCGCCAAGTCCAAGCCCGACAGCGTGGTGTCTACATGTCGGCGCAGTCTCCGTCGCCCGCTTCGGGCACCGGTCTTGCGGCCGGAAATGCCTGCTATCGCCGGTGACGCAGGGTCTTCAACGGGCGCCGTGCTGTCGCCCGCCGCTGCGGCAGGAAACGGTGATGCTCGTGCGCGAAGAACCAGTATTTGGCGATTTCGGAGACCACCAGATAGAAGAGCGTGATCACGCCGAGTCCGGCCAGAATCTGCGGCGGAAGCGGCACGAAGCTGAACCAGTCCGCGCCGGGCAGATAAGGCACGGCGAGGGCAAGGGCGGTGACGGCAATCGTCGCGATCACCAGCCAGCGACCGGGCCGGCTCTTCCACACCGGTTTCGAGGTACGGATGACGAGCACGATCGCGAGTTCCGTGATCAGCGATTCGACGAACCATGCCGTCTGGAAGACCGCCGCCGTCTCACGCGCCACCACGAGAAGGAAGCCGAAGGTGATCATGTCGAAGACGGTGCTGATGAGGCCGAAGACGACCATGAAACGCTGAACATAGGCGATGTTCCAGACTTGCGGGCCGACCACGGCTTCCTTGTCGACATTATCGCTGGCGATCGCCAGGGACGGGATGTCGGAGAGGAAGTTGTTGAGCAGGATCTGCTTGGCGAGCAGCGGCTGGAACGGCAGCACGAAGGAGGCGACCGCCATGCTGATCATGTTGCCGAAGTTGGCGCTCGTCGTCGTCGAGATATATTTCAGCGTGTTGGCAAAGGTCCGCCGACCGTTGTCGATGCCGTCGAGAAGCACGTCGAGGTTCTTGTCGACCAGAACCATGTCGGCTGCCTGCTGGGCAACGTCCGCAGCGCCCTCGACCGAGATGCCAATATCGGCTTCGTGCAGGGCGGGGGCGTCGTTGATGCCGTCGCCGAGATAGCCGACGACATGGCCGCGCTTGCGCAGGGCGGCGATGATCCGCTGCTTCTGGTTGGGATCGATCTCGACGAAGAGATCGGTCCTTGAGGCAAGCGCCGCGACCGCCTCGTCGGAGGTTCGCGCCAGCTCTTCGCCGGTGAGGATGTGATCGGCCTTGAGGCCGATCGAGCGGGCGAGATGGGCCGCGACGAAGCGGTTGTCGCCGGTGATCACCTTGACCGCCACGCCGCGCGAGGCGAGGGCTGCCAGCGTCTCGACGATGCCGGGCTTCGGCGGATCGCTGAACAGCAGGAACCCGGCGAAGGTCAGCTCCTGTTCGAAACTGCGGTCATAGCGATCGCCCGCGGCCGGCAGGCGTCGGATCGCCAGACCAAGCACGCGGTAGCCTTCCGCGCCCCAGGCGGCATAGCGGCTGTCGATCTCGGCGCGGGCGGCGGCATCGAGCGGCCGCACCGCATCGCCGTCCTGAAGGGTGGTGCACACTTCGAGCACGTTGCTGAGCGCGCCCTTGGCAATCAGCAGATGCCCGGTCTCGGCAGGGTCCTGAACAATGACGGAGAGGCGTTTGCGCAGAAAGTCGTAAGGGATCTCCCCGATCTTGCGTACGGCGGCGGTGTCGATCCCCCTGCCGGTCGCCGCGGCGGCGATCGCCTCGTCGAGCGGATTGGCCATGCCGTTCTGCAGGCGGGCGTTGAGGGCTGCGAGCCGCATGAGGTCGCCGCGCGGGCTTGCCGTCGCCCCTTCGACCCGTTCCAGCCGCACGACGCCTTCGGTCAGCGTTCCGGTCTTGTCGGTGCACAGCAGGTTCATGCTGCCGAGGTTTTCGATCGAGGCCAGCCGCCGGACGATCACGCCGCCGTCTGCCATGCGCCGGGCGCCGCTCGACAGTGTCACGCTGACAATGGCGGGCAGAAGCTCGGGCGTCAGCCCGACGGCGATCGCCAGGGCAAAGAGCAGGGAATCGATGAGCGGCCGTTCGAGCACGAGATTGCCGGCAAAGATGACGACCACCATGATCAGTGTGATCCGCGTCATCAGATAGCCGAAACGGCGGATGCCGCGGGCGAAATCGGTCTCCGGCGGCTCCAGCCGCAGATGCCCGGCGATCGTGCCGTATTCGGTAGCCGAACCGGTTTCGACGACGATCGCCCGACCGATGCCGCTGCGCACCGAGGCGCCGGTGAAGAGCACGTTGCTGCGGTTGGCAAGGGTTGTTTCGGCCGCGATTTCGCCGGCCCGTTTCTCGACCGGATAGGTCTCGCCGGTCAGCGCCGACTGGCTGACATGCAGGTCGGTCGCCTCGATCACCACCGAGTCGGCAGGAATGAGGTCGCCGGCGGCCACGTCGATCACGTCGCCGGGCACGAGATCGGCCGCGGGCAGCGAGCACGGCTTGCCGTCACGCCGGACCTTGACCTTGAAGGCGATCCGCTCCTTGAGCTTCTGAACCGCGACCGAGGCGGAGTATTCCTGATAGAAGCTCAGAAGCGAACTGGCGAGAATGACGATGGTGATGATCGTCGCTTCCTTCCATTCGCCGACGGCGATGGAGATCGCCGCCGCCGCCACCAGGATCAGGACCAGCGGGCTCTCGAACTGCGAGAGAAAGATGCGCAAGCCCGACCAGCGGCCTTCCTCGCGAAAGACGTTCGGTCCCCGTTCCTTCAGTCGCGCCTCGGCCGCGGCGCTGCTCAATCCCTCGGGCGTGGACTTCAGCTCCGCCATCAGATCGGCAATCGGCCGGCTCCAGTAGGCGTGCTTTTCCGGTTGTTCGGGGGAATGGAGCAGAGGGGAGGAGGACATGGGGATATCCGGGGTCGGTCGGGCTTTGCGCGAAAGAACTTGATTCCGATGACAGCGTCATAAAAGCTGGGAAAGCATAGACCATCCACGCGGCAACCGCCATGCGAACAAAAGCCCGGAGACCGACCCGATGAGAGCCATGGTGCTTCACGCGCCGCGCCAGCCCTTGCGGCTGGAAGAGCGGCCCGATCCTGAAGCCGGACCGGGCGAGATCGTCGTCCGGGTCGAAGCCTGCGCCGTCTGCCGCACCGATCTGCATGTCGTCGACGGCGACCTGACCGAGCCCAAGCTGCCGCTGGTGCCGGGCCACGAAATCGTCGGCATCGTCGAAGCCTGCGGCGAAGGCGTCGACCTGAAGCCCGGCCGGCGCGTCGGCATTCCCTGGCTCGGCCATACCTGTGGCTGTTGCAGCTATTGCGACAGCGGGCGGGAGAACCTGTGCGACAATCCCGGCTTCACCGGCTATACGCGCGATGGCGGTTTTGCCACCCATGTCGTGGCGGATGCCGAATTTGCCTTTCCGCTCGACGGCTTTGACGATCCGGTTGCAGCCGCACCGCTGATGTGCGCGGGCCTGATCGGCTGGCGTTCCTTGAAGATGGCGGGCGAGGGAAAGCGGATCGGCATCTATGGTTTCGGTGCCGCCGCCCATATCATCGCCCAGGTCTGCGTCTTTGAGGGACGGGAGGTTTACGCCTTCACGCGTGCCGGAGACGAAGCCGCCCAGGCGCTTGCCCTTTCGCTCGGGGCGGTGTGGACGGGCGGATCGCAGGACGCGCCGCCGGTTGCGCTCGACGCGGCGATCATTTTCGCACCCGTTGGCGAGCTTGTCCCTCCGGCCCTGCGGGCGGTCGCCAAGGGTGGCCGCGTCGTCTGCGGCGGCATCCATATGAGCGACATTCCCCAGTTTCCCTATTCGATCCTGTGGGGCGAACGACAGCTCCTCTCGGTCGCGAACCTTACCCGCGCCGATGCCGTCGAGTTTCTGGAGCTTGCGCCGCGGGCGGGCGTGACGACCACGACGACCGTCTATCCGCTGGAACGCGCCAATGAGGCACTGGCCGACCTTCGGGCCGGCCGGTTCCAGGGTGCCGCCGTGCTGGTACCCTAACGGAGAAGAGCATCGGCCGATTGGGATCGGCCGCGCCCGTTAGTGTCCGTCGTCAGGTGAGACGCAGCGGCGCGCGACTGCGGTCGTTCACCGCCTCGCAGGCCTTCTGCAGCAGCCTGATGAACTCCCGGCGTTCCGCATCGTCGAGCCCTTCGAGCAGGATGGTCTGGGCCTCCTTGACGATCGGACGGATATCGACGAGGGCTTGCACCCCCTTGTCGGTGACGAACAGGTTGCGGGCGCGCCGATCGCTGGGATTGGTCTCGCGGCGTACGAGCTCCTTCTGGACGAGTCGATCGACGACGCCGCCGATGGTCACCCGGTCATAGGCGATACGGCTGGCCAGCGTCGCCTGGTCGAGGCCGGGCTTGTCCTCGATGGCGCTCAGCGCCGCATACTGGACCGGCGTCAGGTCAAACCCCTTCTTTCCCGTCTCGTCCATGAAGACGGAGACCGAGGCCTGGTTCAGTCGGCGCACCAGATGGCCGGGCATTTCATAGATTTCGAGCATGATGATTGCGTTCCCCCTCGCTTTTTATGCCTTTGTCTAGCGCTTATCGCTGTAACAAAAAAGAGTGGGGCGCGAGCGCAGTCCTCGCCCCGCCAGCAGCCGCAGCCGATCGCCGCTCAGCCGTCCGCCACCGGGTCATTTTTCCCGCCATCGGCTGCGCCGGGGCTGGCGAGCCGCGGTCGTTCCTGATTTATGTCGAGCGGGGCGCGCGCATCGTCTGCGCGCCGGAGGAGCATCAGCGAATGCGAGGATCCAGATGAAGACGCTTTTCGAAATTCCGGCGACGCCGGTCGTTCCGGTCCAGGGTGAGGCGGCCGGCTATCCCGTTCACCGCATCTTCGGCGTCGGGCGCAACTATGCCGAACACGCCGCCGAGATGGGATATGAGGTCGACCGCGAGGCCCCCTTCTATTTTACCAAGCCGGCCTCGGCCATCGTCGCCTCCGGCAGCGAGATCCCCTATCCGCCGGGTACGTCCAACTTCCATTACGAGATGGAACTGGTGGTGGCGATCGGTAAGCCGGCTTTCCGGGTGAGCGTCGAGGAGGCCTCCGCCTGCATCTTCGGCTATGCCGCCGGCCTCGACATGACGCGGCGCGACCTGCAGCTGGCCGAACGCGCCAAGCAGCGCCCGTGGTCGCTGGGTAAGGCCTTCGAGCGCTCGGCGCCGATTGCGGCGATCACCAGGGCGAGCGACTACGGTGCCATTGGCCAGCAGCGCATCTGGCTGAGGGTGGGAGACGAGGTGCGTCAGGACGCGCATCTGAGCGACCTGGTCTGGTCCGTGCCGGAGCTGATCAGCCATCTGTCGCGCTTCTACCACCTGATCCCGGGAGACCTGATCTTCACCGGCACGCCGGCGGGCGTGGGGCCGGTTGCCCCCGGCGACCGCATCCACGGCGAGATCGACGGGCTGGCGCCGGTTGCCATCACCATCGGCGCCGCGGAATAAGGTTCGGCGGCTGGCAGGGAGAAGAGCATGGGCGAGTTGGGGAAGTTTGAGCGGAAACTGCCGGAGGAGCGCCGTCGCGCGCTGATCGAGGCGACGCTTGCCTGTCTCGCCCGCGAAGGTCATGCCGGGCTGTCGATCCGCAAGATCAGCCAGGAGGCCGGCATTTCCGTCGGGCTCATCAACCATCACTATTCCAGCAAGGACGAACTCGTGGGCCATGCCTACGAGACGCTGTCGCTCGGCCTTCTAGCCAATATCCGTGACAAGGTCGAGGCGGCGGGCTCCGATCCGCGGGCGCGGCTCAGCGCCTATTTTCGTGCCTCGCTCTCGGCGCCGGTGCTCGAGCGCAGCACGCTCAGGACCTGGGTGGTGTTCTGGGGCATGATCGATCATTCGACCATCATGACCGAGGTGCATGACCGGACCTATGGCGAGTACCGGCGGCTGCTGGAAACGCTGCTGGCCGATCTCTGGACGGCCTCCGGTCGGCCGATGCCGGACTTGCGCCTGGCGGCG
Organism: Rhizobium sp.; assembly: GCA_036722275.1. GTDB lineage: Bacteria > Pseudomonadota > Alphaproteobacteria > Rhizobiales > Rhizobiaceae > Allorhizobium. The sequence continues at coordinate 1,721 of DAIMJJ010000018.1, read as the reverse complement.
ATCGGACTGATCGCCATCCATGACGGGCTGTGGCTCGAATGGTGCCTCAATCCGCAGACTTTTTCCTCCGAAGAGGCGATCGGGCTCTGCGAGCAGTGGACGGACGCCATGCTTGCCACGCAGTCCGTTTCAGGCGCCGTGATACAAAACTGAACACTCGTTTAATTTCTCTTGCCTCTGATCGCGGCGGCGGTATCATCGCGTCGTCCCCAGGGCCGGTCGCGTGATCGTCCCTGGACATGAAAGCGTCCGCGCAACCCGAGAGAGCCAGAATGTCCAACTCCAAAATCACCAGCACCGGCAGCAGCTACGGTGTCCAGTCCCTGCCCAAGATCGCCTATGGGCGCGGCAGCTATGTCTATGACGTCACCGGCAAGCGCTATCTCGACGGTTCGGGCGGGCCGGCCGTCTATTGCCTGGGCCATGCGCATCCGGAGGTGACGGAGGCCGTCAAGCAGCAGCTCGACCGCATTGCCCATGCCTATCGCTATCTCTTCACCTCGGATGCAGTCGAGGAACTGACCGAAATCATCACCCGCAACACCGGCGGCCATTTCCCCAACATCGTCTATGTGACCAGCGGTTCGGAGGCGGTCGAATCCTGCCTGAAGATCGCGCTGCAATATCATACCGCGCGGGGCGAGAAGAGCCGCCGCCGCTTCATTGCGCGCGAACGCTCCTGGCATGGCAATACGCTCGGTGCGCTGTCCGTCTCGCACTTCAAGACCCGGCGTGACGCCTTTGAGGGAAGCCTGCTCGACGTCGCCTTCGTTTCGGCAGCCAACGCCTATCGTCCGCCGGAAGGCGTGACGTCGGAAGGCCTGGTCGCGCATCTGGCCAAGGAGCTGGAAGACAAGATCCTTGAGATCGGGCCGGACAAGGTCGCAGCCTTCATCATCGAGCCCGTGGTCGGCGCGGCCGGTGGCGTCGTGCCGGCGCCGGAGGGCTATGCCAAGGCCATCCGCGCCGTCTGCGACAAGTATGGCGTGCTGCTGATCGGCGACGAGGTGATGTGCGGATCGGGCCGCACCGGCACCTGGCGGGCGCTCGAGCATGACGGCGTCGTCCCCGACATCATGAGCATCGCCAAGGGGCTTGCCGCCGGCTACCAGCCGCTGGGGGCTGCGCTCTACAGCGACAAGGTGCATGAGGTACTGATGGCCGCCCATGGCGGGGCGATGACGGGCCACACCTTCACCGGCCATACCGCCGCCTGCGCTGCGGGCGTCGCGGTCCAGAAGATCGTCACCCGCGACCGCCTGCTCGAGCGGGTGCTGACGCGCGGCGCGGTCCTTCAGCAGGAACTGCGGGCGGCCCTTGCTGATGTCGCGGAACTCGGCGACGTGCGCGGCCGCGGCTTCTTCATCGGCCTCGAACTGGTCAGCGATCCGGTGACCAAGGAGCCTTTCCCGGCCTATGCCAGCCTGCACGCCGCCATCGGCCGCCGTGCCTTCGAGGCGGGACTGATCTGCTATCCCTGCACCGGCAATGTCGGTGGGACCGCCGGCGATACCGTCATTCTCGCTCCGCCCTACAATGCCAGCGAGGAGGAGCTGGCGGAGATCGTCTCGACGCTGTCCACGGTGATTCGCGAATCGGTTGCCGAAGCACGCCGCACAGTTGCCCTTCGTTGAGTCTTTGATTCTGTCATGCGGGGCGGCCGGGGCCGTCCCGTTTGCCCTCAAAAGTAGCATTCTGGCACAGTTGTGGGCGACCGGATG
>DAIMJJ010000017.1:17041-33205 GCA_036722275.1 Rhizobium sp. | reverse complement strand
AGCGGGGTGACGTCGCGGATCGGACGGATGTCGACCTGCGAACGCGGCAGGAAGGCAACGGCGCCGTCGAGGTCAACCGTGAAGCCGCCCTTGACCTGGTTGAAGATGACGCCTTCAACGCGCTCGCCCGCTTCGAACTTGGCTTCGAGCTTGATCCAGCTTTCTTCGCGACGAGCCTTCTCGCGCGACAGAACAGCTTCGCCGAGAGCATTTTCGATGCGCTCGACATAGACTTCGACTTCGTCGCCGACCTTCAGCGAACCGTCCTTTGCCTTCGCGCCGAATTCCTTGAGCGCGATGCGGCCTTCGACCTTGAGGCCGACGTCAACGATGGCGACGTCCTTCTCGATGGCCGTGATGATGCCCTTGGTTACGTAGCCTTCTGCCAGATCGGTCTTGGCAAAGGACTCTTCGAGCATTGCTGCGAAATCGTCGCGCGAGGGAGTAGAAACAGACATGAAATCTCCTAGACGCGTCCAAAACGGGGACGCGGTATGCGCCGGGGGTTCGAGTTCAACAAAGCCGGAGAGATCGTCCGCCCTTCAACAAGGGCTGTCCGGCGCGGGGACGATCGTATCGGCTGCTTCGTTCTGGTGCCCGGCAAGCCGGGCTCCGCATGTTCAATCTGTCTTCAAGGCAGCATCGATGATGTCTCGGGCCGCCCGGAATGCCGCGTCTATACTCATTTCCGAGGTGTCTAGCAAGTGCGCATCGTCCGCAGGTTTCAACGGGCTGTCGGCACGCCCCATGTCGCGCTCGTCCCGCTTCTTGACGTCCGCGCAGACCTCTTCCAGAACCGCGGCGCCGCCGCCGGCGACGATTTCGTCATAGCGACGCTTTGCCCGGACCTCCGGCGAGGCCGTGACATAGAGTTTGACGGGCGCGTCCGGGCAGACGACGGTGCCGATGTCGCGCCCGTCGAGCACGGTGCCCGGATCCTTGGTCGCGAATCTGCGCTGGGCGGCCACCAGTGCGCGCCGCACCGCGGGCATGACCGCGATCCGCGATGCCGCCTCGCCGATCTGGTGTTGCGCAAGCGCGGAGCGGTCGAGACCGGCAAGCTCGATGGCGAGCGCCGTTCGTTCCGCCACCGCCTCGTCGTCGAGCGGCAGGCCGGCATCCAGAAGCGCCTTGGCAACGGCGCGATAGGTGAGGCCGGTATCGAGATGGTGGAAGCCGTAATGGGCGGCAATCAGCCGGGAGAGCGTTCCCTTGCCGGCCGCGGCCGGCCCGTCGATGGCGATGGTGAAGGAACGGGTCATCTCGGCACTTCTTTCATAAACCTTGTTCGTCCGGCCCCGACCGTGCCTGACGTCTGCCGAGGGCAGGACCCGTCGGGCGGAGGGTCGTTTCAAGGGGCTTGCGAGCTTAGAGCTCGCAGGCAGGGCCCAGTCGAGGCTCGCATTTTTGGCGGTCGTTAACACAAAGCGGACGCACGGTCATCCCTGCGCCTGGAAAATGCCCGTTCGGCAGACGCGAAGAATGCCTTTGACAGAAGAGATTGCAACGACTAAGGGGACCCGCTAACAGTTTGACCGGTCAAAAGACCGGAATGGCCGCACGCGCCGGTATATTCTCAGGACTTCAAGAGGCTTTGACAGTGGCGAAAGCAGAACTTGGCACCAAACGCACCTGCCCGGATACGGGGAAGAAATTCTACGACCTGAACAAGGACCCGGTCGTGTCGCCTTACACCGGCAAGTCCTGGCCGCTTTCCTATTTCGAGGAGACCTCCGTCGCCACGATCATGGAGAAGGCCGAGGAGGAGGAAGTCGCCGAAGTCGATACCGAGAACACCGAGGTCGAACTCGTGTCGCTCGGCGATGCCGACGACAACGACGGCAATGACGATATCCCGGATATCGGCGACGACGACGTCGATCTCGACGACGATGACGACGACACCTTCCTCGAAGCCGACGAAGACGATGACGACGACGACATGACCGGTATCATCGGCGTGACCGGTGACGACGACGAAGTCTGATCGACCGCTTTCAGGCTCGGAAATGCGAAAAAGTTTCCGAGCCTGCAATTTTCGGCTTGCCATCTCCGAACACCGGAAGTAATAAGCCGCCACCCCGACGGAAGCACTGCTTCAACGGGATCCCGGAACCGGCATTGCCGGACCCTTGATGGGGCTATAGCTCAGCTGGGAGAGCGCTTGCATGGCATGCAAGAGGTCAGCGGTTCGATCCCGCTTAGCTCCACCAAATCTTCCTCCACTTCGATTTCAATGATTTGCCGCCGTGACGCGGATGTCATTCTTTGTTGCCAGCCTTGATGGTCTCCCGACTTTTGCCAAAACAAGTCGGACCGCCTTCCCGTACCGCGCTTGATGCCTTTGTCCGATTGCCCTAGGGAATCAGGCCTGACCGCGGGGCTGGCGGGACGCAGGATTGAAAGAGGGGATGGCGCAATGAGCTTCACCGAAACGACAAGGACATCGTGGTTCGCACGCCTGAAGAATGCCCTGGTGGGTGCGGTCATCGGCATCGTGCTCGTGCTGGCTGCCATCTGGGCGCTGGTGTGGAATGAAGGCCGGTCGATCAAGGCCTATCGGGCCCTCACCGAAGGCGCCGGCGTCGTGGTTTCGGTCAGCGCCGACGAAATCGTGCCGACGAACGAAGGAAAGCTCATTCATATCACCGGCAAGGTGGCGCCGGAGGGCGTGCCGAGCGATCCGGATTTCGCCATTTTCGCGGATGGAGCGGTGGCCCTGACACGCGATGTCGAGATGTACCAGTGGGTCGAAAAAAGCGAGTCGCGCTCTGAAACCAAGCTTGGCGGTGGCGAAGAAACGGTCACGACCTACACCTACAGCCGCGAATGGAAGTCGGGGCGCACCGATTCGAGTGACTTCCGCCAGCCGGATGGTCACGAGAACCCCGAACTCGTCGTCGACAGTCAGTCCTTCCGCGTTGACCGGGCCACCGTGGGTGCCTTTACCGTTTCGGGCGAGGACGTCGCCGGGCTTGGGACCGGCACCGATCTCAAACTTGGCGATGAGGATGTGGCCCGGGCCGAAGACGCTCTGTCGCTCCCCGTTCGTCTGGAACGTGGCGGCTTCTACGTAGGCGAGAACCCCGCCCAGCCGCGTGTCGGCGACCTCCGCATCCGCTACAGCCGCGCCGATCTGAAGGAGGCGAGTTTCGTCGGCAAACAGAGCGGCGAATGGCTGAAGCCGTTCACCGCCTCCAACGGCCGCGAGATCTTCCTCCGTGCCGCCGGCCAGTCGAGCGCTGCCGAGATGTTCGACGCCGCCCAGGCCGAAAACACCATGATCATGTGGCTGATCCGCATCGGCGGCATGGTCGCGCTGATGGTCGGCTTCAGCCTGTGCTTCTCGATCCTCGGGGTCATTGCCGACGTCGTGCCGTTCGTCGGTTCGCTGGTGCGCTTCGGCACGGGCATGATCGCGCTGGTCCTGACGGTCCTGGTCGGACCGCTGGTCATTGCTATCGGCTGGTTTGCCTATCGGCCGCTTCTGTCGCTGGGATTGCTTCTCGGCGCGGGCCTCGTCGCCCTGGTCGTTGTGTGGCTGCGCCGGCGTATGGTGGCGGCACCGGGCTCCGGCGCCACGGCGGCTCAGTAGAAGAGTTCGCCGCGGTCCTCGCGGGACGTCTGGTCGATCTGGAACCAGTCGGTGATGCGGTCGATGTCGAGCTCGGTCTCGCCATTGCGAAGTTGCACGCGCAGTTTGTCACCTGATCGGCCGAGCGGCACACCGATATAGATCCGGCTGTTGCCCGCGTCGTCCAGCGTATCGATTGCGAAGCGCATAAGGCCCCCAAATATAAGCGCGTAAAATCTTTATTTTCGAGTGGTCGAGGCTTAAGTGAGCTGCCTTGAGCGAAGCTGTTGCCAAATCAGCAAGCGCTCATCTTCGCCGCTACCGATCGGCTCCACGGCCGGCCGAAGGGAAAGTCGACCCGCATGTTTCTCGTCTCCAAGCTGTTCTGGATGTTCGCCCAGCCGCTGTCGCTGGCCTTCTTGTCGACGCTGGCGGCCGTTCTGGCGCTGCTCTTCGGGTTCAGGCGTCTGGCGTTCGGAATGAGTGTTGCCGCCGGCCTCATCCTGTTCGTGACGCTCTACACGACCGCCGGGTCATATGTGCTGCAGGGGCTTGAGGCACGCTTCCCCAAGCCTGTTAAAGATCCGCAAGATCTGACCTGCATGATCGTGCTCGGCGGCGCCTTCGAGACCGAGGTGACGACCGCCCGCGGCGGCATCGAGATGAACCAGGCTGCCGACCGTTTCGTCGAGGCGCTGCGGCTGGCGCGCGCCTATCCGCAATCGATCATTCTCGTCTCGGGCGGCGACGGGTCGCTGAGCGGCGCCTACGAGGGCGATGCCGTCGCCTCTGCCCGCTTCTTCGAGACCTTCGGGATCGGCCCGGAGCGGCTGGTGCGCGAGACCGCCTCCCGCACGACGTCAGAAAACGTCGACAACAGCCGCGCGATCCTGTCGGAGCGGGGATTGAGCAATTGCCTGCTGATCACTTCGGCCTTCCACATGCCGCGGGCCGTCGGTCTTTTCCGCAGGGCCGGGATCGACGTTACGCCCTGGCCGACGGATTACCGCACCAGCGGCAGGGTGACGCTCGGGCTCGATTTCACCCAGCCGACGCTGAACGCCCAGCAGACGGCGACTGCGGTGCGCGAGTGGATTGGTTTGGCTGCCTATGCACTGACGGGCCGCATCTCCACCCTCTATCCGGCGCCCTGACGAATCGCCGGTTACTTCTTGGAAATGGTCAGGAATTTCGTGCCGCGGACGCGCACCGTGATCTCGCAAGGCTTCTCGTCGGTGCGCTCGCAATAGCGCGGGTTCATCTGCATCACGAACACCATGTTGCCGAAACGCTTGATGAAGTCGTAGCCATACATCTTGGCGGAGGCGATCATGAAATATCCGCCCTCCTTGACCTGGAGGTAGAAATTGTAGGGGCATCCGTCGTCGGTGCAGTCCGGTCCGCGCAGCCCGTCACAGACGAGTTCGCCTTCGTTGACCACGGCATCGATGATCCCGTCATTGTTGATGTCGAGACGGGTCACGAAGTTCGCGCCGAACTGCGCAATCTTGCAGCGCTTCTGAAAATGTTCCTTCTCGTAAATTTCGGGATCGCTGATAAGCTCCTGCTGTGCGAAGGAGGCAGAGCTGGCGGTCAGAACAAAGAGGATTTGCAGAAGGCCAAGGCGCAGAAGTTTCACGATGCTCTTCCCAGGAATATGAAGACTCTTCCTTCTAACATATGTTCTGCTGCTTGCGCGGCCCTGACGCCGGCACGGTTTCCAAAGGCTTTCTCCCGGATGAGGTACTCATGACGCTGCTCGGATTTCTCGACTATGCGGGCGTCGCCGTCTTTGCCGCCACTGGGGCACTCTCGGCGTCACGCAAGGATCTCGACATCATCGGCTTCCTCTTCCTGGCGGCGGTGACCGGGATCGGCGGCGGTACGCTGAGGGATGTCGTGCTTGGCAGCCTGCCGGTGTTTTGGGTGATCGAGCCGGGCTATATCCTCGTCTGCGCCTCGGTCGGCGTTCTGGTCTTCTTCACCGCGCATCTGGTGGAATCGCGCTATCGTTTGCTGATCTGGCTCGATGCGGTCGGTCTTGCGGCCTATTGTGTGATGGGGGCGGCCAAGGGTTTCGTCGCCACGGGCTCGCCGACGGTGGCGATCGTCACCGGTACGCTGACGGCGGCCTGCGGCGGGATTCTGCGGGATATCATTGCCGGCGAGCCTTCCGTGCTGCTGCGGCCGGAGATCTATGTGACCGCGGCGCTGGCGGGCGCCTGCGTCTTCACGGCGGCGACGGTGTTTGCGCTTCCGCTCTATGCGGCCTCCGCCCTGGGAGCGGCAACCGCCTTTGCTATTCGCGGCGGTGCGCTGCGTTTCGGCTGGAGTTTTCCGCGATACAATTCGCGCCCCGGGCGGCCACCCGAAGATGTGCTTTGATGGGAAATGAAGGCTAAGGGCGGTTCAAGCCGCCCGACGGTTTAGATCTGGCGCTTCTTCGGTCGAAGACGAATCACGACGTCGACATGCGCGATCTCCATGCCTTCCGGCGGGGTCGGCAGGTTGTCGATCACGATATTGTTCACCGGGATGTCCAGCACCTCGTTTTCGCCCTCGACGAAGAAGTGGTGATGGTCCGAGGTATTGGTGTCGAAATAGGTCTTGGCGCCCTCGACGGCGAGCACGCGGATGAGGCCGGCTTCGGTGAACTGGTGCAGCGTATTATAGACGGTCGCCAGCGAAACCGGCACCTTGGCGGCGGTCGCCTCCTCGTGCAGTTCCTCCACGGTCAGGTGACGGTCGCCCTTGGCGAACAGCAGGCTGGCGAGCGCGATGCGCTGCCGCGTCGGACGAAGGCCGGACTGGCGCAATTTCAGTTCCGTATGGGAACGGTCTTCAGTCGTCACCAAGACGATCTCCGCATTACCTGTTGGTCTTTCGCAGACTTCATTGGACGATATAACTTTTGCCCGGCCTCGTTTCAATAGTGTCGGTGGTCCTCAGCGGCCAGAAAGTGCCGAAAAAGCCGCGGTTTGGCGGTTTTGGGTCTGGTCCTGACCGGGGCGTTCCTGTATGCGACGGCTAAAGTTTCCAGGTGCCGACGGGGCAGGGAAGTCCCCTGTGACCGCATGTCGGCTATTGTGGGACTTCAATTTGTCCCTATCTTGCTCTAAGGGTCCGTGAACGCGAAGCCTGAGGGGGGAAGAAGAAGAAAAATGGCAGAAAGACAATCCAGCTATAACTATGAAGAAATCCTCGCCTGCGGTCGCGGCGAGCTGTTCGGCCCCGGCAATGCGCAGCTTCCCCTGCCGCCCATGCTGATGGTTCATCGCATCACGGACATTTCCGAAACCGGTGGCGCCTTCGACAAGGGCTATATCCGCGCGGAATACGACGTGCGGCCGGACGACTGGTATTTCCCCTGCCATTTCCAGGGCAATCCGATCATGCCGGGATGCCTCGGTCTTGACGGTATGTGGCAGCTGACCGGCTTCTTCCTCGGTTGGCTCGGCGAGCCGGGTCGCGGCATGGCACTCTCCACTGGCGAAGTGAAGTTCAAGGGCATGGTCCGCCCGGACACCAAGCTGCTCGAATACGGTATCGACTTCAAGCGCGTCATGCGCGGCCGGCTGGTGCTGGGCACCGCCGACGGCTGGCTCAAGGCCGATGGCGAGACGATTTATCAGGCGACCGACCTGCGCGTCGGGCTGTCGAAGGACAAGACGGCCTGAGAAGGCCGTCCACACCACTAAAAATGAAGGTCTGAGAGATGAGACGGGTCGTTGTTACGGGACTTGGAATCGTGTCCTCCATCGGGAGCGACGCGGCAGAGGTGACGGCATCACTGCGCGAAGCGAGGTCGGGCATCCAGTTTTCGCCGGATTTCGCCGAGTACGGCTTCCGTTGCCAGGTCTGGGGCAAGCCCGCGCTTGATCCGACCGATCTCGTCGACCGCCGTGCCATGCGCTTCCTGTCGCAGGGCGGCGCATGGAACCACGTCGCCATGAAGCAGGCGATTGCCGATTCCGGCCTCGAGGAAAAGGACTATGCCCGTAATGAACGCACGGGCATCATCATGGGCTCCGGCGGCCCGTCGACCCGCACGATCGTCGAGGCGGCAGACATCACCCGCAAGAATGTGAGCCCGAAGCGCATCGGTCCGTTTGCCGTGCCGAAGGCGATGTCGTCGACCGCATCGGCGACGCTTGCCACCTGGTTCCAGATCCACGGTGTCAACTATTCAATCTCCTCGGCCTGCTCGACCTCGGCGCACTGCATCGGCAATGCCGCCGAGATGATCCAGTGGGGCAAGCAGGACGTGATGTTCGCGGGCGGCCACGAGGATCTCGACTGGTCGATGTCGAACCTGTTCGACGCCATGGGCGCCATGTCCTCCAAGTTCAACGAGACCCCGGAAACCGCTTCGCGCGCCTACGACGTGTCGCGTGACGGCTTCGTGATTGCCGGCGGGGCCGGCGTGCTGGTGCTCGAGGAACTCGAGCACGCCAAGGCGCGCGGCGCCAAGATCTATGCCGAGATCGTCGGCTACGGCGCAACCTCGGACGGTTACGACATGGTCGCACCGTCGGGCGAGGGCGCAGTGCGCTGCATGCGCCAGGCGTTGTCCACCGTGAAGTGCGATGTCGATTATATCAACACCCACGGCACCTCGACCGTCGTCGGCGATTCCAAGGAGATCGGCGCCATTCGCGAGGTGTTTGGCGACAAGATCCCGCATATCCAGTCGACCAAGTCGCTGACCGGTCACTCGCTCGGCGCTGCCGGTGTGCAGGAATCGATCTACGCCCTGTTGATGATGCAGGAACGCTTCATCGGCGAAAGCGCGCATATCACTGAGATCGACCCGGAATTCGACGGCGTTCCGATCGTCCGCAAGCGCATCGACAATGCGAAGATGGACACGGTCCTGTCGAACTCCTTCGGCTTTGGCGGCACCAACGCAACCCTCGTCTTCCAGCGTCACAATGGATAACCGCATGATCGCCTCTATGCAGGGAAAGCGCGGCCTCATCATGGGCGTCGCCAACAGCCATTCGATTGCCTGGGGCATTGCCCAGGCGCTGGCCGGCGCCGGCGCCGAACTGGCCTTCACCTATCAGGGTGAGGCGCTCGGCAAGCGCGTGAAGCCGCTGGCCGCCGAACTCGGCTCGGACTTCCTCCTGCCCTGCGACGTCGAGGATATCGTCTCCGTCGACGCCGTGATCGAGGCGATCAAGGAGCGCTGGGGCAAGATCGACTTCGTCGTTCATGCGATCGGCTTTTCGGACAAGAACGAGCTGAAGGGCCTCTACGCCGACACGACGCGTGACAACTTCACCCGGACCATGGTCATCTCCTGCTTCTCGTTCACGGAGATTGCCAAGCGCGCGGCCGAACTGATGACGGAGGGCGGCTCCATGCTGACCCTGACCTATGGCGGTTCGGTGCGCCTGATGCCGAACTACAACGTCATGGGCGTCGCCAAGGCAGCGCTCGAGGCGTCCGTGCGTTATCTCGCTGGCGATTATGGTCCGCGTGGCATTCGCGTGAACGCGATCTCCGCCGGCCCGATCCGCACACTTGCCGGTGCCGGCATCTCGGATGCGCGCGCCATGCTGTCCTGGCAGCAGAAGAACGCGCCGCTGCGCCGCACCGTCACGATCGAGGATGTCGGCAATTCCGCGCTTTACCTGTTGTCGGACCTCGCGCGTGGCGTGACCGGCGAAATCCACTATGTCGATTCCGGCTACAACATCACGTCGATGCCGACGCTGGAAACGCTGCGTCGCTCGGACGCCGAGTAAGGCCTTCCCGAATTCCCGAAATGAAAATGCCTGGCGCGACCTCATATCGCGCCAGGCATGAACACGGAGTGGTCCGCCAGCCGGGGTCTACCCGGCTTACTCCGGTTTAGAGCTATGACCGAGATCGATCTGGCCCGTCAGCATCGCCATGCTCACCGCATGCAGCCGATTGCGGGCACCTAGCTTGGCTTCGGCCGAAGCCAGAAGGCTTTCCACCTCGGTTTCCGGCAACAGCAGCAGATTGCAGATGTCGAGCACGCGCTTGCCTTCGGCCACCATGGTGAGGCACTTCATTTCCGCATCGGTCAGTGCAGCATTCGGGCCGGACGAGCGCCCGGCGGAAAGATGATTCTTCGCCATGATTTACTGGATCGCCAAAAGTGATTCGGTACGCGGCCGCAGGTCCTTCGACCGCGACGACTATCTGGCTGCTATATAGGAGGGGCTCTGTGCGAAGCAATTCGCGACGGACGCCAATAACTTAACATTCACGCGAAGAATCACTCCCCGCATGCGCCAGTATCAGCAAACTGGAAGCATTCCAGCCTGCTCCTGGTCGAAAGTCAAGAGACAAGGCAGGCAGCATCCGGTGTGAACCAACGACTCAAGCGCTCTTGCGACCTCGCAGTTCGCTCGGTGTGCGTCCGAACCAGCGGGTGACGGAGCGCGTAAATGCGCTCGGCGCCGAGTAGCCGAGGCGATAGCAGATTTCCGAGATCGCAAGCTCGCTCTGTGTCAGCAGGCTGAGGCTGAGCTCGCGGCGCAGGTCGTCGCGGATTTCGGCAAGGCTGGTGTGCTCTTCGGCGAGCCGACGCTGGAAGGTGCGCTCGGAAATGCCGAAATGCGGCGCGATGTCACTGAGGGAGGAATTGGGCTCCGCCATGCGCAGGAGCAGGAACTTACGCACCTGGTCGATGAACTTTCCTTCCTCATAGTCCGCATCCGGTCGCAACTGCCGGCACTGGATGTCCATGAGCGAGAAAAGCCGGGCATCGGCCCTGGGATTCTTGATATCGAGCAGGCTTGCGGGCACCCGCAGCACGTTCGGCTTGCAGCCGAACCGGAGCTTCTTCGTGAGGTAGTCACGAAAGACCTGCGGATGCCGGGGCCTCGGCCGCTCCAGATCGACCTCGACCAGATCGGCCTGATCCCCGACGATATCGCGTAGTCGGGACATCGTCAGCGAAATCCCCATGTCGACATACTGGTCACGCTTGACGATGGCTGGCGCGAACGACCAGCAGAAGGACGCGTATCTGTCATCGATCGTGAAGCGCAGATTGCTGGCATAGGTCGCATATTGCATGTGGGCGGCGAGGAAGCGCACGAAGTCCCGAACGGTGGGTGCCGTCATCAGGCCGTAGCCAAAGGGACCGGTCGACCCCGCGACGAAACGATCGGCGCATTTGAGGCCGAAGGCCTCGTCATTGGTGAGCAGAGCGCAGGCCTCCAGCAGCCGGCACAGCCGATCCAGACTGATGCGGGCGGTCAGGCTCTGGAAGATCTCCGGATCGATCTGAAGTGCGTTGCAGATCGGTGCAATATCGATGCCATAGGACTGGGCATGCGTCGCCACTGCGGACGCAACGCCCGCAACCGCCGTGAGCTCGTCGGCAATCGATTTATTAGACATGGAACAAGTGGCGTCCAAAGATAAGCCGGTGACGTCGTAAGTTAAGTCCTGGCGCACGGTTTGTCGAGAGACGGCCCGCATGGCGGGTCGTCTTGATGATCGGGGAACACGACAGATGGGAAGGCTTATTTGCGCGCCCAGAGAACCTTGAAGCGCGCGTTGCGGCAGGTTTCGCCGTGCTCGCGGAAATCCTCGGCCAGGATCGCCTCGTAGGGCAGGCCACGGTTGGCAACGAGCAGAAGTTGCCCGCCGCCGCGCAGGGCCTGGCTTGCGGCCTTGATCATCGTCTGGCCAAGGCCGGGTTCGGCGGCATGCCCCTGGTGGAAGGGCGGGTTCATGATGACGAGATCGTATTTTTCCTTGGCCGGCTCGCGCGTCAGATCCTGCCAGAAGAAACGCGCCGTCAGTTTGGGGCAGTTCTTCGCCAGATTGAGCTTGGCATGTTCCAGCGCGTCGAAATCCGCTTCGAACAGGTCGATGCGCGCGGTGCGCGGTGCGCGCTCGGCCAGCATGGTGGAAAGATAGCCCCAGCCGGCACCGAAATCGGCGGCATTGCCGTCGAAATTTTCCGGCAGGCGGCCGGCCAGCAGTTCCGAGCCGTCATCGATGCGGTCATGGGAGAACATGCCCGGCCTTGTGCGGAACCGGCCATCGACGAGGGTTTCCTGGGCCGCGAGCTTGGCGATCGCGGCATCGGCATTGTCCGGCCGGAAGAACCACACGGCGACTCCGTGATACTTCGGCATATGCTCGGCTTCGATGTCCAGCGCGGACAGCCGTTTGCGGAGGGGTTGGACGCCATCTTCCTTCCCCCCGGCAAAGACGATCAGCCCGCCCACCTTGACGCGCGTCAGGGCCTCGGCAAGGCGGTTGTCGTTTTCGCCGCGGTGCTTGCCGAGCAGGATCAGCGCGCCGTCAAAGTCCGCCCCCTCGACCTGAGGGAGAGGGGCGAGGCGGGCAGCCTCGAGTTTCAGGAACTCGCCGCGATGGCCCTGGACCGGAACGAGCGTGGCGGCAAAGCCGCTCGGAACCGTAAAACCCGCCTCCGCTGCGAGGAACAGGAAACGTTCTTCGGCAGCAGGGGCGTCGATCACTCCGCTGGCAAAGGGGTGGAACAGGGTCTTCAGCGTTTCGCGGCTCATGGCAGGCTCTCCGGACGAACAAAAAAGGCGCGGAAGGACATCCCGCGCCTTGGTTTCACAGGCTTGGCCGCTTATTCGGCGGCTTCACCCTCTTCCTTCTTCTTCTCGGCAACGATTTCCTTGCCGGTCGTCTGGTCGACAGCCTTCATGGAGAGGCGAACCTTGCCGCGCTCGTCGAAGCCCATGAGCTTGACCCAGACCTTGTCGCCTTCCTTGACGACGTCCGAGGTCTTGGCCACGCGTTCGGAGGCGAGCTGCGAGATGTGCACGAGGCCGTCACGCGAACCGAAGAAATTGACGAAGGCGCCGAAATCGGCGGTCTTTACGACCGTGCCTTCATAGATCACGCCAACTTCCGGCTCGGCGACGATCGAGTGGATCCACTTGCGGGCCGCTTCGATTTCCTTGCCCGAAGAAGAGGCAATCTTGACGGTGCCGTCGTCTTCGATGTTGATCTTGGCGCCGGTCTTTTCGACGATTTCGCGGATGACCTTGCCGCCCGAACCGATGACTTCGCGGATCTTGTCGACCGGGATGTTCATCACTTCGATGCGCGGAGCGAACTCGCCGAGCTGGCCGCGGCTTTCGGTGATGGCCTTGGCCATCTCGCCGAGGATGTGCTTGCGGCCGCCCTGGGCCTGGTTCAGCGCGACCTTCATGATCTCTTCGGTGATACCGGCGATCTTGATGTCCATCTGCAGCGAGGTGATGCCGTCGGTGGTGCCGGCAACCTTGAAGTCCATGTCGCCGAGGTGGTCTTCGTCGCCGAGAATGTCGGAGAGAACGGCAAAGCGGTCACCTTCGAGGATCAGGCCCATGGCGATACCGGCAACCGGCTTGGCGATCGGAACGCCGGCGTCCATCAGTGCGAGCGACGTGCCGCAGACGGTTGCCATCGAGGACGAGCCGTTGGACTCGGTGATTTCCGAGACGACACGCAGCGTGTAGGGGAACTGATCCGCCGACGGCAGCATCGGACGGATCGCGCGCCAGGCAAGCTTGCCATGACCGATTTCGCGGCGGCCCGGGGAACCCATGCGGCCCGTTTCACCGACCGAGTAGGGCGGGAAGTTGTAGTGCAGCAGGAAGCGTTCCTTGTACATGCCGGTCAGGCTGTCGACATACTGTTCGTCTTCGCCGGTGCCGAGCGTGGCAACGACGATCGCCTGCGTTTCGCCGCGGGTGAACAGAGCCGAACCGTGGGTGCGCGGCAGGAGGCCGACTTCCGAAATGATCGGACGAACGGTTTCCAGATCGCGGCCGTCGATGCGGCTCTTGGTGTCGAGAATGTTCCAGCGGACGATCTTGGCCTGCAGGTGCTTGAAGACGGCGCCGACTTCTTCGGCCGAATACTTGGCTTCGCCTTCCTCGGGGAGGAAGTGGGCCTTCACCTTCGCCTTGACGGCGTCGACGGCGGCGTAGCGATCAGCCTTCTGGGTGATCTTGTAGGCGTCGCGCAGTTCGGCTTCGGCGATCGACAGCATCTCGGTTTCAAGTGCCGAGTGATCTTCCGGTTCGAATTCGCGCGGCTCCTTGGCAGCCACTTCGGCGAGCTTGATGATCGCGTCGATGACCGGCTGGAAGCCCTTGTGGCCGAACATGACGGCGCCGAGCATGATGTCTTCCGGAAGCTCCTTGGCTTCGGATTCAACCATCAGCACGGCGTCCTGGGTGCCGGCGACGACGAGGTCGAGGCTCGACTCGTCCATCTCGTCGAGATGCGGGTTCAGCACGTATTCGCCGTTGATGTAGCCGACGCGGGCGCCGCCGACCGGGCCCATGAACGGAACACCCGACAGGGTCAGCGCGGCCGAGGTGGCAACCATGGACAGGATGTCCGGGTTGTTCTCGAGGTCATGCTGGATGACGGTGACGACGACCTGCGTGTCGTTCTTGTAGCCTTCCGGGAAGAGCGGGCGGATCGGACGGTCGATCAGGCGCGAAACGAGCGTTTCGTTTTCCGAAGGACGGCCTTCGCGCTTGAAATAGCCACCCGGGATCTTGCCGGCAGCATAGGTCTTTTCCTGGTAGTTGACGGTGAGCGGGAAGAAGTCCTGGCCGGGCTTCGGTGCCTTGGCGGAGACGACGGTCGCGAGAACGACGGTTTCGCCGTAGGTGGCGATGACGGCGCCGTCGGCCTGACGGGCGACCTTGCCGGTTTCGAGCTTGAGCGGGCGGCCTGCCCACTCGATTTCCACGCTATGGATATCAAACATCTATCTTGTCCTTCTGCCACGAGCAGCGGCCTGAATGGCCGGATCCGCCAGGATAGCCCTGGCGCTCATGGCTGTGCTGACACATCACGGGCAAGACAGCGGGAGGCTTCGGTTCGAGAGTGGTCCTCCGTTCGGAGGTGTGCAGCTTCTCGCTCGAGGGGAGACCGGGTCTCCGCCTTCAGGGCCGAATGTCTTCGGCCAAAGCATCCTGCAATCCTGCCCCATGACAGGTCATCGGTTGGTTCTGGCAGCGCCGGCCCATCCGGGCTGCCCTTCATTTTCGGTCATCGGGCTCAGATGTCCCTGATGACCGGACGGGACCTCGGCCCCGAAAAGGAGCCGGCGGACCTCGCGAGGATGGTCCGCCGGAACAGTCTTAGCGGCGAATACCCAGGCTCGTGATGAGCTTGGTGTAACGGGCCTCGTCCTTCTTCTTGAGGTAGTCAAGAAGCGAGCGACGGCTCGAAACCATCGTCAGCAGGCCACGGCGGGAATGGTTATCCTTCTTGTGGTCCTTGAAGTGCTCGGTCAGGTTGTTGATCCGCTCGGTGAGGATCGCAACCTGGACTTCCGGAGAACCGGTGTCGCCTTCGACGGTTGCATATTCCTTGATGAGGGCAGCCTTGCGCTCTGCAGTGATCGACATCGGGAATCCTTTCTGAATATCAGGAGAGATGAGACGCCATATGCCGGGATGTCGTCCAGCAAGGGCCGTGAAAAGCAGATGGCGCGCCATCATGCTGGCGTGCCTATAGCTCATTCGTGAGCGAAATGAAAGCGCTGATTGGCGGAGCGCCGATCAGGTGAAGACACGCCGGGGACGGAACTCGCCTTCGCCGATCTCGCCGATTGCCACTAGCTTGCCGAAGCAGGTGGCAAAGGCATCGGCCTCGGCGACCGGCGCATTGCGGCCGCGCAGCAGGATGGGATTGCCCATCCTGAGCCGGTGCGCCTGATCTTCGGTGATGGCGATGTGGGGCAGTCCCGACAGCGCCTCGCCGGTATCGATCAGGAAGGCGTCGAGTGCGGCCAGCCGCTCCTGCTTGTCTTCGATTGCCTCGAGTGCCTTGAGCTCGGCGAGCGGAACCATGGCGTCTTCGGCAAACGGCGCCACGAAGGTCCGCCGCAGCGACGAGATGTGGCCGTAGCAGCCCAGTTCCCGGCCGAAATCGCGCGCCAGCGAACGGACATAGGTGCCCTTGCCGCATTCCACCTCGAACCGGGCACTGTCCTTGTCGCAGCCGATCAGCGTGAGGCGAAAGATCTCGACCTCACGGGACGGGATCTCGACGGTCTCGCCTTCACGGGCCAGGTCATAGGCGCGCTCGCCGGCGATCTTGATCGCGGAGAACTGCGGCGGGATCTGCGAGATGACGCCGGTATAGGCAGGCATGAGGGCGCGGATCGCTTCCTCGCTCGGACGCCTGTCGGAGCTTGCGGTCACTTCGCCTTCCAGATCGTCGGTCGTGCGTTCCTCGCCCCAAGTGACGGTGAACTCGTAGACCTTGCGGCCATCCATCACGTAAGGCACGGTCTTGGTGGCATCGCCCAGTGCAATCGGAAGCATGCCGGAGGCAAGCGGATCGAGCGTACCTGCATGGCCGGCCTTTTGGGCATCGAAGAGCCACTTGATCTTGGAAACAGCCTCGGTCGAGCCGAAATCCAGCGGCTTGTCGAGGATCAGCCAGCCGGAAACCGGCCGGCCCTTGGGTTTGCGGGGTTTGGACATGCGCCTCTGTTCTTATTGGTCGTCGTCGCTGTGGTCCAGGTCGCGCTGGACCTCGGGGGAACGCAGCAGCGCGTCGATCTTCTGGTAGTTGTCGAAGCTGGTATCGTCGCGGAACCGCAC
>DAIMJJ010000017.1:0-16941 GCA_036722275.1 Rhizobium sp. | reverse complement strand
GCGCGCACCTGTTCGGCGACGCGCAGCATGCGCTGCGAAGGAGCGGAGGAAGTCGGTCTGTTCATGGTCTTTTCGCCTCAAACGAAGCGAGCGCCGGTTCGTCCGGCGCCCGCATTGTAATCCGGTGCAGATCGCCGCGTCAGAGCGTGCGCGTGATATGCTCGACGCGGAAGCACTCGATCGTGTCGCCGGCGCGGATGTCTTCGTAGTTCTCGAAGGCCATGCCGCATTCCTGACCCATCGGCACTTCCGAGACTTCGTCCTTGAAGCGCTTGAGCGTCTTGAGCTTGCCCTCGTGGATGACGACGTTGTCGCGCACCAGGCGGACGCCCGCACCACGTTCGACCTTGCCCTCGATGACGCGGCAGCCTGCGACCTTGCCGACCTTCGTGATGTTGAACACCTCGAGGATCTCGGCATTGCCGAGGAAGGTCTCGCGCCGTTCCGGCGAGAGCAGGCCCGACATCGCTGCCTTCACGTCATCCACCAGATCGTAGATGATGTTGTAGTAGCGGATCTCGATGCCGGCGCGCTCGGAAGCCGTGCGGGCCTGGGCATTGGCGCGGACGTTGAAGCCGATGATCGCGGCATTGGATGCCTCGGCGAGCGAGATATCGGATTCGGTGATGGCGCCGGCGCCCGAATGGACGATCCGTGCCCGCACTTCTTCCGTGCCAAGCTTTTCGAGCGCGGCCACGATCGCTTCGACAGAACCCTGCACGTCGGCCTTGATGACCAGCGGGAATTCCTTGAAGCCGGTATCCTGGAGCTTGCTCATCATCTGTTCGAGCGAGCCGCGCTGACCCGACTGGCGGGCAGCGGCCTTGTCGCGGGCCAGACGCTGACGGTATTCCGAGATCTCGCGTGCGCGGGCCTCGTTTTCAACCACGGCGAACTTGTCACCGGCGGCCGGCGTGCCCGACAGGCCGAGAATCTCGACCGGCATGGCAGGGCCTGCTTCCTTGACGTGGCCGCCCTTGTCGTTGACGAGCGCGCGAACACGGCCCCACTGGTCGCCGGCCACGATGATCTGGCCCGGCTTCAGCGTACCCTTCTGCACCAGAACGGTGGCGACGGCGCCACGGCCGCGGTCAAGCTGGGCTTCGATCACGGTGCCTTCGGCGGTGCGGGTCGGGTCGGCCTTGAGGTCGAGGATTTCCGCCTGAAGCAGGATGGCTTCGAGCAGCTTGTCCAGGTTCAGCTTGTTCTTCGCCGAGACTTCGACGTCGAGCACTTCACCGCCCATGGATTCGACGAAGACCTCGTGCTGCAGCAGCTGCTGACGCACCTTGGCCGGGTTCGCCTCATGCTTGTCGATCTTGTTGATCGCCACGATGATCGGCACGTTGGCGGCCTTGGCGTGGTTGATCGATTCAATCGTCTGCGGCATCACGCTGTCGTCTGCGGCAACCACCAGAACGGCAATATCGGTCGCCTGCGCACCACGGGCACGCATCGCGGTAAAGGCGGCGTGACCGGGGGTGTCGATGAAGGTGATCTTCTGACCGTTGTGCTCGACCTGATAGGCGCCGATGTGCTGGGTAATGCCGCCGGCTTCGCCCGACACGACGCTGGTCTTGCGGATGGCATCGAGCAGCGAGGTCTTGCCGTGGTCGACGTGACCCATGATGGTGACGACCGGCGGACGCGGGACCATTTCGCCTTCGTCGTCGGCCTGGTTGAAGATGCCTTCTTCAACGTCGGATTCCGAGACGCGCTTGACGGTATGGCCGAATTCGGTCGCGATGATTTCGGCGAGGTCGGCGTCGATGACGTCGCCCGGCTTCATCATCTGGCCTTCCTTCATCAGGTACTTGATGACGTCGACGGCGCGTTCGGACATGCGCTGCGACAGTTCCTGAATGGTGATGGTCTCCGGCAGCACGACCTCGCGCATGACCTTTTCGCGCGTTTCCTGCATCTGGCTGCGGCGGAATTTCTCCTGCCGGCGACGCATGGATGCGAGCGAACGACCGCGGGACGAGCCGCCTTCCTCGTCGACATTGGCCGTCGTGACGGTCAGCTTGCCGCGGCGGCGGTCTTCCTCGGCCTTCGGCCGTGCCGGAACTTTTGCCGGTGCGGGAGCCGCAACCTTGCCACGGGCCGGCGCACCGCGCGCGGCACCGCGATCGTCTTCCTCATCGTCGCTTGCCTTGCGGCCGCGGACAAAGCCCGGCTGTGCCGGAGCGGCAGGCGCTGCGGCCGGCTTCGGTGCTGCGGGACGTGCGTCGGCTGCGGCTGCGGCCGGCTTGGCTTCGACAACCGGGGCAGGGGCCGGCGCTTCTTCCGGTTCCGGCTCGGCGGCGCGGCGGGCGGCCTCTTCGGCTTCCAGGCGAGCGCGTTCGGCAGCCTCGGCCTGACGGCGGGCTTCATCGATTGCGCGCTGCTTGGCTTCTTCGACTTCGCGGGCCTGGGCTTCGATCAGCGCGCGGCGACGGGCTTCCATTTCGCCGGCTGACAGGTCGTGCAGGACGGCGCCACGCGGACGCTCCTGGCGGATCGGCTGCTGCGGCGCAGGGCGCTGCGGCTGCGGGGTGGGCTGATGGGTGCGGGTCTGGGTGACCGGTGCCGCGGGGCGGGCCTGTACGACCGGTGCTGCGGCCGGCTCCGGCGCCCTCGGGGCCGGCGCGACGGGCGTCACGATCTTTTCGTCCTCGGGACGGGTCGGACGACGCTTGCGCGTCTCGACCACCACGGCCTTGGTCCGACCGCGACCCATGTCCTGGCGCACGGTACCCTGGGTCACGCCTGACGGTTTCAGGGTGAGGGTCTTCTTGCCCGGTGCGCTGAGTGTCTTGTCGTCTTTGTTGTCGGTCATTCCGTTCCGTTCCTTGGACAGGGCCGGATGCGGAACATCAGACCTCGTCGTTCAATGCGTAAATTCCGATAGTGCGTCCGGCTGAAGCCGTTGACCGCGTCATTGCTTCGGCATGTCTGCGACATCCTTATTCTGAGACAGTCCGCCATTGCGGTACCGTTCAAGCAGGTTTGCGCGCTTCACTACACCCTCACCCGCCTGCCCTGCAAGCACTGCTGCATGGATAAACGCGTTCTGGCCCATCAGTTCGTCCATTTCTGCCCCCGAAAGCAGACGGAACGACGGAATCTCCGCCTCCGCCCCCGTTCCGAGGTGCCAGGCCTTGCGGGCCTGGTCGATCTTTCGCACGCCGTCGGCGGCCGCGTCCGTCGCGTGGCAGACGGCAATCGCCTCGCCGCTGCGCACGGCAGCCTCCACCTTGGCCGATCCGGTGATGAACTGCCCGGCCTTGCGCGCCAGGTTCATCATGCCGGCCAGCTGCTGTGCCAGCAGCCGGTCCACGGTTTCGCCGAGCGCGGCATCCGCTTTCACGTCCCGCTTCAAGGCACGGGCAAAGAGCTTCTTGGCCACGGCCCGGTCGACAAGATCGCGCCGTGCCGTCACCCAGCAGCCGCGCCCGGGAAGTTGACGCTTCAGGTCCGGGACGATGGTACCGTCGGGTGCTGCCACGAAGCGGATGAGCGTCTCGGGCGAGCCGCTCTCCCGCGTCACGATGCACATGCGGCCGTTCAGTTCGCCGTCAGGGTCTTTCTCCCCCGGCGCGATGGCGGCCGCATCCGTCATAGTCATTCAGCCTGACCGGCGTCTTCCGCCGCTTCGTCTTCGGCGGGAGTGGCAAGGTCTTCCTCGGTGATCCAGCCGGCGGCCAGACGGGCCTGCACGACCATGGCTTCCGCTTCGGCACGCGAGACATCGAACTTCGAGAACAATCCCTCGAACTTCTTGGTCTCGCCGTCCTTGCGCTCGCTCCAGCCGACAAGATCGTCGGCGGCGCAGCCGGCAAAGTCCTCGATCGTCTTGATGCCGTCCTCGCCGAGCGCGACCATCATCTGCGAGGTCATGCCGTCGATCTGGCGCAGGTCGTCGGAAACGCCGAGCTCGCGGCGCTTGGCATCCATTTCGGCCTCGATCTTTTCCAGGTACTCGCGGGCTCGGGTCTGGATTTCCTGGGCGGTGTCCTCGTCGAAGCCGTCGATCGAGGCAATTTCGTCGAGGTCGACGTAAGCCACTTCCTCGACCTGGGCGAAGCCTTCCGACGCCAGAACCTGACCGACCATCTCGTCGACGTCGAGGGCATCCATGAACAGGTTGGTGCGCTCGTTGAATTCCTTCTGACGGCGTTCCGATTCCTCGGCTTCCGTCATGATGTCGATGTCCCAGCCGGTGAGCTGCGAGGCCAGACGCACGTTCTGACCGCGGCGGCCGATGGCGAGCGACAGCTGCTCGTCCGGAACCACGACTTCGATGCGCTCTGCATCCTCGTCTAGAACGACCTTGGCGACTTCCGCCGGCTGCAGGGCGTTGACGATGAAGGAAGCAGGATCCTGGCTCCACGGGATGATGTCGATCTTTTCACCCTGCAGTTCGCCGACGACGGCCTGGACGCGCGAACCGCGCATACCGACGCAGGCGCCGACCGGATCGATCGAACTATCGTTCGAGATGACGGCGATCTTGGCGCGCGAACCCGGGTCACGGGCGACCGACTTGATCTGGATGATGCCGTCGTAGATTTCCGGAACTTCCATGGTGAACAGCTTGACCATGAACTGCGGATGGGTACGCGACAGGAAGATCTGCGGGCCGCGCTGTTCGCGACGAACATCATAGACATAGGCGCGAACGCGGTCGCCGTAACGGAAGGCTTCGCGCGGGATCATCTCATCGCGACGGATGATGCCTTCGCCGCGGCCGAGATCGACGATCACGTTGCCGTATTCGACGCGCTTGACAGTGCCGTTGACGATTTCGCCGACGCGATCCTTGAACTCGTCATACTGGCGGTCACGCTCGGCTTCGCGCACCTTCTGCACGATGACCTGCTTGGCCGACTGGGCGGCGATGCGGCCGAAATCCATCGGCGGCAGCGGATCGGCGATGAAGTCGCCGAGCTTGGCGTCGGGATTGCGGTCGCGGGCAAGCTCCAGTGCGATCTGGGTCGAGTAATCCTCGACCTTCTCGACCACTTCGAGAAGACGCTGCAGACGGATCTCGCCGGTCTTGGAGTTGATGTCGGCGCGGATATTGGTCTCGGAGCCGTAGCGCGAGCGGGCGGCCTTCTGGATGGCGTCGGCCATCGCGGCAAGGACGATTTCGCGGTCGATGACCTTCTCACGGGCGACCGCGTCCGCGATCTGCAAGAGCTCGAGCCGGTTAGCACTGACTGCCATTGTCTTAAGTCTCCGTCTTCCTGCCGGGGCTTGGCCCTCGAGGCGGTTAGTCAAACGTTATGCTTCGTCGGTGTCTTCGTCATTCTGGTTGGCGGCCTGCGCCTTGGCCAGCTTGTCGGCACGCAGGGCGTCACGAATGAGATCGTCGGTGAGGATCAGCTTCGCTTCGCTCAGCGCATTGAACGGAATCTTCACCCGCGGTTCCTCGCCATAGGCGACCTGATCGCGCTCCAGCGTGAAACCGTCGGCATCGACCTCGGTGATCTTGCCGCGAAAACGCTTGCGGTTGTCGACGAGGATGGAGGTTTCGCACTTGACGATATGGCCGTTCCAGCGCTCGAAATCGGACTTGCGCACCATCGGGCGGTCGATGCCCGGCGACGACACTTCGAGATGATAGGCCTTGTCGACCGGGTCCTCGACGTCGAGAACCGGAGAGATCGCCATGGACACCTCTTCGCAGTCCGCAACCGTCATCGTGCCGTCGTTGCGTTCCGCCATCACCTGCAGCGTCAGGCCGTTCTGGTTCATCAGCCGCGCGCGCACCAGCTTGTATCCCATCGCAACCAGAACGGGCTCGATGATGTCGGCGATCCGCCGGTCAAGGCCTGTTTCGGTGATGATACGTGCTTCGCCGGCTTCCGGCGTCGGCATGCTTTCGGACAATCGTATTACTCCTGGATGGATTCGATCGCCAACAAAAAAGAGCGGGTCCTTGCGGCCCCACCCTTCATCTGTCGATCAAGAATATGGGCGTTATATACGCCGCATTGGGCGGGATTGCAAGCTTTTCACGAAGAAGGGCATGTTTGTGCCTTTTGGCTGTCGGATGTTAGGTCCCGGGCAATGGGTTACTGGCAAGGTGCCCCGACCGGTCCAGCAAGGCTGACGGCCCGAACGTGGCTGAAGAAGAGGTTTTGAGATGCCCGAGCGCAGATCCTTCCTGTCCCCGCTGAAGCATTCCGTCTACCGAAGCATCTGGGGGGCCAGTATCGTCTCCAATCTCGGCGGACTGATTCAAGGGGTCGGCGCCGCCTGGATGATGGCCTCGATATCGCGCTCGGAAAACATGATCGCTCTCGTCCAGGCATCGACGACACTGCCGCTGATGCTGTTCTCGCTGCTCTCCGGCGCCATCGCCGACAATTACGACCGCCGTCGCGTGATGCTGACCGCCCAGGTCTTCATGCTGGGTGTATCGGCCCTCCTGGCACTATTCGCCTATCTCGATCTCATCACCCCCTGGCTCCTTCTTCTGTTCACCTTCCTGCTCGGCAGCGGCACGGCGCTCAACAATCCGTCCTGGCAGGCCTCGGTCGGCGATATGGTGCCGCGGGAGGATCTCCCCGGTGCCGTCTCGCTCAACAGCGTCGGCTTCAACATCACTCGCAGTGTCGGGCCGGCGATCGGCGGTCTGATCGTCGCCGCAGCGGGTGCGGCGGCCGCCTTTGCGGCCAATACGCTGAGCTATTTCACGCTGATCTTCGCGCTCTCTCGCTGGAAGCCGGATCTGCCGCAGCGGACCCTGCCGCGCGAGGCGCTCGGCCAGGCGATCGGGGCGGGCCTGCGCTATGTCGCCATGTCGCCCAATATAGGCAAGGTTCTGTTCCGCGGCTTCGTGTTCGGTCTCACGGCGAGCGCCGTGCTGGCGCTCTTGCCCGTCGTCGCCCGTGACCTCGTCGGCGGCGGAGCGTTGACCTACGGCGTCATGCTCGGCTCCTTCGGAGCCGGCGCCATTGCGGGCGCGCTGGCCAATGCGCGGTTGCGCGAGGCCCTGTCGAGCGAGGATATCGTGCGCTGCGCCTTTGCCGGCTTTGCGCTGAGCTCCTCCATCATCGGCATCAGCCCCTATGCGGCGGTCACCTGCCTCGCGCTGCTCGTGGCCGGCGCCTGCTGGGTGCTGGCGCTCTCGCTGTTCAACACCGTGGTGCAATTGTCGACGCCGCGCTGGGTCGTCGGGCGGGCGCTGTCGCTCTACCAGACCGCCACCTTCGGCGGCATGGCCGGCGGCAGCTGGCTCTGGGGTGTGATGGCCGAAAGCCAGGGCGTGACCAATGCCTTCTTCGCGTCCAGCCTCTTGATGATCGCAGGCGTCGCCATCGGCCTCTGGCTGCCGATGCCGGCCTTCGCCTCGCTCGATCTCGATCCGCTCAACCGCTTCAACGAGCCGCCGCTCAGGCTCGACATCAGGCCGCGCAGCGGTCCGATCGTCATCAACATCGATTACGAAATCGCCGACGAGGATCTTCCGGAATTCCTCGCGGTCATGGTCGAGCGGCGGCGGATCCGCATTCGCGATGGCGCGCGCAACTGGGCGCTAATGCGCGATCTCGAGAACCCGGATATCTGGACCGAGACCTATCATACGCCGACCTGGGTCGAGTATGTGCGCCACAACCAGCGACGCACCAAGGCGGATGCGGAGACGACCGACCGGCTGCTGGCGCTTCACCGCGGCAAGGAAAGCCCGAGGGTGCACCGGATGATCGAGCGTCAGGCGATCCCGCCGACCGACGACGTCTTCCACAAGCCGCATATCGAGCCGCATTGAGCGGCTCTTCCGGTCCTCAGCGCAGCTTGCCCTTCAGCGAGGCATCGGGATAGCAGGTGGGCTTGAGCCCGTTCTCCTGCTGCCAGTCGCCGAGCGAGCGACGCGTCTTGAAGCCCGGAAGGCCGTCGACATTGCCGACGTCATAGCCCTTGGCGACGAGCGCCTTCTGCATGGCCAGAACGTCGGAGCGCAGCATCTTGCCGACATCGCCGAAGGGCGCCTTGAACGCGCCGCTGCCATAGGCGATGCGGTCGGCCAGATTGCCGATGAAAAGGGCATAGAGGTCGGAGTTGTTGTATTCTTTCAGCACGTAGAAGTTCGGGCTGACGAGGAATTCCGGCCCGTGCGTTCCGGCCGGCACCAGCATCATCGTTGACGCAGAACGCTCGCTTGCCGGGAAAGGCTTTCCGGAAATGCGGGCAATGCCCTGACCTGCCCAGTCCGCCAGCGGCCGGGCGAGGTCCGGGCCTTCCTGGGCGCAGGACACGCCGTCGGGGATCGACACCTCGAACCCCCAGCCGCGCCCGGCCTGCCAGCCACTCTTCTTCAGATAATTGGCGATCGATGCGAGGCTGTCGGGCACCGAGTTCCAGATGTCGCGATGACCGTCTCCGTCGAAATCCACTGCGTATTTCAGGTAACTGGTCGGCATGAACTGCGGCTGGCCAAGCGCACCGGCCCAGGACCCCTTCATCTGGCCGGCCGCGATGTCGCCGCCCTCGATGATGTGCAGCGCCGAAATGAGCTCGCGCCGGAAAAGGTCCTTGCGGGTCGACATGAAGGCCTTGGTGGCCAGCACCTCGACCGCGGAATAGGGCAGCTTGGCCCCACCGAAGCCCGATTCACGGCCCCAGATCGCAACGATGATCGAGCCCGGCACGCCATAGGCCGCCTCGACCTTGCGCAGCGTTGAAGCATGGCGCTCGGCGAGGCTGCGGCCGGTGCCCGCCAGCCCCTGCAGGCGCTTCTCCGAGAAATAGGCGCCGGGTGAGGAAAACTCCGCCTGGCTCTGCTTCTGCTCCTTCGGCGGTGCTGTGCCGGGGGGGACGAGATCCGGCAGGTCCCAGTTGAGCTTCAGGCCCGCGATGGCCTTATCGAAGGCGCTGCGCGAAATGCCGGTGCTTTTGGCTTCGGGCCAGAGGTCGTTGGCCAGCCAGGACTGGAACTGCTGCTCGACGGCGGCCTTGGACGGCGCGGCGAGCGACGGTGCGCCGGACAGCAGGCAGGCCGAAAGCGCGAGCGCAAGGCTCCGGAGGCCTCTTTTCGGCTTCAGCTGCCGGAAGCATCGGAGGTGGGCAGGGCCGGTCATGACAGGTCTCCCGTCGTGGTGCAGAGAATCAGATGACTGTCCTGGCGCGCAAAGCGGCCGAAAGTGTGCCTTCGTCGAGATAATCGAGCTCGCCGCCAACCGGCACGCCATGCGCCAGCCGCGTGATCTTCACGTCGAGCCCCGCCAGGTGGTCGGTGATGTAGTGCGCGGTCGTCTGCCCCTCGACGGTGGCGTTGACGGCGATGATGATCTCGCGGATCCCGCCCTTGGCCACCCGGTCGATCAGGCCCTTGATGTTGAGGTCGTCGGGACCGACGCCGTCGAGCGGCGACAGCGTACCGCCAAGCACGTGATAGGCGGCGTTCATCGCGCCGGCGCGCTCGAGCGCCCAGAGGTCGGAGACATCCTCGACAACGATGATGACGGACTGGTCGCGCCGATCGTCGGTGCAGACGGTGCAAGGATCGACGGTGTCGACATTGCCGCAATGCGAGCAGACCTTCACCTTGTCGAAGGCGTCGCCCATGGCATGGGCCAGTGGCCCCATCAGCTGGTCCTTCTTCTTGATTAGGTGAAGTGCGGCGCGCCGGGCCGAGCGCGGTCCCAGTCCCGGCACCTTTGCCAGGAGCTGGATGAGTTTTTCGATTTCCGGACCGGTGACTCGCTTTGCCATTGGCCGCTTCTACCCCATATCCTCGCCGAACGGAATCGCCGAACGGAGGCCCGCCGCATGAAAATCCTCGCCGTCTGTCGCGGCAGCGCCGAAACCCTGCCGGGGAAGAAATACAAGACCGGCATCAACAAGATGGCGGTGAACGGACCGGTCCTGATCGATGCCCACGGCATTGTCGGCGACGCGATCTGCAATGGTGAGCTGCATGGCGGCCTGGAGCAGGCGATCTACATCGAGGGCGCGGAGACCCTGGCCTGGTGGGCCGACGAGCTCGGCTGTCCGCTCGAACCCGGAACCTTCGGTGAGAATCTGGTGATCTCCGGCATCGACAATCGCCAGATCGCGGTCGGGGACCGCTTTGTCGCCGGCGATGTTGTGCTGGAGGTGACCTCGACCCGCATCCCCTGCGCCACCTTTGCGGCGAAGATGCAGGACCCGAAATTCCCGCGGCGCTATATGAAGGCCGGCCGCGCCGGCGCCTATGCCCGCGTCCTGCGGGGCGGCATAATCGAAGCCGGTCAGTCGGTTGATTATCAGCCCTTTGCCGGCGAGCGCATCACCATGCCCGAACT
Source organism: Rhizobium sp. (assembly GCA_036722275.1). Classification (GTDB taxonomy): domain Bacteria; phylum Pseudomonadota; class Alphaproteobacteria; order Rhizobiales; family Rhizobiaceae; genus Allorhizobium. The sequence goes on along the minus strand of DAIMJJ010000017.1, from coordinate 6,667 downwards.
GATGGCGAGCAATGGCAAGAAGCTGGTCGGGCCGGAGCGGGAGCGCTATCTCTCCGTGCCGCTGCATGCCGGGCTGAAGGCCTTCCTCATCGGCTGACGAAGAAGGCCATCGTGGCAGGAGCATTCCAGGCCTTGCGCTTTCGTGCCCCTTAGAACGGCAGCTTCATGCCGGGCGGGATCGGCAGGCCGGCCGTCATTTCCTTGGTCTTTTCGGCCATCACGGCCTCGGCCTTGTCCTTGGCGTCCTTGTGGGCTGCGACGATCAGGTCTTCGAGGATTTCCACGTCGTCTTCCTTGAAGAGCGAGGGGTCGATCTTGACCCCCTTGAGGTCTCCCTTGCCGGTCATGGCGACGGTCACCAGGCCGCCGCCGGACTTGCCCTCGACTTCGAGAGAGGCGATCTCCGCCTGCATCTTCTCCATCTTGGCCTGCATTTCCTTGACCTTGCCCATCATGCCCATGATGTCGCGCATTGTCGCTGTCTCCTTGGATATCTCGGTAGAATTCGGGTTGCGTCAGAATTCGATGTCGTCGCCGGGCAGAATGTCGCCCTCTGCCGATTCCGCAGCGGCCGGCAGGCTCGGAGTCTCTTCCTCAACGATCGGCGCGCGGATCCTGACGTCGGTGATCCGGGCGCCCGGGAAGCGTGAGAGGATGGCCGCCACGTCCGGATCCTGGCGCGCATCGAGAAAACGCGCTTCGCGCATCGAGGCGTCGGCTTCGACAAGCGTCGGCTGTCCCGCCTCGCGGCTCAGAATCACCATCCAGCGGATTTCGGTCCATTCCTCAAGCCGCTTCTGCAGGTCGCTGACCAGCGACTTCGGCGCTTCCGCAGGCAGGTTGATCTCCAGCCTTCCCGGCTCGATGCGCACGAGACGCACGAAGTTGCGCAGAAGCGCCCTGAGCTTCGGATCACGGTTGCGGGTGCAAAGCTCCGCCAGTTCCTCGAGCGAGTTGATGTGCACCTTCGGCTGGGGCGTTGCTTCGTCCGGCCTTGCTTCCGTGCGACCGACGACGACCGGCATGTTGTCGGGCTTCGGCACGCTGTGCAGATGCGCGACGGGCTGCGCCGACGAGGGGCGTGCCGCGACCTCGACCGTCTGCTGGGCGACGGCCGCCGTGCGATAGGCCGCACTTGCCCCGCCGCCATTGCCGCCGCGCGGTGCTGTACCGGGCTGCAGACCTTCGCCGCCTTCCGCAATTTCCAGCAGCCGCCGTGCGGCATCCTCCGGCGAGGGCAGGTGAGCCGCATGCGCCAGGCGAATGATGACCATTTCCGCGGCGCCCGCGGGTCGCGAGGAATTCTCGGCCTCGGGAATGCCCTTCAGCAGCATCTGCCAGATGCGCGACAGCGTCGAGACGGACACGCTTTCGGAGAGTTCCGCCCCGCGCACCCGTTCCACTTCGCTGAGCGAAGGGTCCTGCGCGGCGGAGGGGATGTATTTCAGCCGCGTGACGAGATGGGTGAAGTCGGCAAGGTCGGTCAGCACCACCGTCGGGTTGGCACCGGCCTCGTATTGGCTGCCAAATTCGGCAAGCGCCGCCGTCACGTCACCGCGGACGATATGCCCGAACAAGTCGACGATGCGGGCGCGGTCGGCAAGGCCGAGCATGCCGCGCACGGCATCCGCCCGCACCACGCCGCCGCCATGGGCGATCGCCTGGTCGAGCAGCGAAAGCCCGTCGCGCGCCGAGCCTTCGGCGGCACGCGCGATCATCGCCAGCGCCTCTTCCTCGGCTTCGATGCCTTCCTTGGACGAAATGGTCGAGAACAGGCCGACCAGATCGCCGGCGCTGATGCGGCGCAGGTCGAAGCGCTGGCAGCGCGACAGGACCGTGATCGGAACCTTGCGGATCTCGGTGGTGGCGAAGATGAACTTCACATGCTCGGGCGGCTCTTCCAGCGTCTTCAGCAGGCCGTTGAAAGCCTGCGTCGAGAGCATGTGCACTTCGTCGATGATGTAGACCTTGTAGCGCGCCGAGACCGGGCGATAGCGCACCTGCTCGATGATCTCACGGATATCGTCGATACCGGTATGAGAGGCGGCGTCCATTTCGATGACGTCGACATGACGGCCTTCCATGATCGCCTGGCAGTGCTCGCCAGGGACCTTGAGATCGATCGTCGGCTTGTCGATTTCGGCGGTCTTGTAATTGAGTGCGCGCGCCAGAATGCGTGCCGTCGTTGTCTTGCCCACCCCGCGCACGCCCGTCAGCATGTAGGCCTGCGCAATGCGTCCGGTCTCGAAGGCGTTGGTGAGGGTCCTCACCATCGGCTCCTGGCCAACCATCAGGTCGGAAAAGTCCTTGGGGCGGTACTTGCGGGCGAGAACCCGGTAGCCGGTGGCGCTACCCTCGGAATTCGATGCTTTCGGCTCGAAATCGCTCATCGCCCTGCCAGCGTCTCTCGAAGACCCGATATCCGGGCACGCACTGGCCAGCAGCGTGGCCGACCAAATGAAATGGAAGGTGGGAGGCTGGCACGATGACCCGTGCCGCGCTCGTTAGGGCTGCTTCCTTCCGGACCTGACCCGGTTGGCGAGTGGCTCGTCCACCACCAACCTCCCGAAGGCACATATCGGCAATATCCCGATCAAATGCAAGCCAAGCCGACAAAAAACTGCTACAGAGGAGAAAAACAGCAGGAGGGACGCCTTGGACACATTCGTACTCGACGAGCGGCTGGCCCGGGATAGCGACCTTCTGGTCCAGCTCGGACTTTGCCAGCTCAGGCTGATCAATGACAGCCGCTGGCCGTGGCTGGTGCTCGTGCCGAAGCGGCCGGGCGTATCCGAACTCTTCGATCTCACGCCGCTCGACCAGGCGGTCCTGACCTTCGAACAGAACATGGTCGCCACCGCCCTCAAGGCTTTGACCGGCGCCACGAAGATCAACATCGCCGCGATCGGCAACGTCGTCCGCCAGCTTCATGTCCATGTCATTGCCCGGGTTGAAGGTGATGCCAACTGGCCGGGCCCTGTCTGGGGCCATGGAACCGCCGTCCCTTACGGCGAGGACGAACGCCGTGCCTTTCAGCAAAAGATTCTCGAAGCCATCCACTCATGAAAAAATCGATCTTCGACGTCGCCGGTCCGCATCCCGAACCCAGCGACCTGACCGCCTTTTCCCGCAACGCCCTTGCCCGCGACAGCGAACACCGCGACGAGACCTCGCTGCAGAAGGCTCTGGCCGTGGAAGGCACGCATATTCTTGCCTTCTGTGACGCCAAACTTGTTCTCAAGCACGACGGTGCGGTGCTCGACCCGCTGTTTGCGCCTTACGAACTGGCCGAGCTTTCTCCGGATTTCGACAATGCCGTGCTTCTCGGCTTCCAGCCGACGGGCGAGCCGCGAATTGCCGTTCCGGTCCAGTGCCCGGCCGAGGACCTGGCCAGCCACTACAAGCCGTCGGATGCCCGCGCGCTGTTTCGCGACCGGTTGGTCGGCGAGGACCTGGCCGGTGAGGCGGCCCAGGCGCTCAGCCTGTTGCGCTGGAACGCCGACAATCGTTTCTGCGGCCGTTGCGGGTCGCCGATGGAAAGCCGGATCGGCGGCTACAAGCGGGTCTGCACCGCCTGTAGCCACGAGATCTTCCCGCGCACCGATCCGGTGGCGATCATGCTGGCGATCGACGAGAAGCGCGACCGTTGCCTGCTCGGCCGCAACCATCGCTTTCCGGAAGGCATGTATTCCAGCCTTGCCGGCTTCGTCGAGCCGGGGGAGACCATCGAGAACGCGGTGCGTCGCGAAACGCGCGAAGAGTCGGGTATCGAGATCGGCCGCGTGCGTTACCACGCCTCTCAGCCCTGGCCGATGCCGCACCAGCTGATGATCGGCTGTTTTGCCGAAGCCCTCTCGTTCGACATTCAGGCGGACGCGGCCGAGCTTGCCGACTGCCGCTGGTTCACGCGCGCCGAGATCGCCGCGCTGATCGAGCATGGCCCGGTGGTTGACGGCCGCAGCCTGCCGATCGAGGGCACGATCGCTCGCCGCCTGATCGTCGACTGGCTCGAGTGGAAGCGCTGAGGCGTTGGAGCATGTCTCGCGAAAGTGTGCAGCGGTTTCGCGAAAAAGACATGCGCAAACAAAAGACGACAGCAGGTCGCGTGAATCCGAACCAACGCGACCTGCTGTAGGCCTCAGCCGCCGAGCTTGCCGCGCATCGGGTGGCCCTTGTAGACGCCGAGGATGCGGACCTTCTCCGAGAAGAAGCGCAGCTCTTCGAGCGCGCGGCGTACCGGCGCGTCGTCCGGATGGCCCTCAATGTCCGCATAGAACTGGGTCGCTACGAACTTGCCGCCGATCTGGTAGCTCTCGAGCTTCGTCATGTTGATGCCGTTGGTGGCAAAGCCGCCCATGGCCTTGTAGAGGGCGGCGGGAATGTTGCGCACGTTGAAGACGAAGGTGGTGACAAACAGCTCGTCGGGGCTGGAGCGCTGGGCGATCGATTCTTCCCGCGACAGAACGACGAAACGGGTGACGTTGTTCTCCGTGTCCTCGACATTCTCCGCGACAATGTCGAGGCCGTAGAGTTCGGCCGCAAGCCGCGGTGCAAGCGCGCCCATGGTGCGGTCGCCGCGTTCGGCGACCAGCTTGGCGGCTCCTGCCGTATCGCCGGCGACCACCGGCTTCCAGCCGTTCGACCGGATGATCTTGCGGCACTGGCCGAGCGCATGGATATGGCTGTGGACGGTGCGGATCTCGCTGATCGACACGCCCGGCAGGACCATCAGCTGGAAGCGGATCGGCATGAAATATTCGCCGACGATATGCAGCCGCGATTCCGGCAGAAGATAGTGGATGTCGGCCACGCGCCCGGCGATCGTGTTCTCGATCGGGATCATGGCGAGATCCGCCTCGCCGTTCTCCACCGCCACGAAGGCGTCCTCGAAGGTCGGGCAGGGCAGCGGCTCCATCTGCGGGAACATATCCCGGCAGGCCATGTCCGAATTGGCGCCGAACTCGCCCTGGAAGGCGATCCTGTTGGTTCTGGTGGTCATCGGGTATCCGTTCTTTACCGGGCCTTGGAGCTGAGGATCTGGCGGGCTTTCTCGAGGTCTGCGGGTGTGTCGACCCCGAGCGGGATAGAATTGACGATCTCGACGTCGATGCGCATGCCGGCTTCGAGTGCGCGCAGCTGCTCAAGCGACTCCCGCTTTTCAAGCGGGGAGGGCTGGAGCGCGACGAAGCGATCCAGCGCGGCGCGGCGATAGGCATAGAGGCCAATATGGTGATAGAGCGGACCCTTGCCGTGCGGCGCGGTCGACCGGGTAAAATAGAGCGCGCGCAGCCGTGTGTCCGATAGGGGTGATCCGACGACCTTGACGACGTTCGGATTGGTCTTCTCTTCCTCGTCGGTGATCTCAACGGTCAGAGTCGCGATGTCGACGGCCGGATCTTCGAGCGGCCTGAGCGCCGCGCGGATGGTCTCTGGCTCGATCGTCGGCAGGTCGCCCTGCACGTTAATGACGATCTCGACGCGACCGTCCGGATCAGCCTTGGTCAGCGCCTCGTGGATACGGTCGGAACCGGACTGGTGGTCGACGCGCGTCATCACCACTTCGAAGCCGGCGGCCGATACGGCGTCGAAAACGCGCTGGTCGTCGACGGCGACGATGATTCTGCCGACATTGGCCTCGCGGGCGCGCTCGGCGACCTGGACGATCATTGGCAGGCCGCAAATGTCGGCGAGCGGCTTTCCGGGCAGGCGGGTCGACGCCATTCGTGCCGGGATCAGTACGAGGGTCTTGCCCAATTCGTCGTTCTTCATCGCCAGCCCCTTCAAATCATGCCGGAAAAGTGTCAAAAAGTCCCAATTCGGGGATCACAATCGTGTTGCAACTGTCAAGCAAAAGACATAGGTTCCGCGCGATTTCAAGATCGTCCGGTTTCTAATCCGCCGGCTGCATGGGAGCGTTTGCAGATGAACTCATATGTGAACATGGGCGTTGGTGCTCTTCTTGGCACCGTTTTCGTCCTGATGACAGTATCCATCGCGTCGGAAGGTATTTTCCACTCGCCGGTTCCGGAGAAGGAAGGCTTTGCGATCGTTGCCGAGGGCGCTTCCGAAGGTGAAGCCGGCGCCGAGGCCGCTGCTGCTGCAGAAACCCCGATTGCCACGCTCCTGGCAAGCGCCGATGCTGCAGCCGGCGAAGCCGTCTTCAAGAAGTGCGCAAGCTGTCACACCGCCGACAAGGGCGGCGCCAACAAGGTTGGCCCGAACCTTTTCGGCGTGGTCGAACGTCCCGTCGCCACCCATGAAGGCTTCGGCTACTCGGCCGCGATGAAGGATTTCTCGCAGGGCGGTTCGGTCACCTGGACCTTCGACAACCTCAATCACTTCCTGGCTGCACCGAAGAAGTTCATCGCCGGCACCGCGATGGGCTTCGCCGGTCTGAAGAAGGAAGACGAGCGCGCCAACCTGATCGCCTACCTGCGCTCGCTGGCTGACTCGCCGGTTCCGCTGCCGGCTGCCGATGCTGCCGCTGCCCCGGCCGAAGCAGCACCTGCCGCTGAAGCTGCTCCGGCAGCCGAAGCTGCGCCCGCCGCGGAAGCTGCCCCGGCTACCGAAGCCGCTCCCGCAACGGAAGCCGCTCCGGCGCCGGCCGCCAACAACTGATCGGCGAATAGATTTCATTCGACAGAAATGCCCGGCACTGCCGGGCATT
>DAIMJJ010000016.1:24854-34761 GCA_036722275.1 Rhizobium sp. | reverse complement strand
CCCGAACTGAAGATCATCGACGTCTTCATCTGCAAGCTGCGCAAGAAGCTCGCAAACGCTGCCGGCGGCGCCAACTACATCGAAACGGTCTGGGGCCGCGGCTATGTGCTGCGCGAGCCCGACGGTTCGGAATACATGGAAACCGCCTGATATCCGCATAGGCGCCACCCCCGCGCTGCATTCGACCTGCCCCTCACCGGGCAGGTTTTTTGTTTGTGGGCTTCCTCGGGGACGACCCGCCCGACCCTTCTCGAACCCTGGATTCGAGCGCTGAAACGAAAAACGCCCCGACAATGCGGGGCGTGACGTCACAGGCGGGTTTCCCCGTCGTTCAGGCGGCGATCGCCTTGTCGGTGAACATCTGGGTCAGGATCTTGCGATCGAACGGTTTCAGCAGGAAGTCGTTGGCCCCTGCCCGCTTACCGGCCATCATTGTCTTCAGATCGGCTTCAACGACGCAGTAATAGATCAACACGCTCTTGCCGTTCGGCAGCGCGCGGATATTGGTGATGAGGTCGAGAGCACCTTCAAGTCCAGCGTCGACGATGATGATATTGGGAAGTTCGGTATCGCAGCGGGTCAGCGCTTCGCGCGCCGTAGCGGCTTCGAGCACGAGGAAGCCGATTTCGGACAGGATCTTCTTGCCGACCTTGCGAACCACGTCCGAACTGTCCGCAATCATCAAACGCTGCATCGTGAACTCCCACCTGACTGCCGTCCCCGTCATGGGAATGGCCGCAACCGCCCCAGACGATAAGCGCTTTCGACTAATGAATCGTTACCGCCCTCCAGCGCGCCGTGCGCCCGAACGAAAAAAGCACGCCAAAGTGGCGTGCCTTCTGAAAGAGTCGACCGGGGCTTGTCGTCGTGCGCTCAAGCGGCCGGCACGGTCTCAGCGGTGAAGACGATCTCATCCTCGCTGACGACGTATTTGAGCTCCATGCCGCATTCCTCGGCCAGCAGCACCGTGTAATAGGGCTGGATCGAATGGGCATCGATCGCCTCTTCCACCGTGCCATTGCAGATCTCGGCGAACTTCGGCGGCACGCGCATCATCCGCCCCTTGGCGGTGAGCTTGAACTTCGCCTCGTATTCCGGATTTTCGAGGGTGATGTCGATCTGACCGCCGCGCGGGATCGCGCCATAGGCGATCAGAAACAGGTTGAGCAACAGCTTCACGCGGTTCTTGGCGATGATTGCCCGGGGACCGGTCCAGCTGACCTCTGTCTTTTTCTCGGCGGCGGCGAAGTCCTTGGCCGCCTTTTCCGCTTCGCCCGTGTCGATCGAGGCCCCGACCGAGCCGGAGGCCCCGAAGGCGAGACGGGCGAACTTCAAACGGACCGAGGCATTGAGCGCGCTGGTACGGATGAGGTCCATCGCATCGGCGTCGGCGCCGCCCTCATCGAGCAGTTCCAGCCCGTTGTTGATCGCGCCGACCGGCGAGATGACGTCGTGGCAGACGCGGCTGCACAAGAGGGCCGCCAGATCGGGGCCGGCGAGGGTCAGATTGGCATTTTTCGGCATCGGTCGCTCCTGAAGATCGATCCCCACGGAAGGGCCGGATGCGCAAACGAGGGCGCCCGGTGTGGTCGGATTCCTTTCGGTCATAATGACACCATATTTGGTAAACCGATTGTTAATACGATGCTCGCTAAATTGCTTTACCCGCATTGGACATGCCAAATGCCCCGATTACGGATGGAGGAGACCCCCATGCGCCTTGTGACGACCCGCGATTTCAACGCCATTCGGATGTTCCTGGTGGCCCTGATTCTCTCCGTGGCAAGCCTTGGTCCGGCGACCCGCGAGGCCAGAGCCGCGGGCGAATATACCGCTCAGGAAATCGTCGACGCCGGTCATGGCTTCTTCGGCGAGACGAGCGGTGCGCTCGCCAAGGTCATCGAAGAGGCCTTCCAGCAGCACGGGCTGCCGAACGGCTACATCCTTGGCCAGGAAGGCTCCGGCGCTTTCGTTGCCGGGCTCACCTATGGCGAAGGCCAGCTCAACACCAAGAATGCCGGCCAGCACGAGGTCTTTTGGCAGGGTCCTTCGCTCGGCATCGACTATGGCGGCAACGGCACCCGCGTGATGATGCTGGTCTATGACCTGCCCTCCGTCGACAGCCTGTTTGCCCGCTATGGCGGCGTCAGCGGCTCGGCCTATGTGGTCGCCGGCGTCGGCATGACGGTGCTGAAAAGCCGCAACGTCGTGCTGGTCCCGATTCGCACCGGCATCGGCGCCCGCCTCGGCGTCAATGTCGGCTATCTGAAACTGACCCGCCAGCCCACCTGGAACCCCTTCTGAACGGCGACATCGCTTCGACTGCGGGTCGTCGGACCCGCATCTTTACCGTCCTGCAAAAGAATGATGATCCGGCAAAGCCGCGCCGCTTGTTCTTGCAGGCGGCGCATGGTTATTGATGGGTAAAGACCAGCATGAACGCAGAAGTGGCACGCCCGTGATCGAATATGCCCTGCTTTTTGGATTGGGTTTCCTGGCTGCGGCCATGATCGTGATGCTGATCGCGCCGGCGATCCACAGGCGTGTCGTGCTCTACACGGAGAACCGGCTGAAGGCGACCATGCCGCTCAGCCCCCAGGAAATCCGTGCGCAGAAGGATATGGTGCGGGCGCTCTACGCGGCCGAGAACGCCAAGACCACGCAGGAACTCCTGCGCGAGCGCGAACTTGCCGTATCGCTGAAGCTTGCCAACGACACGCTGTCGCGCGAGGCGAGCCGCCTGATGGCCGACAATCAGGATCTGCATGTGCAGATCAACGAGATGAGCGTCGAGGCCGCCGATTTCCGGTCGAAAGTGCGTCGCGCCGAAGTCGAGGCGGTCAATCTGAAAGAGGCGCTGCGGCGCACGGAAGAATCGCTGGCCGCCAAGGATCTCGAGATTTCGGCATTTGCGCGCCGTATCGAGCGGATCATGGCGGACGTGGACAATCTGAAGATCGAGCGGACCACACGCGAGACCGAGATCGAAAACCTCAAGATGCGGATGCAGGCGCTGCGCGACGAGCGCGAGGAACTGCGCCGGGATACCAAGCTGCTGACCAAGCGCGCCAAGGATGCGGAGATCCGGCTGGCGCAAGAGGAGCACAAAGTGCTGCGGGTCGAGGACCGTCTGGCACGGGCCATGGCCGAGAATGTCGACAAGGATTCCTTGCTTGAGCGTAAAATGAAAGAGATCGAACGGCTGAAGCAGGGCGTGAAGACAGCCAACAGCCAGGTCCGCGCCGCCGCCAAGGCGTTGAAGGCCGCCAACCTTCCCGTTCCCGATTTCAAGGAAATCGCCATGAGCGAGGAACGACCGGAAGCGCCGGCTTCCGCGACCGATGGCCGGGATCCCGAAGCTGCGCTCGCGGACGAACTTCAGCATCGCCACACGGCGCTCACGGAGCGCCTGTTGAAAGCCAAGGCCGCAACCAACGACAAGGCGCTGCGCGAGGAGATCGCCGACATCGCCGCCAAGATGGTGGTGCTGACCGCGGCCCGCGAGGGTGAAAAGTCGCCGATCCCCGACCTGCTGCGCGGCAAGTCGGGCAAGGGAACGGGCAAGGGCCTGACGCTTGCCGAGCGTGTCCTGGCGATCGACCCTTCGCTCGCCGGCTCGGCTCAGTCGCCCGGACCGGTCGCGGAATAATCGATCCGCCCGGCCTTGCCTGATCGGCCAGACTCTACCCGTCGAGGCGACCCATTGACCTTGCCAGACTATAGAGCGCAATGCCGCTTGCCGTGCCGACATTGAGACTGTCGAGGCCGGGCATCTGCGCGATGCGTGCGGTATGGAAGCGCTCGAGGATCGCCTTCGGCAGCCCCTCGCCTTCCGTGCCCATGACCAGCGCCATGCGCGGCGACGGTGGAATGGCGCTGATCTCGGTGCTGCCGGACGGAGACAGCGCCCAGATGGCAAAGCCCGCCTCGGCCAGCGCCGAAAGCCGGTCGGCCGCCGACCCCTCGCGCGCATAGGGCGTGGTCAGCACGGAGCCGACCGACACGCGCAGGGCCTTTCGGTAGAGCGGATCGCAGCAGGTCTCGTCGAGCAGGACCGCGTCGGCGCCGAAGCCGGCGGCGTTGCGAAACAGCGCTCCGATATTGTCATGGTTCGAGATGCCGCAGCCGACAAGCACGAGCGATGTCTGCGGCAGGCTCGCGGTCAGTTCGACGGCGGACGGCGCATTCGCCCGGCGCCCGAGTGCCAGCACGCCGCGGTGCAGATGGAAACCCGCAATGGCATCGAGCACCGGGCCCTCCGCCACGTAGACGGGCACCTCGGACGGGAAGGCATCGATGAGGTCGGCCACGCCCTCCACCCGGTTGCGCAGCAGCAGCAGCTTCTCGGCGCGAAAGCCTCGACCGGCCGCATGCGCGCCCGCCAGCATTCTCAGCACCACCGTTCCCTCGGCAATGAACTGGCCGGAACGCCCGGTCAGGTCGCGCTCGCGGATCTGCGTAAATTCCGCAATACGCGGATCGGCCGGATCCTCGATCGCAATCAGCCGGTCGCTCCCCATGGAGGGCAAAACCTCAGTTTCCGCTCAAGGTCACGTCGGCGATGATGCGGCCAACGGAGAGATCGAAGACGAGAGCCTTGCGGCTGCCATCCGCCATCGTTCCGTAGAACAGGATCTGGTTGTTCGACAGATCGCTCGACAAGACGGTTAACCCGGCCGGCAGATTGGCCGTGAGGCTGAGCGGCTGATCGGCAGGAATGGCAAGCCCCGGCGATGCGACCGGTTGTTCCGTGCCGTCCGGGCGCGTGACCTTGTAAACAATGGCCGCCAGCACCGCCATGAACATCAGCATCATGATGCCGCCGGACACCAGTTGCAGCTTGATCATCTTGCGGCGGACATTTTCCATTGCCGGGTCGAGCGGCTTTTCTTCCTGTTCGTCTTCCTCAAGATGTGCCATGGCTTTGACGTCTCTGTTCCTGAGGTCCGCAAGGTCTGGTTCTTCTCCCCGATGCGAACCATTGGTCAGGGAAAATCAGCCGGAAAACATGGCTGGCGATTGTCGAAGCCCGCAGTCTGTGCCAAGTGGCAGCCAGACCCTGAGCCGCAATCCCGGTGGTTCTCACACGGAATGACAGATGACCGACCCCTTTAACGAAGCCGGAGCGGCAAGAAAAGACCTGATTGCCGGCGAAGATGCCGAAGGGCGGCTCGATGCCTGGCTGGCAGCCGCGCTGGACGGCGAGTTCTCGCGCAACCGCGTGAAGGCGCTCATCGAACAGGGTGCGGTCGCCATCAACGATGTTGCCGTCACCGAACCCAAGCGCAAGATCCGCCCCGGCGACCGCCTGTCGATCGTTCTGCCCGAGCCGGAGGATCCCGAGCCCAAGGGCGAGGACATTCCGCTCGACGTGCTCTACGAGGATGCCGACCTGATCGTCATCGCCAAGCCGCCGGGTCTCGTGGTTCACCCCGGCGCCGGCAATTGGACCGGTACGCTGGTCAATGCGCTGATCCACCACTGCAGCGACAGCCTGTCGGGCATCGGCGGCGTGAAGCGTCCCGGCATCGTCCACCGGCTCGACAAGGACACGTCCGGCGTCATGGTCGTCGCCAAGAACGACATCGCCCACCGTCATCTGGCCGACCAGTTCGCCGACCATGGCCGGACCGGCCCGCTGGAGCGCGCCTATCAGGCGCTGGTCTGGGGCCGGCCGCGCGGCCTGACAGGCACGATCGATGCGCCGCTCGGCCGTGCCGGTGACCGCACCAAGCGCACCGTGAAGCGGGAAGACACCGACGACGCCCGTGAGGCCATCACCCATTACGAAGTGCTGGAACGCTACGGCGAAAAGCCGGACGCGACCGCCATCGCCGCGCTCGTCGAATGCCGTCTGGAGACCGGACGAACCCACCAGATCCGCGTGCACATGGCCCATATCGGCCATCCGCTGATCGGCGACCAGGATTATGGCGCGGCCTTCAAAACCAAAGCCAATCTTCTGCCGGAACCGGCCCAGACCAAGGTGAAGGGTTTTTCGCGCCAGGCGCTGCATGCCTATCTGCTCGCCTTCGAGCATCCGACGACCGGCGAAACGATGCACTTCACCGCACCGGTGCCGGCCGACATGCAGGACATCATCGACGCACTGAGATCGATCTGACGGCACGGGCGGTCCAAATCGAAACCGACACTGCACGCCCCGCCGCTGACCGCCTCACGCCTTCGTGATGCGGCGTCACCCTTGTATCCGGGTTTTGCCACACTTATCTGTTATCCGGGTTTCTGTGGGATTTTGGGAAATCCACGGAAATCAGGCCCGCCCACTTGCCACGGGGGGCCGAAACGAACAGGGGGTGCTCTATGGCCCGCAATACTTTGCCTTCCATTACCGCCGGCGAAGCCGGTCTCAACCGATATCTCGATGAAATCCGCAAGTTTCCCATGCTGGAGCCGCAGCAGGAATACATGCTTGCCAAGCGCTATGCCGAGCATGGCGACCGCGATGCCGCCCACAAGCTGGTGACGAGCCATCTGCGCCTCGTCGCCAAGATCGCCATGGGCTATCGCGGCTACGGCCTGCCGATCGGCGAAGTGGTCTCCGAGGGCAATGTCGGCCTGATGCAGGCCGTCAAAAAGTTTGACCCGGAACGCGGCTTCCGCCTGGCGACCTATGCCATGTGGTGGATCAAGGCCTCGATCCAGGAATACATCCTGCGCTCGTGGTCGCTCGTGAAGATGGGCACCACCGCCAACCAGAAGCGGCTGTTCTTCAACCTGCGTCGGTTGAAGGGCAAGATCCAGGCGATCGAAGAAGGTGACCTCAAGCCGGAACAGGTGAGCGAGATCGCCACCAAGCTCAACGTTTCCGAGGAAGAGGTCGTGTCGATGAACCGCCGCCTCTCCGGCGACGCCTCGCTCAACGCCCCGATCCGCGCCACCGAAGGCGAGTCCGGCCAGTGGCAGGACTGGCTGGTGGACGATCACGAAAGCCAGGAAGAAGTGCTGATCGAGCAGGACGAGCTCGAGACCCGCCGCCGCATGCTGGCCAAGGCGATGAGCGTGCTCAACGATCGCGAAAAGCGCATCTTCCAGGCGCGACGCCTGGCCGAAGATCCGGTGACGCTCGAGGAGCTGTCCGCCGAGTTCGACATCAGCCGCGAACGCGTGCGCCAGATCGAGGTTCGCGCCTTCGAAAAGGTGCAGGAAGCCGTCCAGAAGGAGGCGCTGGAACGCGCCTCGGCCTTGAGGGTGGTGGAGGCTTGAGACCTCCCGCCCGCACCCGTCGAGCCCAAAGAAAAACCCGGATCGCGAGATCCGGGTTCTCTGTTTTTAAAGGATGGTGAGCGGTCAGTTGCCCGGCGTACCGAGCGCTGCCCATTCGCGGATGACCTGGTCGAACACCGCCTTGCCGGCAGCACCCTTGTCCAGCGTCAGAAGCGCCCGACGACCGTTGCGATAGCTGATCGGAATGTCGATCCAGCCTCGGTTCGCCAACAGGTCGAGATTGGCCTTCATAACGTCCTGGAAGTCGTTGAGCGCCACCAGATAGGTGTCGTCGGTCACCTTAGCGGACACCGCGACCAGCGGATCGCCGCGGTCCTGCTCGGTCCGCTTCATGGCGATGCGCTCGAGTTTGTCGATGGCACCCCCCTCGAAATCGGCGGGCACGGAGAAGACGACCTCGATCAGATGGCTGGCCGGCAGCGAGCTGTCGGAATTGCGCTTGATGGTGATGAGCGCGGTCAGCCCCCGATCCGGAATGGTGATCTTGCCCTGAATGGCCGGGTTGGGCTTGCCGTCCTCGCCGGTCTCGCGCAGCGCCGTCCAGGCGATCGTGCCTGGAACCGCAGTCGGCGAGGTCTGGCCGAGGCGCTCCTCGTAGAGGAAGGCGCGTTCGCCATTGGCGGCCGGAATGGCGTCGGCGGCTGCCGGCGTCGTCGAAGCCGGAGCCGTGGCGGTCGCCGCGCCGGCATTGGTTCCGACCGGCGGCTGGTCCGTCGGTTCGACGGTCGAGGCGACATTCTGTTCGCTGACCGACCTGCCTTCTGTGGCGGAGCCGCCCGGGGCCGTGGTTCCGGCCCCCTCGTCCACTTCGGTGCCGTCCGGCAGCAGACGCTGCGTGAACTTCTGGCCCGTGACGGCACCGTCGTCGGCAGCACCGTTTGCCGGCGGTGTGTTCCCGGCAGGCGTCGCGCCCGGAGCGTCGGTCCCGGTCGCTGTTTCACCGCCCGGTGGGGTCTGGGTCTCGCCCGTGCCGGCAACGTCGGTCGGCGCAGAACCGGTGAGCCCGCTCACGAACTGGCTGACCTGATCGCGATAGGTCCATGCCGCAAAGCCACCGCCGGCCAGCAGTGCAACGGCGAGCACGCCGAGAACGAGAGGCGCATAGTTGCGGCTCTTCTTCGGCTCCAGACGGTAGGCCCGCTGTTGCGATTCCGCGAGAAAGGCATCGACATCCTCAGCCTGCCGGCCAGGAGCGACCGCAGCCGGCACAAAGGCGTCCGGCTCGAAGCTCAGCGCAGCCGCATCGGCGGGCTGCGCCACACCGGCCGGGACATCGGCGTCTGCCTTCGGCTTGTCATATTCGGCGAACCAGTCGGAGAAGTCGTCCGCGACCGGCAGCTCCTGAGAAGTCGCGTCGGCCGGCTTGCGGGCCGGCTCGGCATAGGCGGAACCATCCCAATCGAGAGGATCGAGCGGGGCAGCCCCGGTCGATGCAGCCGTCTGGACCTGCGAAGGCTCGGGCCGGACGGGCTCGAAAACCGGCTCTTCGACAAGGCGCTGCGGCTCGCCCGGGATCTCCCACGGCTCAAAGGCCGGCTGGGCGGGTGCAGCTGGCTTCGGCTCTTCGGCGGCAACAGGGCGGGCGCCGAAATCGGTCGAGCGCGTGCCCAGCCAGTCGTCACCATGCGTGATCGGCATCTCGACGAGGCGGTTATAGGCCGGAACACTCGGGGCCGGCGCCGGAGCGGGCTCGGCATATGTCCCCGCAAGATCGGCCAGCTCGGCCTCGGCCTCTTCGGCGCGAACACTCTCGCGGTGCTCTTCGGGCTCCTCGGCCTGGATGGGGGCGGCATAGACGGCCTCCGGCTCGCCCGACGGCAGCGCGTAGCGATCGACATCGTCATAGGCCGGTGCCGGCGGCACGGCAGGCGCGTCGACATCTACGGGCGCGGCGGCCCACTGCGGCGGTTCGTCGAAGGCGGGTTCGGCATGCACCGGCTCCGGGTGAACAGGCTCCGCAGGCGCGGGCGCCGGATGCGGCTCCTCGAAATAAGGCGCAGCCGCCTCGGGCTCAGGGGCACTGGTCCCGTATTGCTCGGGCTCGACCACGGGTTCGTCAGAAGGCTCGGCCGACGCGGGCGCGGGCGCGGGCTCGGCCCACGGATCCTCCACCTCGTCATGCGGAACGGAGGACGCGACCTCCGGCTGGCGCTCTTCAATGGGTTCGGCGACAGGTGTGGGCGCGACCGGCTCGGCTTCGAACACAGACTCGGGTGCGGCAACCGCCGGCTGTTCCTCTTGCCACGGCCGTTCGACCGGCTGCGGCGCCATGGTCTCTTCGAAGGCTTCGACGGCCTCTTCTTCCGGCAAAGCCTCGGCGTGTTCGGCCTCGACTTCGCGGATCGCCGCATTCAACTTGTCGAGCTGGCGCTGGAGCATCTGCTCCGGCGGCCGCGGATTCATGTTCTCCAGCTGCCGCATGACGGCGCTGCGTGCCTTGTCATAGACCTTGGCACGCATTTCTGGAGTATTGGTCGACAGGCCGTCCACGGCACGCCGGATAACCGCTATGAAGTCAGCCATCAGCACTTTCTCGTTGTCGCCGGCTGAAGGCCGGCTGGCAAAAGCTTAACGAATTCCAAGCTTAGTCTTCAAATGGATCAGTCACAAGTATGGTGTCGTCACGCTCGGGGCTGGTCGAAAGCAGAGCCACCGGCGC
>DAIMJJ010000016.1:5157-24754 GCA_036722275.1 Rhizobium sp. | reverse complement strand
GTGAGCGCGATGCCGGTGATGCCGTTGGTCGCGACCGACTGGCGAACCAGTGCGGCGTCGAACCAGCCGCAGCGGCGCTTGCGGCCGGTGACAGTGCCGAACTCATGGCCCTTTTCGCCGAGGAACTGGCCGATTTCATCGGTCAGCTCGGTCGGGAACGGACCTTCGCCAACGCGGGTCGTATAGGCCTTGGTGATGCCGAGGATATAGCCGAGCGAGCCCGGGCCCATGCCGGAGCCGGCAGCGGCCTGGCCGGCGACCGTGTTCGACGAGGTGACGAAGGGATAGGTGCCGTGGTCGATGTCGAGCAGCGAGCCCTGCGCGCCTTCGAACAGGATGCGCGAGCCCTTGCGGCGCTCCTTGTCGAGCAGAACCCAGACCGAATCCATGAAGGGCAGGACGCGATCGGCGATCGAGGTCAGCTCTTCCATGATCGTCTTGTGCTCGACCTCGGCCACGCCGAAGCCGCGGCGCAGCGCATTGTGATGGGTCAGGATACGCTCGACCTTGCCTTCCAGCGCGTCGAGATCGGCCAGATCCATAAAGCGAATCGCGCGACGGCCGACCTTGTCCTCATAGGCCGGGCCGATGCCGCGGCGGGTGGTGCCGATCTTGGTGCCGCTGTTGGAGGCGGCGTCTTCGCGCATACCGTCAAGCTCGCGGTGCAGCGACAGGATGAGCGTGGCGTTTTCGGCGATTCGCAGGTTCTCCGGCGTGACTTCGACGCCCTGGTCCTTGAGGCGGCCGATCTCGGCGATCAGCGCATGCGGGTCGACGACGACGCCGTTGCCGATCACGGCCTTCTTGCCGGGGCGCACGACGCCCGAGGGCAGCAGCGACAGCTTATAGCTGATGCCGTCGATCACCAGGGTGTGGCCGGCATTGTGGCCGCCCTGGAACCGGACGACGATATCCGCCCGCTCGGAGAGCCAGTCGACGATCTTGCCCTTGCCCTCGTCTCCCCACTGCGAACCCACAACCACGACATTCGTCATTTCGAAATCCTGTCTATCGCGCAAGCACTCTGCGCCTTGTCCAAACCCGCGCATCTATACTGTGTTGTTTTTATGAAATCGACCCGTTTATGCGGGAGAAATCGGCTTTTTGCGTGACAAAGGGCGCCCCCTCGCCTATCCCATGCGGCAAATCAGAGCTTCTCTGCCCCTTCCCCAAAAAGTCTTCGGTGAAATCCCTTGCTTCTCAGAGCCTACTTCTTTCTGACTGTCGCAACGCTTTTCTGGGGCGGCAATACCGTGGTGGGAAAGCTGGCCGTCGGCCATGTCAGCCCGATGATGCTGAACTTCTCCCGCTGGACGATCGCGCTCGCAATCATCTGCGCCATCTCGGTTCCGCAACTGAAGAAGGACTGGCCGGCGCTCAGGCGCAACTGGCTGCTGATGCTGGCCTATGGCGCCGTCGGCTACACCGCTTTCAACGGCTTTCTCTATACGGCTCTCAAATATACGAGCGCAGTGAACGGCGCGATCGAGCAGGGCGGCATTCCGGTTCTGATCTTCATCCTGAACTTCCTGCTGTTCCGCATCCCGGTCTCGTTTGTGCAGATCCTCGGCTTTGCCATCAGCTTCGTCGGCGTGGCGCTGACCGCGACGCGCGGCGACATCAACGTGCTGCTGTCGCTGTCGATGAACTTCGGCGACGCTCTCCTCCTGCTCGCGGTCGTCGCCTATGCGATCTACACGATTGCCCTGCGCTGGCGTCCGCAGATCCACTGGAAGAGCATGATGGCGGGATCCGCGCTCGGGGCTTCGCTGTCGGCGATCCCCTTGGTCGCCTGGGAAGAGGCGGCCGGCCACCTGATCCTGCCGGACCTGATCGGCTGGGGGATCATCGCCTATGCCGCGCTGCTGCCGTCGCTGATCTCCCAGGTGTTTTACATCATGGGCGTGGAAGGAATCGGCGCAAACCGCGCCGGCCTGTTCATCAACCTCGTTCCCGTGTTCGGTACCCTGCTGTCGCTGGCCCTGCTCGGCGAAGCTTTGCAGGCGCTGCACCTGATCGCACTGGCTCTGGTTCTCGGCGGCATCGCCATTGCCGAATGGGGAAAGCCCAAGCTCGCCCCCAAGGGCTGATCCGGACCTGAAACACGATCGGCGCGCGCCGGGCGGTGCACGCTTTAAGGCAGCGCCCTGCACGCAATATGATGCTTTTCCAAGCCCGCGTAATTGCCTAATCGAATGGACAAGGCAGATATGAGGGAAACAGCCATGGCCAAGCCATTCTTCTGGAACGAACTGAACACCGCCGATTTTGCCGGGCTTTCCCCCGACACCACCATCGCCATCCTGCCGATCGCCTCGACCGAACAGCACGGCCCGCATCTGCCGATCGCAACCGACGTGGCAATCGCCAACGGCATGCTGGCCGAACTGAAGAACCAGCGCCCGGACGACCTCGATTTCCTCGTTCTCCCGACCCAGGAGATCGGCAAGGCCAACGAACACATCTACGGCCCCGGCACGCTGTCCTTCGGCCCGGAGATCCTGATCCCGGCCTGGACGGCAATCGGCACCAAGGTCGCAGAAGCCGGCATCCGCAAGATGGTGATCGTCAACTCCCACGGCGGCAATGTCGACGTCATGAGCATCGTTGCCCGCGAACTGCGTGTGCGCCACCAGATGGCCGTCGTTTCCACCCAGTGGGGCCGTTTCGGCAACCCGGACGGCATGATCTCGGAGCACGAGAACCGCTATGGCATTCACGGCGGCGAAGTCGAAACCTCGCTGATGCTCTATTTCCGTCCGGAACTCGTGCGCATGGACAAGGCGCAGAACTTCGTCTCGCGCGCCGAGGAGATGCGGGCCAACTCGAAATACCTCACCCCGCTGCCGCCGCATTCGCTGGCCTGGATCGCCCATGACCTCAACCCCAACGGTGTCGTCGGCGATGCCTCGAAGGGCACGGCAGAAAAAGGCGAGGCAATCTGCAAGCACCAGATCGCGGGCTTCGTCGAAATGCTGCGCGATCTCGCGGCCTACCCGCTGTCCAATCTCTACTCGCGCTGATCCTCTTCCCGCAGCGACAGGGCGCGCTCAGCCGTCTTGTCGACCGCCGGGATATGGCCCTTGCCCTGCAGCTCCTGAATGAGCACGACCAGCTCCTGCAGCAGGTATTCGACGAACAGGCTGGTCGCCGCATCAAGCGGCGCCCGGGCCCGCGCAAAGAGTTTCATCGGCTGGTGCCGCAATTGCCCCTCGAGCAGCGGCCGGAACACCAACTCGCCGGCGCGGCACTCGCTGATGACGTCCAGCGGATTGAGGAGCGTCAGCCCTGCGCCGCACTTGACCAGCTGCTTCATCAGTTCCGAGGAATTGGTCTCCAGCACAGGTTCGACCGGCAGCGGAACGGGCGCCAGCGCCAGATCGATGATGTTGCGCAGACTGGTGCCCGATTGCGCCAGAACGAGCTTCTCCTGCACCACGTCGACGAGATCGATCGGCCCGGAATCATGCGACAGCGGATGGCCGGGCGGCAGCACGACACCGACCGGCACGTCGAAATTGGCGAGCGTGCGGATGCCGGGGGTCGCGGGAATATTGAAGCCAAGACCGATATCGACCTCCCCGGTCAGAACAGGATTGATCGTCGTCGATCCGCCGTCATTGCGCAGCTGGATACGCACGCGCGGGTGGGCGTCGAGGAAGCGGGCAAGAATGCGCGGCAAAGGTCCGGAGGCGAGACCCACCGTCGCCACCAGCGTCACCTTGCCGGCCTGCGGCATCTTGAGGCCGCGAATGCGGGATTCGAGCTTCTCGTAGTTCTTCAGGACATCGCGGATATGTTCGACGCAAAGCTCGCCGGCAGCCGTGAGGCGCAGCCCCCTCGGCAGCCGTTCGAAGATCGGCGCGCCCAGTTCCTCCTCGAGCGCGAGGATCTGCCGGTTGACCGCGGAGGAGGCGACGTTCAGCCGCGCAGCCGCTTTTCGGATGGAACCGCAGCGAACGATTTCGTTGATATACTGGAGTTTCCGAGAGTGCAGCATGGAGCACCGTTGCATAAAAATTAGTCAATAAGCATTATTTGTGCAGCAATCTGCCTCGCAGTGCAAAAAAGGCATCAATGCGGACGAATTTTGATGCTTTTCAAAGCGCAACGCAATGGCTCAAATGAAGAAAATGGAGCCCAATGACGGAGCTCCAGGTCAAGGACAGGGGAACTCGATCGACATGCGCGACACTCTCAGCAAGACCACCTTCCTCGCTCTCATCGGGCTCGGGACGGCGTTTTCGGCCTCGCAGGCCTATGCTCTGGACGAAGTCAGCTACGGCACCAACTGGCTGGCCCAGGCCGAGCACGGCGGTTTTTACCAGGCGGTCGCCGACGGCACCTATGAGAAACACGGGCTCAAGGTCACCATCGTCCAGGGCGGCCCCAATGCAGCCAACCGCGCCCTGCTGATCGCCGGCAAGGTCGACTTCTACATGGGCAGCCCGCTTGGCGAGATGGACGCCGTCAAGGAAGGCATTCCGCTGGTCGACGTCGCGGCGATCTTCCAGAAGGACCCGCAGGTTCTGCTCGCCCACCCCGACCAGGGCATCGAGAAGTTCGGCGATCTCGCCAAGCTCGACTCGATCTTCATGGGCAAGGACGGCTACGTCACCTATTTCGAGTGGATGAAGAAGAACTACGAGGGCTTCAAGGACGAGCAGTACAAGCCCTACACCTTCAACCCGGCCCCCTTCATCGCCGATCCGAAGTCGGCCCAGCAGGGCTACCTGACCTCCGAGCCCTATGAAATCGAAAAGCAGGCCGGCTGGGCGCCGAAGGTCTTCCTTCTCGCCGACAATGGCTACAACCCCTACTCCACGATGATCACCACGACCGCCACCATGGTCGAGACCAAGTCCGACGTCGTCCAGCGCTTCGTCGACGCCTCGATCGAGGGCTGGTACAACTACCTCTACGGCGACAACAAGGCCGCCAACGAGCTGATCAAGAAGGACAATCCGGAGATGACGGATGGCCAGATCGAGTATTCCATCAAGAAGATGAAGGAATACGGCATCCTGGAATCCGGCGAGGCCATGGACAAGGGTATCGGCTGCATGACCGATGAGCGCTACAAGAAGTTCTTCGACGACATGGTCTCGATCGGCGTCCAGCCGGCCGATCTCGACTACACCAAGGCCTTCACCACCAAGTACGTCTGCAAGGGCGTCGGCATGGCGCTGAAGAAGTGATGTAACAACAGGGCGGAGGCGTTACCCCCCTCTGCCCTGCCGGGCATCTCCCCCTCAAGGGGGGAGATCGATCACATCGCGCCCTGGCGAAAAATCGTTACCGTCACTCAGGAAGTTTGGATCTTTGGGCGACGGCGGTACAGCGAGACGCTGGCGACTGCCCGATCTCCCCCTTGAGGGGGAGATGTCCGGCAGGACAGAGGGGGGTGCTTCACCTCCCAACGTCTCCCCTGCCCAACACCTGAATGCAAAGCGGATGTAACGCGAGACAGAATGACCAGTTCGCCAACCACCGAAGCCCTCATCACCCCGCCTCCTCCCGAACAGCGCCGAGCGCTTGTGGTGATGAAGGACGTGTCGAAGGTCTTCTCCAGCGGTACGGTTGCGCTCACCGACATGTCGCTGACCGTTCAGAGCGGTGAATTCATCAGCCTGCTCGGCCCCTCCGGCTGCGGCAAGTCGACCGCGTTGCGCATTATCGCCGGTCTCGGCGACGTCTCTTCCGGCACGATCGACTGGCCGAGCTCGCGCATCAACTCCAAGGGTCTGCCGGAAGGCGACATCTCCTTCGTCTTCCAGGAGCCGACCCTGATGCCGTGGCAGACGGTGTTCGGCAATGTCTATCTGCCGCTGAAGCTCAAGGGTGTGTCGAAGGCCGCCGCCCGCGACGACATCATGGCGACGCTGGCGACCGTCGGCCTCCAGGATTTTGCCGAGGCCTATCCGCGCGAACTCTCCGGTGGCATGAAGATGCGTGTGTCCATCGCCCGCGCGCTGGTCACCAAGCCCAAGCTGCTGCTGATGGACGAGCCTTTCGCCGCGCTCGACGAGATCACCCGCCAGAAGCTCAATGACGACGTCCTGCAGCTGTGGAAGAAGACCGGCATCACCGTCGTCTTCGTCACCCATTCCGTCTTCGAGAGCGCCTATCTGTCCAGCCGCATCGTGGTGATGAAGGCGCGCCCGGGTCGGGTGCATGCTGATTTTCCGCTGCACACCAGCCTCGAGCGGGACGCCCACTACCGCACATCGGAAGAATATCGCCAGGCCTGCGAGACCGTTTCGGAAACTCTGCTGGAAGCCATGGGCGGAGAGGACGCACACTGATGAGCAAGACCGCCGCCGTCATCGTCAAGCCCGCCGGTCCTTCGCGCAGCCGCGAGACGCTGCTGAAGATCTTCGTGCCGGTCCTCGTCGTGTTCACGCTGCTTGCCCTGTGGCACATCGGCGTCGTCGTCTCCGGCGTTCCGCAATATATCCTGCCGAGCCCGATTGCCGTTGCCACTGCGCTGGTCAAAGACTGGGGCACGCTGGCACCGGCGCTGTGGGTCACCACGCAGATCACCATCGCCTCGCTGGCGCTCGCGCTGATCGGCGGCGTCGGCATCGCCGTCTTCCTCGTCCAGTCGCGCTGGATCGAACTCGCCTTCTATCCGATCACCGTCATCCTGCAGGTGACCCCGATCGTCGCGATCGCCCCGCTGATCCTCATCTACGCACCCTCGACGCAGGTCGCGCTTCTGATCTGCGCCTTCCTCGTCGCCTTTTTCCCGATCCTGTCGAACATGGTGCAGGGCCTGAAGAGCGTCGACCACAATCTCTTGAACCTGTTCGACCTCTATGGCGCCTCGCGCTGGCAGACCCTGCTCTATCTCAAGCTCCCGGCCTCGCTGCCCTATTTCATGACGGGTCTGAGGATCGGCGGCGGCCTGGCCCTGATTGCCGCCGTGGTCGCAGAATTTGCCGCAGGCTCCGCCGGCGCCGGTTCGGGCCTGGCCTTCCGCCTGCTCGAAGCCCAGTATCGCCTGAATATTCCCCGGCTGTTCGCCGCCCTCTTCCTTTTGTCATGCCTCGGCGTCCTGATCTTTGCCATCACCTCCTTCATTTCCTGGCTTGCCCTGCATCGCTGGCATGAGAGCAGCCTCAAGAGAGAAAATTGATGCCTTTTCCCGCCTTCTCGCTGCCCGCGGCCGACCGCTATGTTCTGAAGAACGCCACGCTGCCGGCCATCACCGTCGACGGCTTTGCCGGCCCGGCAGGCTCCGAGGGCCTGATCCGCGCCGACATCGTGATTGCCAACGGCAAGATCGAGGCGGTGCTGGCTGCGGGTAAAGCACCCGACGGCCTGCCGGTCGCTGATCTCGACGGCGGCATGGCCTGGCCGTGCTTCTCGGACATGCACACGCACCTCGACAAGGGGCACATCTGGGAGCGCAGTCCCAATCCGACCGGCGATTTCAACGGTGCGCTCGACGCCGTTCGAACCGACCGCGAGGCCCGCTGGTCGGCTGCGGATGTCCGCACGCGCATGGAATTCTCGCTGAAGACCGCCTATGCCCATGGCACAAGCCTGATCCGGACCCATCTCGACTGCCTGCCGCCGCAGCACCGCATCTCCTTCGGCGTGTTCGGTGAATTGCGCGACGCCTGGAAGGACCGCATCGACCTGCAGGCCGTCGCCCTCTTCCCGCTCGACATGATCACCGACGAGGCCTTCTTCGGCGACCTCACCGACGTCGTTGCGGAGCATGGCGGCCTGCTCGGCGGCGTCACCTATCTGATGCCGGATCTCGAGGCGCATCTCGACACCCTGTTCCGGACGGCAGCGGAGCGCGGTCTCGACATCGACCTGCATGTCGACGAGACCCAGGACAGGGAAGTGCTGACGCTCAAAACCATCGCCGAGGCAAAAATCCGCAACGGCTTCACCGGCGCCGTGACCGTCGGCCACTGCTGCTCGCTCGCCCGCCAGGACGACGACGTGGCCAAGGCGACGATCGACGTCGTGGCCGAGGCCGGGCTTTCGGTCGTGTCGCTGCCGATGTGCAACATGTATCTGCAGGACCGCGTCGCGGGCCGCACGCCGCGCTACCGTGGCGTCACCCTGTTCCACGAACTTGCCGCCGCCGGCGTGGCGACCGCCATTTCCTCCGACAATACCCGCGATCCGTTCTACGCCTATGGTGATCTCGATCCGGTCGAGGTGTTCCGTGAAGGCGTGCGCATCCTGCATCTCGATCATCCGCTCGATGAAGCCGCACGCGTCGTCACCCGCACGCCGGCCGACATTCTCGGCCGTTCGGATCGCAGCCGGATCGCAGCCGGCCTCTCCGCCGACCTCGTGCTGTTTTCGGCACGACGCTGGAGCGAATTCCTTTCCCGTCCGCAGGCTGACCGCATCATCGTGCGGAATGGCAAGGGCATCGACCGCAGCCTGCCGGATTATCGTGACCTGGACCCGCTGATGAGAGACTGACCATGCCTGACTACCAGCTGATCAAACAGGAACTCGAGGGCATTGCCGTCGAGGACAATCCGGCGCTCGTGAAGCAGAAGAGCCGCGACTTCTATTGGTACTCGCCGATCCTCAAGGCCCAGCTCGACAATGTCGTCGGCGACATCGTGGTCTCGCCGAAAAGCGAAGAGGAAGTGATTCGCACGCTCAAGGTGGCCTATGCGCACGGCGTGCCGGTCACCGCGCGCGGCGGCGGCACCGGCAATTACGGCCAGTGCATGCCGCTGTCCGGCGGCATCGTGCTCAACCTGATGAACATGAACAAGATCAAGGCGATCCATCCCGGTCGCGTGATCGCCGAGCCCGGCATCCTGACGGCCGAACTCGACCGTCTGACCAAGGAGCATTCCGGCCAGGAACTGCGTTTCCACCCCTCGACCACCGGCACGGCGACGCTCGGGGGCTTCATCGCCGGTGGTTCGGGCGGCGTCGGCTCGATCACCTGGGGCGGTTTGCGCGATCTCGGCAACATCCTGCGCCTGCGCGTGGTCACCATGGAAGCCGAGCCTCGCGTGCTCGAGCTTTCCGCCTGGGACCTGCAGAAGGTCTCCCACGCCTACGGCACCAACGGCATCATCACCGAGATCGAAATGCCGCTGGCACCGGCCTATGACTGGGTCGACGTCATTGTCGGCTATGACGATTTCATCGACGCCGTGAAGTTTGCCGATGCGCTCACCCACCGCAACGGGATTCTTCTGAAGGAAGTCGCCCCGATCAGCGCCCCCATTCCTTACGACTACTTCACCCGCCACAAGCCGTGGCTGAAGGAAGGCCAGTCGGTCGTCGTGCTGATGGTCGCACCGCATTCGATGGAACCCTTCATCGCCTATGCCGAGAAGATGAAAGGCGACATCCGCTTCCGCTCCGACAAGGTCGAAAGCATGAAGGGCATTCCGCATGCCTACGAGCTTGCCTGGAACCACACGACGCTGCGCGCGCTGAAGCTCGACACCGGGTTCACCTATCTCCAGGTGCAGTATCCGGGCCCGGACCATGTCGAGAAGGTCCGCCAGATGTCGGAAATGTTCCCGGGCGAAGTGTTCGGCCATCTCGAATTCATCAAGTTCGACGGCGCGATCCAGTGTGCCGGCCTGCCGCTGGTGCGTTACACCACCGAGGAACGGCTGGAAGAGATCATCCGCCTGCACGAGGAAAACGGCTGCCCGATCTTCAACCCGCATCGCTACACGCTGGAAGAGGGCGGCATGAAGCAGACGGACACCGTCCAGCTCGACTTCAAGAAGGAGACGGATCCGAAGGGCCTGCTGAACCCCGGCAAGATGATCGCCTGGGACAATCCGGACTTCGACTTTGCCGCCGGCAAGAACTACCTTTTCCCCGGCCTCCAGGCATTCCAGGAGGCCTGATACCGCCAGACGTCCTTGAACTTCCGAAGGTACTCCCGATCGGGGCCGGCCATCCGGCCCCGACGCATGGAAAAGGCCATGGTGACAATCGGTCCGGCATTGGCGGCGGGCTTCTTGTCATCGGGACAAACGGCGCGGAAAATTTTCACGCAACGCCCCGGAGCGAAGCTCCTGCGGCGACGACATGGAGTTTTTCAACACAATGCGCGTACTCGTCCTCCACTCCCATCCGCTCGATGAAAGCTTTGGCCGGGCGCTCTATCGCCAGACCTGCGAGAGCCTGACCAAGGCCGGTCACGAGGTCGACGGCTGCAACCTTTACGCCGAGGGTTTCGATCCCGTCCTCTCCGCCCACGACCGCACGGTCTATCACGACTATCCGGAGAACACGGTGCTGGTGAAAGACTATGTCGATCGGCTCCAGAAGGCCGAGGGACTGGTCATCGTCACGCCGGTCTGGAACTTCGGCTTCCCGGCCATGCTCAAGGGCTATTTCGACCGTGTCTGGGTCAAGGGCGTTTCCTTCGACCTGGAGGACGGCAAGCTGACCCCGACGCTCAGACACATCAAGAAGCTCGCGGCCGTCATGACCTATGGCGCCACGCCCTGGCGCGCCTTTCTCGCCGGCAATCCGCCGAAGAAGATCGTCACCCGCGTGCTGCGGGCCCAGATCAAGATTGGCGCACCGGTCAAGTATCTCGCCCACTACGACATGAACAACTGCACGGAAGAAACCCGCGCGGCCTTCATGGCCAAGGTGCGCCATCAGATGGAACGCTTCTGACGACAAAAGGCCGGCCCTCCCGAAGGAGGACCGGCTTCACCACGTGGCTGCCAGCGAGAGGGGTTACTGGCCAGCCGGGGCAGGAGCAGCGGGTGCCGGAGCAGCGCCCGTGGTCGGGGCAGTGGTCGGGGGAGCAGCGTCCGTGGAGGGAGCGGCATCCGTCGACGGAGCCGGAGCGGCCGGAGCCGGATCAGCCGGTGCTGCCGTTGTGGCAGCCGGGGCGTCATTGTCGACGGAATTGCCGGTCAGCGAAAAATCCGTGAACATGAAGACGGCCGCGATGCCGAGAGCGACGGCGACGAGCAGGGCGATGGCCCAGCCAGCGGAACTGCCGCGGTCATTGTTGACAACTGTCGTACCGCGGTCGCCCGGCATGCGCGGATCCTGCGGGTGCACGGGACGGGTGGTATTGGCCTGATAGTGATCAGTCATGATTTATCTCCTTAATTTCAGCGCCCAAGATCGAGCGCATTGGCCGGATCGGGAAAGAATCTCGGTCCGACACGGCGGATGTTCAGTCTCTCTTTCGGGATCGGCCGCGGCTTAAACACATCGATCGGCCGCTCGCCCTGGTCCGTCTGCGGTTCCTGTTGCAGTGCCGCTTCGATGCGCCATCCTGCACTCTCTCCCTCAGGCCCGACGACCTTCAGCGGCATGTCCGCGGTGGGGCTTGCGGCACCCGCCGAGCCGGCAATGGAAAATCCGATGACGAGCGCACTCAGCGCGAGGACCGACGTTTTCATCGCCCGCTCCTTGGGTCAGGGTTCATAGACTGGGACAAAAGGTGCGAAGTTCGCCGGGCCGAATGCGTCGGCCCGGCAGACCTCGGCTGTTACTCGACCACCTGGACGACCACATGGGTCTGCGGGTCGACGATCACACGCTGGTTGTTGACCACCGCATAGGCATAGGTCGGATCCTCTGCGACGGGGGTCAGGACCACCGTCTGAGGAATGGGCTTGCCGACAACAATCGGCTGCTCGATCACCACGGCTTCAGCCGGCATCGGCTGCTGGCGGACATAGGTGACAACCGGGGCCGGCGGCGGGGCGACTGCCGTACCGGCAATGGCGCCGACGACGCCGCCGACGGCCGCCCCAACCGGACCACCGACGATAGCGCCGGTGACGGCACCGCCTGCGGCGCCGGTGACGGTGCCTTCCTGGGCGACAGCCGGAGCTGCAATGGCGCCAAGAACTACGGCGGTAACTGCAAGAATCTTCGTCTTCATGGCGTTATCCTTTCGTGTAAGCGTGCCATTGACCCTAGAAACTTGCAGAGAGCTCTTTTGTTCCTGTCTCGCGTTGACTGACACTTGGGGCAAGATCCGCCGACCCCACGCAGAACATAGTCGGCACAGGTTTCCCTAGGCGGCTGTTTTTCCCGGAAAGAGGCGCGTTCAGAAGACCTTGGCGGCCGTGACTTCGACTTCGACCAGGAATTCCGGCCGGGTGAAGCCGCCGACCACGATCAGCGTCGAGACCGGCTTGGGCTCGAGCGTGTAGCGGTCACGCACAGCCATGTAGGCGGCAAAATCCTCGCGGCGCGTGACGAAACCCGAAATGCGGATGACATCGGCAAAGCTCATGCCGGCTTCATCGAGGATCGCCTTGATCGCCTCGAAGCAGAGCTCCGCCTGACCGGTGACGTCAGCCGGGATGCTGTCGTCGGGACGGATGCCGAGCTGGCCGGAGGTGACGAGCAGGCTGGCCCCCGGCGGCACGATCAGGCCGTGATTGTACTGGCCAAACGGTGGACGGACGGACGGGGGATTGAAGACGCGTTTCATGGCAGGATGGCTTCCGGTTTTGGGCAGGAGGAGTGGTTCAAGGTTAGTCGTCGGAGGGCCGGTCTTGCAAGGCTCGGATGCTCGCGGGCACACCACGAACGGATGCGCCCTGAAGCCGATCAGCGTTCGAGGGCATCCCGGATGCGCGACCAGGTGACGACGGCGCCGACACCGATCTGGCGCAGGGCGTGAAACGGGATCGGCCGGATCGGCGAAACGGGAAACGGCAGCACCGCCGGGTTGCCGCCCTCGATATAGTCGGCAAGCCTGGATCCAAGCGCCGTCATCATCGCCACGCCGCGCCCCTGGCAACCGGCGACGGCAAGAAGGCCCTTCTCCGGCTCATGGATGTGCGGCAGATGGTCAAGTGTCATGGCCACGCGACCAAACCAGCGGTGTTCAATCGCAACCCCATCCAGCACAGGGAACAGGCGAACCAAGGCCTGCCTCAGATGCTGCCAATCGGACTCGCTGCGCGGCGCGCCCATCCGCCCGCGCCCGCCGAGCACCAGCCGGCCCTCCGGGCTCTTGCGGTAATAGACGACGATGCGCCGACTGTCGGAGACCGCCTGGCCGTGCGGAAGGATCATCGCCTGCTGCTCAAGCGTCAGCGGCGCAGTGGCGATCTGGAAGGAATGCAGCGGCACAAGGCTGCGCGCGAGCCCCGGCACCAACCCGTCTGAATAGGCATTGGTCGCAACCAGCACCGTGCGCGCCGTAACCGTCGGTCCCGCCGTCGTCTCGACCTGCCAGTCGCCGTTGGCGCGCCGCAGCCGCGTCGCGGCCACACCGGTCGCAATCCGGGCTCCGGCCTCCGTCGCAAGACGCGCAAGCTCGAGCGTGAAGGCCAGCGGATTGATCGTGCCGGCCCGCCGGTCGAGCCAGCCGCCAAGATAGCCGCCGGCACCGGTCAGCAGCGCGGTTTCCGCCCCGTTGAGCAGCAGCACGTCGGCACCGCGCGCGCGCCATTGCCGGTTCCGTTCCTCGGCGACGGCGAGCGCCGCTTGCGTATGCGCGGCATAGATCCATCCCGAACGCGTGTGTTCGACATCAAGGCCGTGGGCGGCGATCAGATCGAACACGACATCGGCCGATTGCGCGGAAAAATCGATGAGGGCATGGCCGCGTGCCTCGCCGAAATGCTCCAGGATCCAGTCGGGATCGAATTTAAGACCGGGGATGACCTGACCGCCATTGAGCCCCGAGGCCCCCTCGCCCAGCGCCCGGGCCTCGATCACCCGAACGGAGAGACCTTTCAACGCGGCAAAATAGGCCGTCGAAAGACCCTGCAGGCCGCCGCCGACGACGGCCAGATCGACGCGCTCCGGCGCGGTGATCGGCTGGTCCGGCAAAGCCACGCGAACGGGCCGACGCCAGACTGGCCTCGAAAATTGCGAGCCCCACATGCGATTACGTCCTGAAAAATACTCTCGTGAAATCCGTCGCATGCTGGACGGCGGACTAACAAAAATCAATAGATTTTTAGGGAGTATGCGGCCTGCCTGACGTGTTCTCACACCTCCGACGGCAGGGGCGTTTCCGGCAGGCGCCAGTCGATCGGCTGAAGGCCTCGCGCGGCGAGGAAATCGTTCGCCTGGGAGAAGTGGCGGCATCCGAAAAAGCCGTTATGCGCCGACAAGGGCGACGGATGCGGCGCCTTGAGCACGAGGTGGCGGTTGCGGTCGACGAAGGCCGCCTTCTTCTGGGCATAGGAGCCCCACAACAGGAAAACGACATTGTCGCATTCGTCGTTGACGGCGCGGATGACGGCGTCGGTGAAGCGCTCCCAGCCACGCCCCTGATGGGCACCCGCCCGCGCCTCCTCGACGGTCAGCACGCTGTTCAGCAGCAGCACGCCCTGGCGGGCCCAGCTTTCCAGAAAACCGTGCTTGGCCGGCGGAATGCCGAGGTCGCTCTGCAGTTCCTTGTAGATGTTGACGAGCGACGGCGGCACGCGCACGCCGGGCTGCACGCTGAAACACAGGCCATGGGCCTGCCCGGCCCCGTGATAGGGGTCCTGGCCGAGGATCACGACCCGGACCCGGCCGAGCGGGGTAAGATCGAGTGCGCGGAAATACTCGTTGCCCTTGGGAAAGATGTGCTTGCCGCTGGTCTTTTCGGCGATCAGAAACTCGCGAAGCTGCTGCATGTAAGGACTGGAAAACTCGGGCCCGAGTGCCTTCTTCCAGCTTTCCTCCAGACGAACCTCCGAAGCGCTCATTGCCGCACCCTGCCTTTTTCGTTTAACTGACGGGGCCGATTGAAAGCGAGCGGCCGGAGCTGTCAAGTCCGGCCGGGATCGGGACCGGAATTAGATGGGGAACGGCAATTGAAAGCTCTGACGCTCCTGTGGCACCGTCATCGCCTGCTTCTCTCCGCCTTCGTCCTGACGACGCTGATCGCGCTGTTCTTTGCCACGCGTTTCCTGATCTCCGTGCTCTACTGGAGTGATCCGGCCCATCGCAATCAACCGCTGGAGGGCTGGATGACGATCGGCTATGTTGCACATTCCTATGACGTGCCGCGCGACCGCCTGACGGAAATCCTGCAACTGGCTCCCCCCGATGACAAGGACCGCAAGGCGAGGCCGTCTCTGGAGCGCATCGCCCGCGACCGCGGCCAGACGCTCGATGCCCTCAAGGCCGAGATCCACGCCGCGATCCTGACGCTGCGCAGTCAAGAGCCGCCGCAATGACGGAGCAGTTGCTGGCACTTCTGCCGCTCTACGGCCTGCCGCTGCTTGCGGCCGTCACCGGCCTCAGCTGCCTGGGACTGCCCTTGCCGGCCTCGATCGTCATGATGCTGATGGGCGCCTTTGCCGCCGCCGGCGATTTCGGCCTGATCGCCGTCTTCACCACCGCCCTCTCGGCCGCCCTGCTCGGCGACCAGACCGGCTTTGCCATCGGCCGCCTCGGTGGCACGGCGATCCTGTCGCGCCTCAAGCAGAGCCCGTCACGCAGCGAGGCGATCCGCCGCGCCGAGGAGCGGATCGACAGCCACGGACCGGTTGCCGTCTTCCTCACCCGCTGGCTGCTCGCCCCGCTCGGGCCCTATGTCAATCTGATCGCCGGCGCGACGGGCTTTTCCTGGGCGCGCTTCACGCTCTACGGCACGGCCGGCGAATTGATCTGGGTCGGCGGCTACACCGGCCTAGGCATGGCCTTCAGCGACAATGTCATGACGATCGCCGAGATCGCCGGCGACCTCTCCGGTTTCCTCGCCGCCGGCGTCATCGCCGTCTTCCTCGGCTGGCGTATCCTCAAGGTCCTCCGGCGGGATGAGGCCGCATCCTGAACGGGCGGGCCTGTCCGGTTGCGCCTTGGCGCTTCTGCCTCCCGGGGTTATGGTTGCCGAACTGTCATATGCCGGTGCTATGCGGGAATCCCCCGCAACGAGGATGAGCCATGAGCGTTCTGATCTGGACTTCGGCGATCGCCCTTACCGTTCAACTTCTCAGCATCCTCGCCGTCCTTGTGCGCAAGACGCGGAACGCGACGAAGACGCAGGCGCGTGTCCGCCCGCCGGTCACGATCCTGCGGCCGCTCTGCGGGGTGGAGAACAATCTCGAAGACACTGTCGGCTCCGCCTTTGTCCTCGACTGGCCGAATTATGAGATCATCTTCTGCATCGCCTCGCCGAACGACCCGGCGGTCGAAATCGCCCGGCGTGCGATGAAAGCCCATCCGGGCATTCCGGCGCGCCTGCTGATCGGCGAGGACGTCTTCAGCCCCAATCCGAAGATGAACAATCTCATCAAGGGCTGGCGTTCGGCGCAGCACGACTGGATCGTCATTGCCGACAGCAATGTGCTGATGCCGGCGGATTATCTCGATCGCTTGTTTGCGCCCTGGAGCGCCGACACCGGCCTCGTCTGCTCGCCGCCGATCGGTTCGGCACCGGCCGGCTTTGGCGCCGAACTGGAATGCGCCTGGTTGAACAGTTTTCAGGCGCGCTGGCAGTTGCTGGCCGACAGCGCCGGCTTCGGCTTTGCCCAGGGCAAGTCCATGATGCTCAACCGCCAGATCATGGCGCGGGCCGGCGGCTTTGAACGGCTGGGCGGCGAGATTGCCGAGGATGCCGCGGCAACGCACGTGATCCGCCAACTCGGCCTCAAGGTCAGGCTGGTGCGCGAACCCTTCGAGCAGCCGCTCGGCCGCCGCTCGCTGCAGAGCGTGTGGAAGCGCCAGCTGCGCTGGGCGCGGCTGCGCCGCTCCTCCTTTCCGCTGGTCTTCCTGCCAGAACTCCTGGCCGGCGGTGCCCTGCCGATCCTCACGCTTGCGGGGCTGACGGTGGCCGGGCTCTGCCCGCAGCCGACCTTCTGGCTGTTTGTCGCCGCCTGGTATGGCGGCGAGATCCTTCTGAGCAAGGCCTTTCACTGGCATGTCGGGCGCCTCACCCTGCCCGCCATGATCCTGCGTGACCTCGCCTTGCCGGCGCTTTGGATCGCCGCCTGGTTCGGCGACAGCTTCGTCTGGCGAGGCAATCCGATGTCGGTCGCCACGGGATCGGGCACCCACGCCCCGGCGGCCATTCGCATCCGCCGCATCGTCGACAAAACCAAGGAACGCGCCAAGGCGCTCGCCACGCTCCGGCACTGAAGCCGGCTTTCAAGGGAACACCCATCCACCTTAACCCTCAGGCCCGGCGCTCTCGGCAGCAGGCAGCCTTGAAAAGACGAAGCGGAGGCCTTGCCGGAAACCCGGCTAAGGCCCCCGCCCCGTTCGGGAGGTTCCTCGTCAGAGGGTCAGATCGCACCGGCTCCCATCTGCTCGGCAATGTAGTCGGCCTGCCGGATCGCCAGCGTCACGATGGTGAGTGTCGGGTTCTCTGCTGCACCGGTGGTGAACTGGCTGCCGTCGGACACGAACAGGTTCTTGATGTCGTGCGTCTGGCCATGCTTGTTGACCACGCCGTCCTGCGGCTTCTCGCTCATGCGGTTGGTGCCGAGATTGTGGGTCGAGGGATAAGGCGGCGTCGGGAAGGAGCGGGTGGCCCCGACGGCTTCATAGAGCGCCATGCCCTGTTTGTAGGCGTGGTTGCGCATCGCCTCGTCGTTCGGATGGTCGGTGAACCAGACGTCGGGGATCGGCATGCCGTATTTGTCCTTGAGCTCGCCGTGCAGCTTCACGGCGTTCTGCTCCTGCGGCATGTCCTCGCCGACGATCCAGAGACCCGCCATGTTGGCATACTGGTCCATGGCCGAAGTGAAGGACCGTCCCCAGCCGCCGGGATCGAGGAAGGCCGCCATGAACGGAATGCCGAGCGACAGAGTCTCCAGTTCGTAGCCACCGACGAAGCCGCGCGACGGATCGTGCCGCGCCTCGTCGCGGATGATGCCGGCCATCGTCGTGCCGCGGTACATGTGCACCGGCTTTTCGAACACGGCATAGACCGAGCCGGTGGTGTGGCGCATGTAGTTCTTGCCGACCTGGCCGGAGGAATTGGCAAGACCGTCCGGGAACATCGACGAATGGGAGTTGAGCAGCAGGCGCGGGCTCTCGATCGAATTGCCGGCGACGCAGACGATGCGCGCCTTCTGGCTCTTCAGATTGCCGTCCTTGTCGGCATAGACGACAGCCGTCACCTTGCCGGACTTGTCGTGCTCGATCTTGACCACATGGGAGTTTGGCCGGACTTCCAGCTTGCCGGTCGCCTCGCCCTTCGGGATCTCGGTATAGAGCGTCGACCACTTGGCGCCCCACTTGCAGCCCTGGAAACAGAAGCCGGTCTGCTGACAGCTGTTGCGATCGTCACGCGGCGCGGAATTGATCGCCATGTTGCCGGTGTGACATTCCTTGTAGCCGAGCTTGTCGGCACCGGCCTTCAGGATCTTGAAATTATTGTTTCCCGGCAGGCCTTCGATGCCGTTGGTGCGGGTGACGCCCATCTTGTCCTCGGCCTTGGCATAATAGGGCTCAAGGTCGGCCAGCGTGATCGGCCAGTCGAGCAGGTTGGCACCCTCGACCTTGCCGTAATGGGTGAGCGTCTTGAACTCATGCTCCTGGAAGCGCAGCGACGCACCGGCCCAGTGGGTGGTGGTGCCGCCGACCGCCTTGACGATCCAGGCCGGCAGATTGGGAAAATCCTTCGACACGCGCCAGCCGCCGCCGGTGGTGCGATTGTCGAGCCAGGCGAGCTGGGCGAAGCTGTCCCATTCGTCGTTGATGAAATCCTCGACCTCGTGCCGGCTGCCGGCCTCGAGAATAACGACGTCGATGCCCTTCTGGGCGAGTTCGTTGCCGAGCGTTCCGCCGCCCGCACCCGAACCGATGATGACGACCACGCTGTCGTCGTTGAGATCATAAGGCGCTGCCATGATTTCCTCCCAGGAATGTCAATTCGGCAAGTTTGGAGTGCGCCGCCGCTCCCATCCGCGATGGGCCTCCTCGGGCGGCGATGCTGATGTCGTGCGCGTGGTCTCAGAGCCACTCGAGATCGTTGAAACCGCGCTCGATATAGCCGCCCTTGGAATAGGACTCGCCCTCGTAACCGAAGATCGGCCACAGCTCCTTCTGGTTATAGAGGCTGACGACGAGGTCGCCGCGCACCGCCTGGAAGAAGGGGGTCTTCTCGATGTCGCGCAGGATGGCGACGCGGTCGTCCTCCCAGCCGAGACCGCGATAGCCGCCGGCGCCGGCTCGGCTGTCGAGATCCGCGATACCGTCCTCGATCAGCTTCTTGTGGGCCTCGTCCTTGCCCGCCCGGTCGTCCTGCCCCTTGACCGCAATGGCATAGAACCGGTCGGCGAGCTGGTCGTGCGGATAGATGTCGCGCGCGAGCTTGATGAGCGTCGCCATGGTCTCCGGCTTGAGCGCCTTGGCCTCGACCGCCCAGGCGGCCTCGGGACAGATGACCGCCGAGCCGCTGATCACCAGCAGTGCGCCGACCGTGCCGCTGCGCTTCAACAGCTCGCGGCGGGAAATCCCATTCGATTTTTCGTAAAGCGTGACCACGTCATTCTCCTCCCAGGATCGTGTGGCGATGTCGGCGGCATCCTCCTCCTTGAGGACCGCCGGTGGGCGGCGCGGCTATCCGCGCCTGCCCGTCTCGTCGGCAAGACCGCCGGGTCCTCCAACCCGCCGGACCCTGCCCTTACTTGAAGCGCCCGTGGCGCTGCAGGACCTCGATCTTGTAGCCGTCGGGATCCGTGATGAAGAAGAA
>DAIMJJ010000016.1:0-5057 GCA_036722275.1 Rhizobium sp. | reverse complement strand
TTGCGGTAGAAATCGACCGATCGGGCCTCTTCCAGGACCCGGATCATCGAATGGATCATTTTCGCCAAGGGATGCTCCTCGTTTCAGGCAAATCATCGAATGATCGAAGTTTCCCACGGCGCCTGCAAATCGGGTAGCAGCCGGCTACCGCACACCGAATTTGGCGTGGTTTCCCCCGTCATTCCCGGGGGGATCCACGGTCCGGGCGATTTGCGAAATTGACCGGTGTCACACCCCGCCGCATAATACCCGGCAAAACAAGAATTGCCGGAGGAGCATGCCATGTGTGAAGTCTTCGCAGGACAGGACCCCGCCCGCTACCGCGCCGTGAACCGCTCGGTGCGCATTGCCGGCCATTCCACCAGCATCCAGATCGAGGCGGCCTTCTGGGACCTGATCGACGAGATCGCCGCAAGCCAGGCGATGTCGACCTCGCGCTTTCTCTCGACGCTTTACGATGAGGCGCTGGAGATCAACGGCTCCGTCTCGAATTTCGCTTCGCTGCTGCGCACCAGCTGTCTGATCTACCTGATGGGCAAAGCGCAGCATCCCGAGAGCCACCAGGAATTTCACATCATCGCCGCCGAGTGAGCGGCAAAAGACAAAGCGCGGCCCGGACGTGCGTCGGGGCCGCGCTTGCGTTTCGGTCGCCGTCTTGGGTCGGCGCCGACAGTGTCGACCTTATTCCGCCGGCTGAAGCGCCGCAGTCTTCTCGTCTTCCAGATAGACGCGACCGCCGAGTGCGGCATGTAGCAGATGCTCGTCCAGTTCGCCTTCCCAGCGAGCGACGACGATGGTCGCGACGGCATTGCCGATGAAGTTGGTGAGCGCGCGGCACTCCGACATGAAGCGGTCGATGCCAAGAATGAGGGCCATACCGGCGACTGGTACCGAGGGAACCACCGACAGCGTCGCGGCCAGCGTGATGAAGCCCGCACCCGTGATCCCGGCAGCCCCCTTCGAGCTCAGCATCGCGACGGCCAGAAGCAGGATCTGGTCACCGAGCGACAGATGGATATCGGTCGCCTGGGCGATGAACAGAGCCGCCAGCGTCATGTAGATATTGGTGCCGTCGAGGTTGAAGGAATATCCGGTCGGAATGACGAGGCCGACCACCGAGCGCTTGCAGCCAGCCTTTTCCATCTTGCTCATCAGGCCCGGAAGGGCGGCCTCAGACGAAGACGTGCCGAGAACCAGCAGCAGTTCTTCCTTGATGTAGCGAATGAGCGCGATGATCGAGAAGCCGTTGTAGCGGGCGACCGCACCGAGCACCACGATCACGAACAGGAAGGCCGTGAGGTAGAAGGTGCCGATCAGCATGGCGAGATTGGCGACCGAGGCAATGCCGTATTTGCCGATGGTAAACGCCATGGCTCCAAAGGCACCGATCGGGGCGGCCTTCATCAGGATGGCGACCAGCTTGAAGATCGGGTTGATGACGGCGTGCAGGAAGTCGGTGACCGGCTGGCCGCGTTCGCCGACGAGCGCCAGCGAGATGCCGAACAGCACCGAGAAGAACAGCACCTGCAGGATGTCTCCATCCGCGAAGGCGCCGACGATGGTGGTCGGGATGATGTTCATCAGGAACCCCACGATCGTCGCGTCATGCGCCTTCTCGGTATAGGTCGCGACCGCCTTCGCATCGAGCGAGGCCGGGTCGATATGCATGCCGGAACCGGGCTGGATGACATTGGCGACGATCAGGCCGACGACCAGCGCCAGCGTCGAGAAGGTCAGGAAGTAGAGCATGGCCTTGCCGGCCACGCGGCCGACCTTCTTCATGTCGGTCATGCCGGCAATGCCGGTCGACACGGTGAGGAAGATCACCGGCGCAATGATCATCTTGACGAGCTTGATAAAGGCATCGCCGAGCGGCTTCAGCTGCGTGCCGAGATCCGGATAGAAGTGACCGAGCAGGATGCCGGCGAGGATCGCAGCGAGAACCTGAACGTAGAGATGCTTGTAGAAAGGCTGATGGGCGCGCGTCATGTCGCCCGCGGATGCAATCTGCATGATGTCCTCCGTTTCGAGCCCTGTCGGAACACCGTCCGCCTCCCGGGCCCAGTCGTGTGAGCAAGTCCAACGGAAATCCGTTGTCTTCATACTCAGCAATCGCCGTGCCAGAGCCGCGTACGCCGATTACGACATTGAAAAACAACAGATAAATCTTCTGGCGCGTGAAGCCACATCGGATTTTGTGCGGTTTTTCACACAAACCACTTTCAATCGAGTGCGAGATAACGCACACTCAATCCATGTCCGGACAGAGCCCGCCATCCCCCCAAACACCACGACGATCGCCGATCGCCGCCGTCCGGCGCGCCTGGATCGCCTTTGCGCTGGTCACGGCCGTCCTGGTTTCGGGCGGTCTCTATGTGTCAGGCGAAATCTCCCGCGAGGGCGCGCTGACCGCGGTGAGACAGGACGCGCTCAACGACGCCGGCCTCAAGGGCGCCCTGTTACGGGCCGTGCTTGAACGTCCTCGCGCCCTTCCCCTCGTGCTCGCCGACGACGCGGAGTTGCGCAGCGCGCTGTTCGAGGCGAGCGAAGGGGCAATCGCCCGCCTTGACCGCAAGCTGGAGCAGCTGGCGAAGCTCACCAAGGTTTCGGTCATCTACGTCATCCGGCCGGACGGCATCGCCATGGCGGCGAGCAACTGGAATGAACCCGACAGCTTCGTCGGGCGCGACTACGGCTTCCGTGAATACTTCCAGCGCGCCGTCGCGGAAGGCGGCGCCGAACACTATGCCCTCGGCACCGTCAGCAAGCGGCCCGGCCTCTATATCTCACGGCGCGTCGAAGGCGGCGATGGCAGCCTGCTCGGCGTCGTGGTCGTCAAGGTCGAGTTCGACGGCCTCGAGCAGGACTGGGGCCTGTCCGGCAAGCCCGCCTTCGTCACCGACCGGCAAGGGATCGTGCTGGTGACCAGCCGTCCGGAATGGCGGTTCCTCACCACGCGGCCCCTCGGCGACGATGAACGTGCGCGCATTCGCGAGAGCCTGCAATTCGGCGCGGCCCCGCTCGAACCGATACCGACCTCGGCGGGAGACCTGGAGCGCGACGGAACCCTGGTGCGGCTCTCCACGGCACGCAATGGCCGCATCGGCACCTTCCTGTCGACCGTTCTGCCCGTGGCCGACACGCCCTGGGAGCTTCACCTTCTGACCCCGATCGAGGCGCGGCTGGATGCTGCCGTCTGGCAGGGCCGGCTGCAGGCGCTGGCGGGCCTGACCCCGCTCGCGGCCTCGGCGGCCCTCCTGCTCTATCGCTGGCAGCGCGCCCTTCGTCGTCGGGCCGAAGAGCAGGCCGCCCGTGAAGAGTTGGAGCGCAAGGTCGCCGAACGCACCGAGGAACTGAGCCGCGCCCGCGACCGCCTGCAGACGGAGATCGCCGAGCACCACGCGACGGAAACTCGCCTCCAGACCGTCCAGCAGGAACTCGTCCAGGCGAACCGCCTGGCGATCCTCGGCCAGGTCGCCGCCGGCGTCGCCCACGAAATCAACCAGCCGCTCGCGACCATCCGTGCCTATGCCGACAATGCCGCGACCTTCCTTGCCCGTGGCCAGAGCGCACCGGCGGCGGAAAACCTCACCTTCATCGCCGGCCTCACCGAACGGATCGGCACGATCACAGACGAGCTCAAGGCCTTTGCCCGCAAGGGCCGCGCGGCCGCCGAGCCGGTCGAACTTTCGACCGTCGTCGATGGCGCCCTGCTTCTGCTCCGCAGCCGGTTTTCCGGACGCCTCGACATGCTGCATGTGGCGGCCATCCCGCTCGGCGTACGGGTCATGGGCAATCGCATCCGGCTGGAGCAGGTGCTGATCAACCTGTTGCAGAACGCGCTCGAAGCCATGGCCGGCACACCCGGCGGGCGCATCGACGTCGAGTGGACGGAGACGTCGGAGAAGATGACGGCCATCCGCGTCACGGACAAC
Source organism: Rhizobium sp. (assembly GCA_036722275.1). Lineage (GTDB taxonomy): Bacteria > Pseudomonadota > Alphaproteobacteria > Rhizobiales > Rhizobiaceae > Allorhizobium. Next base: position 1,122 of record DAIMJJ010000016.1, on the reverse strand, counting down.
GGACCGGGCATCGCGCCGGAGATTCTCGACCATCTGTTCACCCCCTTCAACACCTCGAAGGAAGGCGGCCTCGGCCTCGGGCTCGTCATCTCCAAGGACATCGTCGAGGATTACGGCGGCACCCTTTCGGTCGAGAGCAGTCCGGCGGGAACCACCTTCACTGTCACAATGATAAAGGCCGGGCCATGACCCCGTCAGCGACCACAGACATCTTCCTCATCGACGACGACGCCGACCTGCGCCGCGCCACCCGGCAGACACTGGAGCTTGCCGGATTTCCGGTTCGTGATTTTGCCGACGCCCGCTCGGCCTTGCAGGCGCTGGAAGTCGATGCCGACGCCGTCATCGTCAGCGACATCCGCATGGCCGGCATGGACGGCCTCGAACTTTTTGCCCGGGTCAGGTCGATCGATCCGGACCTGCCGGTGATCTTGATCACCGGCCACGGCGACATCGCCATGGCGGTAAAAGCCATGCATGACGGCGCCTATGACTTCATCGCCAAGCCGTTCCCCGCCGACCGGCTGGTGCAGAGCGTCGCCCGCGCGGCGGAAAAGCGCCGGCTTGTCATCGAAAACCGAAGGCTGCGCAGGGCGATGGAGGAGAGTCGAGACGATCTTCCGCTGATCGGCCAGACCCCGGCAATGGATCGCCTGCGCCGGACGCTGCGGCAGATCGCCGATACCGACGTCGATGTGCTGGTCGCGGGCGAGACCGGCAGCGGCAAGGAGGTCGTGGCGACGCTGCTGCATCGCTGGGGCAAGCGGCGATCCGGACACTTCGTGGCGCTCAACTGCGGCGCCCTGCCGGAAACCGTGATCGAGAGCGAACTCTTCGGCCATGAAGCGGGCGCCTTCACCGGCGCGCAGAAGAAGCGGATCGGCCGCATCGAGCATTCGAGCGGCGGAACGCTCTTTCTCGACGAGATCGAGAGCATGCCGCCGGCCACGCAGGTGAAGATGCTGCGCGTGCTGGAGATGCGGGAGGTCAGCCCGCTCGGAACCAACGAGGTGCGCCCGATCGACCTGCGCGTCGTCGCCGCCGCGAAGCTCGACCTCGGAAACCCGGCCGAGCGGGGTGACTTCCGCGAAGACCTCTACTATCGCCTCAACGTCGTGACGC
>DAIMJJ010000015.1:0-35548 GCA_036722275.1 Rhizobium sp. | reverse complement strand
AACCCAAAACCGCCAGAGCGAACGCAAAACTGGATAAAACTTGGGGGAAGGTCAGCCGGCTCACAAGCGCATGCTGTTGTCCGGCAGCGTGAACTCTCCGTGGTCCAGGAAACGGTTGAGCATCTGTCGGTAGGGGGCGATATCAATCCCGTTTTCCCTCAACCACTCGGCATTGTAGAAGGTATCGGCATAGCGCTGGCCACTGTCGCAGATCAGCGAGACGATGGACCCGGAGCGCCCTTCTCGCATCATGGTCGCGGCGATCCAGCAAAGACCGAAGAAATTGGTGCCGGTGGAGCCGCCAATCTGGCGGAACAGGCGTTCGGACAGGACATGTGCCGCCGCAATCGAGGCGGCATCCGGCACGCGGATCATGTGATCGATGACGCCGGGTACGAAGGAGGGTTCGACGCGCGGTCGACCGATCCCCTCAATGCGCGATCCCGACGCGGTCATCTGCATGTCGCCGGTCCGCCAGGCCTCATAGAAGGCGGAGTTTTCGACGTCGACGACGCATAGCCGCGTTTCAAGGTTCTTGTAGCGGATAAAGCGGCCGAGAGTGGCGGACGTGCCGCCGGTGCCGGCGCTCATAACCAGCCATTCGGGAACCGGATACTCTTCGCCTTCCATCTGGCGGAATATGCTGTCGGCTATGTTGTTGTTGCCGCGCCATTCCGTTGCCCGTTCTGCATTGGTGAACTGGTCGAGATAGTATCCCTTCGTCTGCTCGGCTATGCGGATCGCCTCGTCATAGACGTCGCTGGCGCGCTCGACGAATTGGCAAATGCCGCCAAAACTCTGGATCGCCTCGATCTTCTGGCGACTGGTCGAGCGCGGCATCACGGCGATGAAGCGAAGGCCTAGAAGCTTGGCGAAATAGGCCTCGCTGACAGCCGTCGAGCCGGAAGAGGCCTCCACCAGTGTCGTGGTCTGGCGGATCTTGCCGTTGCAGATGCCATAAAGGAAGAGCGAGCGTGCCAGTCGGTGCTTGAGACTGCCGGTCGGGTGGGTACTCTCGTCCTTCAAATAGACGGAAATGCCCTTCAGGCCGGGGAACAGTGGCTTGAGCAGATGAGTATCCGCCGAGCGGTGTCCATCGCCCTGCAGCAAGGCAATGGCAGACCGTGACCAGGCCCGTTCGGCGCAGTCCGGCAGGCGGGCCAGTGGCGGGCAGGTGGTTGACTGACCCGTTGAATTCGAGTTTTGCATATTTCCTTCTCCGGCCTTGCGATGATGGCCTTCGGTTTCGGCTTCAGCCGTCTCAGAGCGGTAGCCGCTGACGAACGAGTTCGCACCAGTAGGAGCATCCCCACGCGATCGCCTCGTCGTTAAAGTCGTAGGCCGGGTGATGGAGATTGGCGCTCTCGCCATTGCCGATGTTGATCATGGCACCGGGAACCTCGTTCAGCATGAAGGCAAAATCCTCGCCCCCCAGCGTCGGCGGCATGTCGCGGCCCACCCGACCGACGCCGGCCACCGCCTCCGCTGCGATTGCGGCGAATTCCGTTTCCGGCCCGTGGTTGACGGTTACGGGATAGTGGCGGGAATAATCGAGTCTTCCCTTTGCACCGAAGGCGGCGGCAATGCCCGAGACTGCCTGCTGAAGCCGGGTCTCGACATGGTCACGGACATTGTCCCGCAACGTGCGGACGGTACCGGTCAGCCGCAGCGACTGCGAAATGACGTTGAAGGCATCGCCGCCATGGATGGTCGTCACCGAGATCACGGCGGAATCCATCGGGTCGATGGTGCGTGCGGTGATGGTCTGGATGGCCTGAATGAGGGCCGCCGCCACCGGAACCGGATCGATGGTCTGGTGCGGCGAGGCGGCATGACCGCCGACGCCTTCGATCTCGATGTCGATCATGTCGACCGAGCCCATGATCGGGCCGGGAGCAATGACGAATTCGCCGACCGCCAGGTTCGGGCGGTTGTGCATTCCGTAGACTTCGTTCACCGGCCAACGCTTGAAAAGACCGTCCTCGATCATGGCGCGGGCACCTGCGCCGCCTTCTTCCGCCGGCTGGAAGATCAGCACGGCCTTGCCGTCGAAGGCGCGGCTTTGGGCAAGGCCGATCGCGGCGCCGAGCAGCATGGTGGTGTGACCGTCATGGCCGCAGGCATGCATCTTGCCGGGCGTCTTCGACGCCCAGGGCTTACCCGTCGCTTCCAGAATGGGAAGGGCGTCCATGTCCGAACGTAGGCCGATTGCGCGACCCGACATGTTGGACTTGCCGTGAATGACAGCGACAACGCCCGTCTTGCCAATACCTTCCACGACCTCGTCGCAACCGGCGGCGCGGAGCGCCTTGGCGACTTCCGCCGAGGTGCGCGGCAACTCATAAAGCAGTTCGGGGTTAGCGTGCAGGTCGTGGCGGAAAGCGACCAGCTGGTCCATATATCCGGAGACCCAATTATCAACGGCCATTTTTGAATCTCCTTGTTACTTGGTATCGCTCGAGCCGGTATTCGGCTCCATGCGATAGCGGAAGTCACAGTGGCTCGCCCCGCCCATGATGGTCTGGGTGCGGGTCATCTTCATGTCGGGGTTATAACCGACGCAGAAGTCGCCATCGCGGTTGCACGAGAGCAGATGACCGATGCGACCGAGCCCCATCTCGCGATACATTTCCGCGTATCGACAGCGCATCACGTTGAACTCCAGTTTTTCGGCGGAGGTTTCGATCATTTCGATCTTCAGCGCATCGTCCTTGGTCCAGAGCGGCAGGATTTCGGAGAAATCCATGAAGTCGGGCTTGTGGCCCAGCGCCTCGGCAAAGCCGCGGCCCTGATCGATCGCGGAGCGGCTGACGGCGGCGCCGATCACGGCATCGGCCTCTTGCGCGCCCAATCGCGCCTCGATGACCTCGTGAACGTGCTTCAAGATCTGTGCCTCGATGCGACGGCGCTCGAGAATGGGCATGTCTTTCATGATCTTTCCCTCCCGTTCAGGGTGTCAGTTCCATTTTGTCCTGGCGGCGAAGCCAGGCCAGATAGGTCGGCGCGATGCGCCGGGCAATGCGGTGGAAGGGCAGCGGCGCGGGTTCCGAAACCGGAAGCGCCAGCGTCGAGATCGCGACACCCGAAACGGCCCGCGCCATTTCCCGCCCGAGCGAAACCGCCAGCGCCACGCCGCGCCCGTTGCAGCCGATCCACGCCCAGCCATCCGGGCCGAGATTGTGGACGCGCGGGAAGCGGTCCCAGGTCATGCCGATATAGCCGCTCCACACATGCGTCATTTCCGGCGTGCCGAGCGCGGGGAAGGCTTCGGCCAGATTGGCGGCAGCCTTCTGCGCCACACGGCGGCTCACATCGTGCGAGCCGAGTACGACGCCGCCGGTAATCAGCCGGTTGCGCGCATCATAGCGGAAGAAACGCAGGTCGCCGCGCGTGTCCGACACGGCCTGACGGCCCGGCAGGATGGTGGCACGCAGATTGTCGGAGACCGGCGGCGTTGACATCTGCCAGGAAAGCACCGGTACGATGCTGCGGGCCAGACGGCTGGCGAGCGACGGTACGATTTCGCCGGTATAGGCATTGGTGCACAGCAGGAAGTTCTTGGCGGTCACGGAACCTGTGGCCGTTGTTACTACCCAACCATTGCCCGTGCGCTGCCAGCCGGTGGCGGGGCTTGCCTCGTAGATCGTCGCGCCGTGCTTTTCGGCAGCCGTGGCAAAACCACGCGCCAGCGCCAGCGGATTGACATGGCCGCCGGTCGGGTTGAGCATGCCGCCATACCAGAAATCCGAGCCGAGCAGCGCCTGCGTTTCGTCGCGGTCCAGCAGGCGGGCGGGAAAGCCGAAGCGGTTCCAGGCATCGACACGGCGCTTGGACAGCTTGACGCGGCCAGGCGAATGGGCCGGCTGGAACCAGCCGGTCTGCTCCGCCTCGGCCTGCATCTCTTCTTCGCGGACCAGATCGAACAGGACGCTCGCGCTGTTGCCGATCAGGCGGGCGAAGCGTTCACCGGGCTCCCCGTAGCGCTTGGCGATCACGTCCGGTTCGGCGGCGGTCATGGTGGGAATGACCTGTCCGTTATTGCGGCCGGAGGCCCCCCAGCCGACGGCCATGGCCTCCAGAAGCACGACCTTCTGGCCGGAACGGGCGAGATGCAGGGCAGCCGAAAGGCCGGTCAATCCGCCGCCGACGATGACGGTATCGGCGCTGACCGCGCCGCCGAGCGGCGGCATCTGCGTGCGGGGCGGGGCGGTTTCGGCCCAGAGTGATTTCGGAAAAACCGCAGGCGTGGTGGTCTCTGTCATGTCATTTTGTCCTTGGCCGGTCAGGCAACGCTCAGAACGGGTGGTTCCCAGCCGCGCCCGGGAATGGAATCGAGCAGCGAACGCGTATAGGGATGTTGCGGATCGGCAAAAACGCGCGCGGTGGGCCCCGCCTCGACGATCTCGCCCTTCGACATCACGATCACCTTGTCGCAGAGCTGCGCGGCAACGCGAAGGTCATGGGTCACGAACAGAAGCGAAAGATGCAAGCGGTCGCGCAGGTCGGCCAGAAGCCTCAGCACCTGCGCCTGCACCGACACGTCGAGCGCGGACACCGGTTCGTCGGCAACGATCACGCGCGGCTCCATGGCCAGTGCGCGGGCAATGCCGATGCGCTGGCGCTGGCCGCCGGAAAACTCGTGCGGATACCGCTCCGCGGCAGCAGCGGGCAACTCCACCAGCGACAGAAGCTCGCGCGCCTTGGCATAGGCGGTTTCGCGCGGCACGCCCTGGATGGTCGGCCCCTGCGCGATCAGTTCCACCACCCGGCGACGTGGATTGAGCGAGGCCATCGGGTCCTGGAACACCATCTGGATGTCTTTGCGCAACGCCCGCAGTTCGGCCTTGGAGGCCGAGATGATATCGCGGTCATCAATGCGGACCTCACCGGAATCGGCTTCGAGAAGCCGGGTCACGATGCGCGACACCGTGGTCTTGCCCGAGCCGCTCTCGCCGACCACGCCAAGCGTTTCGCCGCGGCGGAGCTCGAAGGTCAGATCCTTGACCGCGATGACCGGGTTGCGCTTCCCGGGCAGGAAGCCGCCGCGCGCGGCGAAGGTCTTTCGCAACGCTCGGGCTTCCAGAACCATCGGTTCTTGCGACAGCGGCTTCTCCGGTCGGGGCGTGAGCGCCGGCACGGCGGCGATCAGCTTGCGGGTGTACGGATGCTGCGGATTGTTGAGGATCTGGTCGGCCGGACCCTGTTCGACCAGTTCCCCGAGGCTCAGGACCGCGATGCGGTCGGCGATTTCAGCCACCACGCCGAAATCATGGGTGATGAACAGGATGCCGGTGCCGTGAAGCTGCTGCAATTCCTTGATCAGCTTCAGGATCTGCTTCTGCGTCGTCACGTCGAGCGCTGTTGTCGGCTCGTCGGCGATGATGATGCGCGGCTTGAGTACGAGCGCCATCGCGATCATCACGCGCTGGCGCTGACCGCCCGAGATCTGGTGCGGATAGGCATTGTAGGCCGAGACCGGATCCGGAATATGCACGTCGGTCAGGATGCCGATGGCGCGGACCTTGCGCTCGGCCTTGTTCAGCTTTGTGTGCAGTCTGAGCACCTCATCGATCTGCCAGCCCACGGTCTTCTGCGGGTTGAGGGCCGTCATCGGCTCCTGGAAGATCATGGCGATGCGGTCGCCGCGAACGCCGCGCATCTGACGCTCCGACAGGGTGAGAAGATCCGTGCCGTCGAGACGGATGGAACCCTTGGACACATGGACATGCGGTTCAGGCAGGAGACGCATGGCGGCGCTGGCGGCGAGCGACTTGCCGGAGCCGCTTTCGCCGACGAGGCAGACGATTTCGCCCTCGCCGACGGTCAGGTTGAAATCCCACAATGCGTGCGGTCGGTCGCCGCCGGCCGGCAGGCTGATCTGAAGATCGCGAATGTCGAGAATGGTCTTGCGTTCGCTGGTCATTTCTTCTGCCTCGGATTGAGCGCGTCGTTGAGGCCTTCGCCCATCAGGCTGAAGGAAAGAACGGTGAGAAGGATGGCCAAGCCGGGAATGACGGAGCACAACCAGGCGGTGCGTAAGACCGCGCGGCCCTGGCCGATCATGTTGCCCCAGCTTGCATAGTTCGGGTCGCCAAGGCCGAGGAAGGCAAGCGCGCTTTCCATAAGGATGGCGGTGGCCATGACCACCGAGGCAAAAACGATCACCGGCGGCAGCGCGTTGGGCAGGATCTCGCGGAAAATGATCGAGATGTCGCTGACGCCAAGATTGCGCGCGGCATCCACGAATTCACGCTTACGCAGCGACATGAACTCGGCCCGCACCATTCGGGCCGGTGCCGTCCACGACACGACGCCGATGGCAATCACGATATTCTCGATGCTGGAGCCGAAGATGGCGACCAGCGTCAAGAGCAGCACGAAGCTCGGAATGGTCTGGAAGGCTTCGGTGACACGCATCAGTACGCCATCGACCTGGCCGCCGAAATAGCCGGCAACGGCGCCGATAACGATGCCGATGGCAATTGATATGATGGTGGCCACCACGCCGATGGCGAGCGAAATACGCGCGCCATGAAAGATGCCCGACATGATGTCACGGCCAAGCTGATCCGTACCCCAGGGGTTTTCGACAACGGTTAGCGGTGCGGTCAGCGGGGTGCCGGCAAGGCGTAGCGGATCGCCGGGGGTGATGATGTCGGCGAGCGCCGCCATCATCACGACGATGACGAAAAGGGCAAGGCCGAGCACGGCCGCGCGGTTGCGGCGGAAACGGCGCCACAGGACGAGGCTGCTCGGCGGGGCCGGCGGGGTGAGGGTGGTGTCGGGAATACTCATTTGAGTTCGATCCTCGGGTCGAGCCAGGCATAGACGAGATCGGTCAGGACGTTGACCACGACGACGATGACGGAACTGAGCGCGACGATGCCCATGAGCATGTTGAGATCGCGCTTGATGACCGACGTGTAGGCAAGCTGTCCGAGCCCCGGCAGGGAAAAGATCGTCTCGATGACGACCGAACCGCCGAGAACCGTGGAGAATTGCAGGCCGAGCAGCGTCACCACCGGCAGCAAGGCGTTGCGTATCACATGGTGGATCATCAGCCGGAGATTGCCCGCCCCCTTGGCGCGCGCCGTGCGAACAAAGTCGAGATCCATGACTTCGAGCACGCTGGTGCGCATCAGGCGCATGTAGAAAGCGAGATAGATCAGCGACAGCGCCGCCGTCGGCATGACCAGATGGCGCGCCACATCGATGACATCGGCCCAGCCCGTCTTGAAGGCGCCAATGGTGCGGATGCCACCCACCGGCAGCCAGCCTAGCTTGACCGAGAAGACGAGGATCATCAGCAGGCTTAGGAAAAAGGAGGGCATGGCGTAGAAGACGAGGCCAAGTGTCGAGATCACATTGTCCGTCAGCGAATAGGCGCGCCGCGCGGCAAAGGCCCCAAGCGTAATGCCGACGATGAAGGCTACCGTCAGCGAGGCGAACATCAGCAGCATGGTGTTGCCGATACGGGCCACGAGCACGGTCAGCACCGGCTGTTCGTAGACATAGGACCAGCCGAAATCCAGATGTGCGAGTTTCCCGAGATAGCGCCACAGCTGGACGAAAACGGATTCATCAAGGCCGTATTCCATGCGCAGGCGGGCCACGAAGGCGGGGTCCGCGCCGCCCATGTCGCCAACCAGCGCGTCGACGGTGTCGCCGGGTGCCATCTTGATCAGCAGGAAACTGCCGACCATGATCAAAAGCATGATCGGGATCGCCTGTAAAATACGGCGCAGCGCATAGGTCAGAAGAGGGGGGATGTGAATGCTCATGTCACCATGCTTCCGTTAGGGGGAGGCCGGGGCGCGCGATACGTCCCGGCCGGGCGCCTTACTCTTCAAGCCACAGGTCATACCAGCTGGAGCTATCCCAGCGCGGCGTGTTGTGGTGGTTTTTGAGCGTCTTGCTGGTGATGCCGAGGAACGGATGCTCGATGGCGAAGATCACCGGAAGGTCCGTCATTTCGAGCTTCTGGATCTGATGGTAGAGATTGGCACGCTTCGCCGGATCGAGTTCGCCGGCAGCGGTGTCGATCAGTGTGTCCATCTTGTCGGACTTGTAGTCGAACTGGTTCGACCAGGCCGTGCCGACTGGAGCGCCCGAGCGCAGCCAGACCGTGGTGGAGACGGCGGGGTCGGCGCGGAACTGATGCCAGCCGTTTGCCGTGTCGAAATCATGGTCGCGATAGACGCCGTTCAGGAAGCCGGGCGCGTCGTTGGTGACAAGCTCGACGCTGATGCCGATCTGCTTCATGGCCTGGGCGAAATATTCGGCCCAGAGCTGGGTATATTCGCCCCAGGGTGCCGGGCGGTGCTTCAGCTTGAAGCGAATGCCGTTGGCGTCGGGCTTGTAGCCGGCTTCGTCGAGCAGCGCCTTGGCCTTTTCGACATCATGGGCGTAGGTCTGGACGTCGTCGGTATAGTTGGCGCCGCCGGTGCTCGGGATGGGGCCGCGGCCCGGCTTGCCATAACCGCGCATGATCGTCTTCAGGGCGAAATCGATGTTGAGGCCGTGATAGATGGCCTGACGAACGCGCAGGTCAGCCAGGATCGGATTGCGCAGGTTGAATTCGACGGTTGAGTGGGCGACGTTGTTTTCGAAGCCCTTCGGCCCCATGTCGAAGCGATCCTCCTTGCCCAGACGTTCCATGTCTTCCATGGAAATGCCGTTGAAGCCCGATTCGTGGATTTCGCCCGCTTCGATGGCGGCGGCGGCGGCGGCCTTGTCCGGAATGAAACGCCAAATCACGCGATCAAGATAGGGATACTGCTTGCCGCGCCAGTAGTCCTCATTGCGTTCGCCGATAATGTACTGCCCGCGTTCATATTCTACGAACTTGAACGGACCGGTGCCCACGGGCTTCTGGTTGTAGGGGTTCTTCAGAATGTCCGTGCCTTCATAAAGGTGCTTCGGCACCGGGTGCCCGAGGTCAGGCATGGCCGCGACCAGAAGTTCGAGCGGCATAGGCTTGGAATAGCGGAACACGGCGGTGTAGGGATCTGTGCAGTCCACGGCTTCAAGATTGGCCTGAAGCGTCGTGGAATAGTTGAGAAGCTTCTTCCATAGGTTCATGGCCGTGAAGGAGACATCGTCGCAAGTGAACGGCTTGCCGTCGTGCCAATTGACGCCCTCACGGAGCTTGAAGGTGATGGTCTTACCGTCGTCCGATGAAGACCAGCTGGTGGCAAGCACGCCGACATAACCGTCATAGGTCTTGTCGATCAGCGGCTCCATGAACTTGCCGGTAATCTGATACACGCCGGTGGAGGCGCGTAGCGCCGGGTTGAGCACACCCTGTTCGGAAACCATATGGATGATGGCGGTGCCGCCGCGCTTGGGCTCTTCAGCCTGCGCTGCCGTGTTGGCGATGATCGCAGACAAAGCTCCGCCCAGCAGCAAAAGCTGCTTTTTCGAGACAATCATTTCATACCCCTCTGGTTAGGAAATCCGCACTCGATCTTTTTGCCGGGTTGCGAACGGGTAAATTGTTCCCCGAGATGGCGGATCATGTCAACCGCGTGCTAAAAAAAGCAAGATTTGTGCAATCTACATCTATATTTTAGCTGTAATTGTAGATACGCTATGCCAGTTAACTGAGCATTTGTAGATAAATCCTCTATTTGAGGTGCTCGGAGGTGTCGTGAAACACGATCCACTGCAAAAAGGCCATCCCGTGACGGGTGTCGACCATGTCGTCTTGCTGGTCGGCGATCTCGACGCCGCAGTGTCGCATTTCGAAGCACTAGGCTTTACGCTGTCGCCGCGCGGCACCCATAGTGCGCCGATGGGGAGCGCCAATCACACGATCGTCTTTCCCGAGGACTATTTCGAGTTGCTCGCGATTGTTGCGGAAACCCCGCGTAACGCTGCAAAGCGGGCAACGCTCGCTGCGCGTGGCGACAGTATGACGGCCATCGCCTGCCGGATTGACGATGCCCATGCGGCACGCTCAGCGCTGGCAGACCTTGGTATCACGACTGGTGCGGTGATGGATTTTGCGCGCCCCCTGCCGCTGCCGGACGGCAGCACCGGTATTGCCGGTTTCGCCGTGACCAGTTTTCCCGCAAAAGAAGCCCCGCGCGGGGAGATCTTTATGTGCGCGCACAAGACGCGTGACATGGTCTGGCGCCCCGAACTCATGAGCCATGCGAACACCGCCTGCGCCATTGCCGGGATCGTGGTTGCGACGGTGACGCCGCTGCAGACCGCGCAAGCCTTCGCGCGGCTGTTTGCCGAAGGCCGCGTTTCGGAGGCCGGCGGAACCGTTCGAGTTGCAACCGGCGATCGGTCGGCGCAAATCATCTGTATGACGCCGGAAGCGGCCACCGCCCGCTACGCACCGCTGGCGCGGGAACAGGTCCTGCGCGGAGACTTCGTCGCCCTGATGATTGAGGTGGCAGACCTCGCCGCAACGCGAGCGCAATTGAAGGCTGCAGGTATTGCCTTCCATAGTGCCCCCGAGGGCCGCAGCTTGTTCGTTTCTCCCTCCGATGCAGGAGGTAACATTCTGGAGTTTATCGAAAAATGACCACGTCCTTCGATGCGGTAGACCGCAAGATCCTTGACCTGCTGCAGCGTCGCGACCGCCCGGTCAGCGAGATTGCCGACGAGGTCGGCTTGTCCCAGACGCCCTGCTGGCGGCGAATCCGGCGCATGGAGGAGGCTGGCGTCATCCGCGAGAGGGTGACGCTCGTCGATCCCAAAAAGGCCGGTGTGCCGATGATCGTCTTCATCGCAATCACCGCACCGCGGCACGAGATGGCATGGTTGATGCGCTTCCGTGAGCTGATCGAAAGCATACCGCAGATCGTCGAGGCCTATCGGCTGACGGGGACAGTGGACTATATCCTGAAAGTCATGGTCCCGGATGTCGCAGCCTTCGACCAGGTCTACAAGAGCATGATCGAGCGCCTCGAATTCTCGCAGATCAACTCGTCGATCTCGATGGAGGAACTCAAGTTCACGACTGCGGTCCCGACCAACTATCTCTAGGTGCGGCCGCTGCCCGTTTGACTATTCGGGAAGATCTGAGGCCTGACGGAGGGCGGGCCTGCGCGTTCTCAGTGCTGTTCATTGAGACAAGAGATGCCATCAATATGCTTACGCCAGCGGAGGCTTCAACAGCGCTAAAGGCAAGCTCGCTCGCGGACTGGACAGCCTTATTGCCAGACGCAGCAGCCTAGGACGATCGTCTCGGACAAGGGCACCGAGATGACCAGCATGGCCATCCGCAAATGGTGCCAGGAGACCCAGGTTGAATGGCGCTACATCGCCCCCGGCATAGAAGGCCGCATGAGGCCAGATTGGATACCCAAGTCTCTCCCGAAAAGAAGGAAATTGGGGCCCAGGTCAGAGCCAGTGCCCCGCGCAGCAACGGCCCTGCGACCCGGTCCCGCACTCGACCGGCAGGGCGGCCATGCAAAGCTCGCCACCGCCTAGAACTTCCGCCCAGCACCCGCCTTCACACCGACCGATGTGGCGCCGTCGCCCTCGATGGTGAAAAGCAGATGGGCGTCGAGTGTCCAGGCCTCGTCCGGATTCCAGGAGATGCCCGCGGTTGCCGATGCGAAGGCGCCGGCGCCGTCGAGGCCGGCATAACCGGCATTGAGGCCGAGCCTCGGCGTGAAAGAGCCTCCGTCCGCGGTGGTGAACGACCGCGCGAGTTCGGCGCCGAGCGAAAGACGGAACTGCTCCTCATCAAAGCCATCGACCGAAACGCTATCGCCGCTGCCGTTGTCGACCGTGTAGTCCTCGACCGTCTCCGAAAAGTAGACGGCGCGAAGCTTGGGCGTGAGCGTCGTCTCGGGCGAGAGCAGCCATTGCCCGGAGATCGCGGTATCGGCAAAGATCCGGCGGGTGTCGAAGTCCCCGCTCCACAGACCGGTGTCGACGCTGTTGACCGAGCCGCCATAGAGCAGGCTCGTGTCCCAGAACACATTCGGGGCGATCTCGAGCGAGGCATAGGGTCCGGCGAGCCAGCCATCGCCCTTGAACGCCGCTTCCGCGTCCGTCGGATCGTTGATGCGGTCATAGTGGAAGGACAGGCCAAGAAGCAGTCGGTCGGTGACGAGATAATCCGCGCCGAGATTGAGCATCGCAAACGAGCCCCATTCGTCGCCGGTCTCGTCCCTATCCGTGAAGGCAGAGACCGAACCGTCGATCCACAGATTGAAGCGCGAAGGATCGGCCTTGCCGTCGTGGCGGGCGGCATTGATCTGCGCCAAGCTGGTGGAAAAGCCCACAGACATGCCGTCTTCTCCCGGCGTCATGCGCGTCGAGACCGCTTCCTTCGACTGGTCCATCCGGCGCCGTTCAATCAGTCCCGGCACATGAAGGGAGGAGGCAATCAGGCTCTGGCGCGTGCGCACGAAATCCTCGACCTGCGCGCTCACCTCATCCGCCACGTCGTCCGGGTTATGGGACAGCGTGTAGGTGATCGTGCCGGCATTCGAGTTTCCAAGGGCGCTGAACAGGCGGTAGCCGACCCGTGCCTGACCGCTATAAGCCGGATTGGGCGTGAATTGCAGGTACCAGCCGACCGGCGTGCTGCCGCTGGCATCCGCAAGATCGCCGCTGCGAATCGTGGCCGTGCCGGCATTGGAGGGTTCGACCGAAACCAGCTCAGCGGAAATGAAGGGCCCACCCGTTGCGCCACGGTTGAGATAGACATCGGCCGGGGTTTCGCCAGCAGCGACCGTCACGGCCTGGTCCGGCACGGTGACCGCGCGGGGGATGACGGTCAGGCTGTAGTCGGCGCTGCCCGTGGAGCCATTGCCGTCGCGCACGCCGATGGTGAAGCGGTAACTGCCCTCGCTGCCGTCGTCGAGTGGGCCGGACAGCGTCCCGGTGGAGATGTTGAGGACCATGCCGGGCGGAAGCGACCCCGAGGTGACACTGTAGATCAGGCTTCCCGAGCCGCCGCTGGCGATGATCGACTGGCTGTAGTCCTCGCCAGCCATAGCCTGCTGCAGGCTGCCGGACGAAGGCGAGAAGCGGAAGGAAATATCCGGTGAAGTGACGGTCAGGGAATAGCTGGCCGAGCCGGTTGCGCCGTAGCTGTCCGTTGCGGTGATGGTGAAGCTCGAGCCGCCAGCGACGGTCGGGGTGCCGGAAAGGGTGCCGTTCGACGAGAGCGTCAGACCGTCCGGCAGACTGCCGGAGGTGACGGCAAAGCTGTAGGGAGCAGTGCCCTCTGAGGCCGAGACGCTTGCGGAGTAGGCCGAGGCCACGGTGCCGGACGAGAGCGTCCCGCCGCTCGGCGACAATACAAGCGCGGGTGCACTGACCGTGATCCATACCGTCGCGACCGCGGAGGTGCCGCTGGCATTGCTGGCGGTGTAGCTGAAGCTGTCCGTGCCGGAGTAGCCGTCGTCCGGCGTGTAGAAAATCGTCGTGCCGGAGACTGACGCGCTGCCATAGGCGGGCGACGAGACCAGCGTCAGGCTCGACGCGGTTCCCCCGGAGAGGTCCAGGGTGGCTGCGTTTGCCGAAGAATTGGCGGCCACGGTCACGCTGCTGTCGCTTGCTACCGGAACGGCAACAGCGATGGCAAGGCTGTAGCTGGCGTCACCCGTCGCGCCGTTGGCGTCGGTCGCCGTCACTGTGAAGCTGTAGTCGCCCTCGGCCGTCGGCGTACCCGAAAGCGTGCCCGATGACGAGAGCGTCAGACCGTCCGGCAAATCGCCAGAGGTGACGGCAAAGCTGTAGGGGGACGTGCCGTCAGTGGCGGAGAAAGTCTCGTTGTAGGCCTCGTTGGCTGTGCCCGCATCCAGACTGCCGGCCGCGGGCGCAAGGCTGAGCGTCGGCAATCCGACATCGACGGTGATCGCGGCGGAGGTCGCGGCTTCGTTTGACGTATCGCCGTCGAAGACGGCGGTGATGCTATGGCCCCCTGCGGAAAGCGAGGAGAGGGTCATGCTGGCGGAGCCGCCGGCGAGCGTCTCGGTTTCGAGCACCGTCGCGCCGTCCTTGAAGGTCACCGATCCTGTCGGGGATACGGCGTCGGTCAAACTGGCGGTCAAGGTTACGCTCGACCCGATCAGAGGGTTGCTGTCCGAGGTGGTGACGGCAAGTGTGGGGGTAGCCTTCGCGACGATGATATCAACTTCGGACGATGTGATCGACTGGTTGTTGCCGTCCCCGGAGTAAACCGCCTTGAGGGTGTGCGAGCCGACTGCCAGGTCCGCCGTCGTCAGCGTCGCGCTGGATCCCGACAGCGACGCCGTCGACAGCTCGTCGCTCCCCTCCATGAAGGTGACGGTGCCGGTCGGGGCAATGCCCCCTGACAGGTTCGCCGTGAAGGTAATGGGTTCGCCGATGGTTGCCGCAGCGTCGGAGGCACTGAGCGTGACGGTGGGTGCAGCCTTGGCGACGGTAACCGAAACCGAGGACGAGGTCGCCCTTTCATTGTTGCCGTCGCCGCCGTAGACCGCCGTGATCGAGTGGTCACCGGACGCAAGCCCTGACGTGATATAGGTGGCCGTGGAGCCGGAGAGGGACACACTGCCCAGGGTGGTTGAGCCATCCTTGAAGGTGACCGTACCGGAAGGTGCGTTTCCGTCCGCGAGCGTGGCGGTCAGGGTGACGAGGTCGCCATAGCTCGGGCTGGCGTCTGATACTGCAAGTGTGACGGTCGGCACCGGCCGCAGGACCGCTCCCGAATAGGATCTTACACCGGTATTGCCATAGCTGTCGGTCGCCGTGATCGAGAAGTCGTATGTCTGGACCGTGGTCGGCGTGCCGCTGATCGTTGAGCCCGACAGCGACAATCCTGCGGGCAGCTCACCGTCGGTGACGACATAGCTATAGCTTCCGTAGCCGCCCGAGGTGGAGAGAGAGACAGTCGTTGCTTGCGCCACCGCGAGACTGCCGAGGCTGTCCGGGTTGACGGTGAGTGTGGCCGCTTCGACGGTGATTGTCCCGGGTACCGTCACGCTCACCTGGCGGCCGACGTTCTCGCACCCGAATTCGTCGATGTCGGTGTCCCCGGTGCACTGGTTCTCATAGACCCAGTAATGGAAATAGGCGGTCACGCTGTATACACCGGGTGTGGTCGGCGCTCCGCTCATGGATACCGAAGCGAAATTGGTTGAGCTGAAGGCTCGCACGGTCATGCCGGGCACTGAGCCTGAAATGCCGTCCTCACTGATGATGCCCCCGGCGGAAATTTGCCGGTATAGATAACTATCAGAGCCCGTCGGTGTCTGGCCGACCTTGAGCGTAATGCTCAGCTTATCCGCCGCCTCGGCGGGGCCGGCCACAAGGCTGAGCGCGATCGCTGCGCTGCCCAGGCTCTTCAGGATCGCGCCCGCCATCGACTTTCGGATCTCCGCAGAGGCCAGACGGGCGAGGATTCCAGAAAAAACTCGGGCAAACAGCATAAGCGACATCAAACACCTCTTTCGGGCGTCACCGATATCGCTGTTGGATGGACGCGAGAATCACCGATTTTGGGTCTATCTCATCAAATGAGCGTCTCTTGCCGGACAGCCGGGGATGTCCGATGCGATTGAAGGTGGCGACGGCGACGCCCGGGTCTGATCAGCGGTACTCTGAGCCCCATTTGCGCCCGTCGATTGACAATCAGACCTCACAGCCGTACCTCGAATTTTTGATATTGCTGTAATGTCCGGCGGTATCGACCTGCCCCGCTAAAGAGCCGGAGAAGCATTCACCGTGGCTGTGCCCCCACCCCAGATTCTGTCGCAGATCCAGGAAAGCCTGGCGCTGCGCGCGCCGGCGATGATCGTGACGATCTATGGCGACATCGTCGTGCCGCGCGGGGGAGAGCTCTGGATGGGCACGCTGGTCGAGATCTGCGGCTGCCTCGGCATCAGCGAAACCCTGGTGCGCACTGCCGTCTCGCGGCTGGTCGCGGCAGGTCAGCTTGTCGGCGAGCGCGATGGCCGGCGATCCTATTATCGCCTGGCCCCGGGGGCCCGCACCGAGTTCGCCACGGCCGCACGGCTTCTCTACGGTCCGCGCGCCGAGGCCAACGGTTTTCTCATCCACCACGCGCCCGGTCTCCCGGAGGAGGTGGTGCGGCGGGCGGGACTGGGCCGGATGGGCCCGGACCTCTATCTTCGGCCGCGGCATCAAGGTGGCATCAAGCTCTCCGGCCTGACCTTCGGCGCTGAAGTGGAGGCCGATGGCCAAGCGCTCGCCGCCTATGCCGCCACCCTGTGGGATCTCGCCGCTTTCGATACCGATTACCGCGCGATGATCGAGCTTTTCTCTCCGCTTCTGGACGCGCAGGAGACGGGGATGCCGCTGTCGGCGGCCGATGCAGTCGTGGCCCGACTGTTGCTGGTGCAGGTCTATCGCGCCGTACTGCTGCGCGATCCGAGATTGCCGGCGGCGGCTCTTCCCGTCGACTGGCCGGGGCCTGCGGCGCGCCAACTTTTCGCGCGTCTCTACCGCTCGCTGTCGCCGATGGCCGACAGCCATATCGGCGCGACCTTCATCGGGCGGGATGAGCCGCTGCCGGTCGAGACCGAAGAGACGCGCGCCAGGCTGCACGCTCTCGCCAGCGAACTCGCTTCCTAACGCTTTCATAAATCACGGCTTTTTCCGTCGGGTCTTTCTTGCGCGCCAAAACATCACACGATGATGAAAAAATCTCTTTTCTCTGTGATGTTTTGACGTTATATGTTGACCGATCGGTTGGCGAATAGGAGTTGCGCTGACCCTGGAGAGTCCGAGGAGGAAAGATCGATGAGCCAAGCCTTCATCTGCGATGCCGTGCGCACCCCGGTCGGCCGTTATGGCGGGACGCTCGCATCCGTGCGGGCCGACGACCTTGCAGCGCTGCCGCTTGCCGCTCTGATGGCGCGCAATCCCGGTGTCGACTGGTCACAGGTGGACGACCTGATCTATGGCTGCGCCAACCAGGCCGGCGAGGACAACCGCAATGTCGGCCGCATGGCCGTCCTCCTGTCGGGCATGCCGATCAATGTTCCCGCCACCACCGTCAACCGTCTGTGCGGCTCCGGCATGGATGCGGTCGGCATGGCGGCGCGCGCAATCCGTGGCGGCGACTGCGAACTGGTGATTGCCGGCGGCGTCGAGAGCATGACCCGCGCTCCCTTCGTCATGCCCAAAGCAGACGCAGCCTTTTCCCGCTCGAATGCCGTCTATGATACGACGATCGGCTGGCGCTTTCCCAACCCGGCGCTGAAGAAGGCGTTCGGGACCCATTCCATGCCCGAGACGGCCGACAATGTCGCCGAGGACTACAAGGTGAGCCGCGCCGATCAGGACGCCTTTGCGGCACGCAGCCAGGCGCGCTGGGCCGCCGCCCAGGCCGCCGGTATCTTTGCCGATGAGATCGTGCCGGTCACCATCCCGCAGAAGAAGGGCGAGCCGATGGTCGTCTCGGCCGACGAACATCCCCGCCCCGGCACGACCGCGGACCAGCTGGCAAAGCTCAAGGGCGTCAACGGCCCGGACCTGACCGTGACCGCCGGCAATGCTTCCGGTGTCAATGATGGAGCCGGAGCTCTGGTGATCGCGTCGGAGGCCATGGCCAAGCGTCAGGGGCTCGTGCCGCGCGCCCGTGTCGTCGCGATGGCGGCAGCCGGCGTCGAGCCGCGCGTTATGGGCATCGGTCCGGTCCCGGCGGTCCGTAAGGTGCTCGAACGCGCCGGGCTGTCTCTGTCGCAGATGGATGTCATCGAACTCAACGAGGCCTTCGCCGCGCAGGCGCTTGCCGTGCTGCGCGAGCTCGGTCTTCCCGACGATGCAGCGCATGTGAACCCGAATGGCGGCGCGATCGCCATCGGCCACCCGCTCGGCATGTCGGGTGCGCGCCTCGTCACCACCGCCATGTACCAGCTCCATCGCACCGGCGGGCGCTATGCGCTCTGCACCATGTGCGTGGGCGTGGGCCAGGGCATTGCCATCATCATCGAACGGATCTGAACAGGGAGGAGCCCGCCATGTATGCGCAGATGGTCAAGACCGACAGTGATCGGGTGAAATCGCTGAACGAAATGTCCGCAGAGGAGCGGGCCTTTCAGGAACGCATCGACCGGGGCGAGAAGATCGAGCCCAAGGAATGGATGCCGGAAAGCTACCGCAAGACGCTGATCCGCCAGATCGGCCAGCACGCCCATTCTGAGATCGTCGGCCAGCTGCCGGAAGGCAACTGGATCACGCGTGCGCCGACGCTCGAGCGCAAGGCCATCCTGCTCGCCAAGGTGCAGGACGAGGCCGGCCATGGCCTCTACCTCTACTCCGCCGCCGAGACGCTTGGCGTCAGCCGCGACGAGTTGCTCGCGCTGCTGCATTCCGGCAAGATGAAGTACTCGTCGATCTTCAACTATCCGACGCTGAACTGGGCCGACATCGGCGCGGTCGGCTGGCTGGTCGACGGTGCGGCGATCATGAACCAGGTGCAGCTGCAGAAGACCTCCTATGGTCCCTATAGCCGTGCGATGATCCGCATCTGCAAGGAAGAGAGCTTCCACCAGCGCCAGGGCTACGACATCATGATGAAGATGGCCTTCGGCTCCGAGGAGCAGAAGGCGATGGCCCAGGATGCGCTCAACCGCTTCTGGTACCCGGCCCTGATGATGTTCGGCCCGTCCGACAAGGATTCGGTCCACTCGGCCCAGTCGATGCAGTGGAAGATCAAGATCAACACCAATGACGAACTGCGCCAGAAATTCGTCGACCAGACGGTACCGCAGGCCAAGTATCTCGGTCTGAGCATTCCCGACGAGAACCTGCGCTGGAACGAGGAGAAGGGCTGTCACGACTTCTCCGAGCCGGATTGGGAAGAGTTCTTCAACGTCATCGCCGGCAACGGCCCGTGCAATGCCGAGCGCCTCGGCGCCCGCGTCACCGCGTGGGAAGACGGCGCCTGGTTCCGCGACGGCCTGCTGGCCCATGCCGAGAAGCAGGAAGCCCGCCGCGCAGCCCGCAAGGCCGCCTGAAAAAATGTCCAATCCGGGAGCGGCGCGGCCGCTCCCCCGTCGTCACCTGAACCTGGGAGGAAAACCAATGTCCAGCGAATGGCCCCTTTGGGAAGTCTTTATCCGCGGCCAGCATGGCCTCAATCACCGCCATGTCGGCAGCCTGCATGCGCCGGACGCCGAAATGGCGATCCGCAACGCCCGTGACGTCTACACCCGCCGCAACGAGGGCGTTTCGATCTGGGTGGTGAAGTCGGTCGACATCACCGCATCCTCGCCGTCGGAAAAGGGACCGCTGTTCGAACCGTCGAACTCCAAGGTCTATCGTCACCCGACCTTCTTCGACATTCCGGCTGAAGTGGGGCACATGTGATGGCAACGGCGACCCCGGCGGTCGATCAGGCCGCATTCTTCGAATGGCTGCTCAGAATGGGCGACAACACGCTGATCCTCGGGCACCGCGTGTCCGAGTGGTGCGGCCATTCGCCCGTGCTCGAAGAGGATATCGCGCTTGCCAACACGGCGCTCGACCTGATCGGTCAGACCCAGTTCTGGCTCGGGCTCGCGGGCGAGGTCGAGGGCAAGGGCCGCACGGCCGACAATCTTGCCTATCTGCGTGACGCGGCGGCCTTCCGCAACGTGCTTCTCGTCGAGCGCCCGAACGGCGACTTCGGCAAGACGCTGATGCGCCAGTTCCTGTTCGACGCCTATCATCTCGAAATGCTGCGCGCGCTGCTGCAGTCCAGCGATCCGCGTGTCGTGGAGATTGCCGGCAAGGCGCTGAAGGAGGTCTCCTATCATTTCGAGCGCTCGGCCGACCTCGTCATCCGTCTCGGCGACGGCACCGAGGAAAGCCATCGGCGCATGCAGAAGGCGCTCGACGATCTCTGGCCCTACACGGCCGAGATGTTCCTCGATGACGCAGCCGACGAAGCCGTGGCCGAAGCCGGCATCGCGCCGCTGCCCTCGACGCTGAAAGCCGCCTGGGACACGTCGGTGGCGGAAGTGCTCGCCGAAGCGACGCTCGCTCGTCCGGAAGGCACCTATCAGCACAAGGGCGGCAAGCGTGGCGTCCACACCGAGCATCTCGGCTACATCCTGGCCGACATGCAGTTCCTGCAGCGGGCCTATCCCAACTCGGTCTGGTGAGGTTCACGCCATGGACGCCAGGACATTGCCTGAACCGGAAGAGGTCTGGCGCTGGCTGGACGAGGTGCCGGATCCGGAAATCCCGGTCATCAGCCTGACCGATCTCGGCATCATCCGCGACGTCGCCTGGGATGGAGATACGCTCGTCGTAGCCGTCACCCCGACCTATTCGGGCTGTCCGGCGACGACGGTGATCAATCTCGACATCGAGACGGCGCTCAGAAGCCACGGGATCGAGAAGCTGCGTGTCGAGCGGCGTCTGTCGCCGCCGTGGACGACCGACTGGATCAGCGAAGCCGGACGCGAAAAGCTTCGCGCCTATGGCATCGCCCCGCCGATCGACGGAACCGCCGCCGATGGCCGGCTGATGGCGCGTGCAAGCCGGCTTGCCGGTTCGAACCTCGCCGTCGCCTGCCCCCGTTGCGGCTCGACGAGAACCGAGAAGGTCAGCCAGTTCGGCTCCACGCCGTGCAAGGCGAACTACCGCTGCTCGGACTGTCTGGAACCCTTTGACTATTTCAAGTGCATCTGAGGATGCGGAGGACATAACTCATGGCACGCTTTCATCCCCTGACCGTGACCGATATTCGGCATGAGACCCGCGATGCGGTCGTCGTCACGCTCAAGCCGCGCGAGGAGGATCGTGCGGCCTTCGATTTCACCCAAGGGCAGTACCTGACCTTCCGCCGCGATTTCGACGGCGAGGAGCTGCGCCGGTCCTATTCGATCTGTGCCGGCAAGGACGAAGGCGTCCTCAAGGTCGGCATCAAGCGTGTCGACGGCGGTGCTTTCAGCAACTGGGCCAATGGCAACCTGGCGCCCGGCGACGTCATCGAAGCCATGCCGCCCATGGGCCGCTTCTACATGGACATCGATCCGACGACCGAGAAGCACTATCTCGGCTTTGCCGGCGGCTCCGGCATCACGCCGGTTCTCTCGATCATCAAGACGGTGCTGGCCCGTGAACCGAAGGCGCGCTTCACTCTCGTCTACGCCAACCGCCAGATCAATTCGATCATGTTCCGCGAAGAGCTCGAGGACCTGAAGAACACCTATCTCGGCCGGTTCTCGGTCCTGCACATCCTCGAAAGCGAAGCCCAGGAGATCGATCTCTTCACCGGCCGGCTGGACGAGAACAAGCTGGCCGCCCTGTTCCGCACCTGGATCGACCCGAAGTCTGTCGATGCCGCCTTCATCTGCGGCCCGGAGCCGATGATGCTGACGATCGTCGCCAGCCTCAAGGAACACGGCCTGAAGGACGAACAGATCAAGTTCGAACTCTTCGCTTCGGGTCAGCCGGGCCGCGCCAAGGCCCGTGTCGCCTCGGTCAGCGCCGAGGAGGCAGCAGCCGAGGTGGAAGCCACAGTCACCCTCGACGGCACCACCCGTACCTTCAAGATGCCGAAGCATGGTCTGAGCATTCTCGAGGCGGCGATCCAGCACAGCATGGACGCACCCTTCTCCTGCAAGGCCGGCGTCTGCTCCACCTGCCGGGCGAAGGTGCTCGAAGGCGAGGTCGAGATGGATACCAACCATGCGCTCGAGGACTACGAGGTCGAAGCCGGCTACGTCCTGACCTGCCAGTGTCACCCGCTGACCGAAAAGGTCGTGCTCTCCTACGACGAATAACCTCCCAGACGGCGGGGCCAGGGTGCCCCGCCGGCAGACTGAAAAACCGATCCAGGAAGGATGACTTCATGAATGTTTCGGCTCGCGTTCCGCGCCGTCTCGAAAGCTATGTCTGCGGCCGCTGGGTCGCCGGCGAGAAGCAGGGGGTTCCGCTGCTTGATGCCTCAACGGGTGCCGCAGTCGCATTCATCGATTCGACCGGCGTCGATTTTGCCGCCGCGCTCGCCTATGGCCGCCAGGTTGGCGGCCCGAACCTGCGTGCGCTGTCCTTCCACGAGCGCGCGCAGATGCTGAAATCCCTCGGTCAGGTCCTGATGGACATGAAGGAGGAGTTCTATGCCGAGAGCGCGCTCACGGGCGCGACCCGCGCCGATGGCTGGGTCGACATCGAAGGCGGCATAGGCACGATGCTGTCCTATTCGTCGAAGGCCCGCCGCGAGCTGCCGAACACGCGGGTTCTCACCGACGGTGATGTCGAGCTTTTGTCCAAGGACAACAGCTTTTCCGCCCAGCATATCCTGACCCCGCTGCACGGGATCGCGGTCCATATCAACGCGTTCAACTTCCCCGTCTGGGGCATGCTCGAAAAGGTCGCGCCGACGCTGATCGCGGGTGTGCCCTCGCTGGTCAAGCCGGCCAGCCAGACCGCTTATCTCACCGAGCTCGTCGTGCGCCGGATCATTGAAACCGGCATCCTGCCGGAAGGCGCACTGCAGCTTGTCTCCGGTTCGGTCGGCGACCTGCTCGATCATGTCGAAGGCCAGGACGCCGTGACCTTCACCGGCTCGGCCTGGACCGGGCGCAAGCTGAAGTCGCATCCGGCGGTCGTTGCCAATTCGGTGCGCTTCACCATGGAGGCCGACAGCCTCAACGCATCCGTTCTCGGCCCGGATGCCGGCCCCGGCACGGAGGAGTTCGATCTCTTCGTCAAGGAAGTGGCCCGCGAGATGACCTCGAAGGCCGGCCAGAAATGCACCGCGATCCGGCGCGTCATCGCCCCCAGGGCGCATGTCCAGGCCCTGGTCGAGGCGCTCGGTGATCGCCTTTCCAAGACGACGCTCGGCAATCCCTCCGACGAGGGCGTGCGCATGGGGCCACTCGCCAGCCTTGCCCAGCGCGACGAGGTGCGCGAGCGCATCCGAGACCTTTCCGCCGATGCCGAGATCGTCTCAGGCGATCCCGACAATGTCCGGGTCTTCTCGGGCGATGCCGAGAAGGGTGCCTTCCTCAATCCGGTGCTTCTCTATTGCGACAAGCCATTCTCGGCTTCCGCCGTCCACGACGTTGAGGCGTTCGGGCCGGTGTCCACTGTGATGCCCTATGACGGTATCGAGGAAGCGATTGCCCTGACCCACAAGGGCAAGGGATCGCTCGCCGCTTCCGTCTTCACCAATGATCCGAGGGTTGCCGAGGAAATGGTGATCGGCATGGCGCCGTATCACGGCCGTATCCTGATCGGCAATCGCGCCTCGGCCAAGACCTCCACCGGCCACGGCTCGCCGCTGGCGGGCCTGGTGCATGGCGGTCCGGGTCGTGCCGGTGGCGGCGAGGAGCTCGGTGGCATGCGCGGCGTCAAGCACTACATGCAGCGCACCGCCGTGCAGGGAACGCCCCGGCTGCTCTCGGCGGTCACGGGCCGCTGGATCGAGGGTGCCGGCGCCGGCGACACGAGCGTCCACCCCTTCCGCAAGTCGTTGGCGGAGCTGAAGATCGGCGACCAGATCGTCACGGCCAAACGGACGGTGACGCTCGAAGACATCGAGCACTTCGCCCATTTCACCGGCGACACCTTCTATGCCCATATGGATGAAGCGGCCGCCAAGGCCAACCCGTTCTTCGACGGGCGCGTCGCGCATGGCTACCTGATCGTCTCCTTCGCGGCCGGCCTGTTCGTCGATCCGGATCCGGGTCCGGTGCTTGCCAATTACGGCGTCGACAACCTGCGCTTCCTCACGCCGGTCAATCCGGAGGATACGCTGCAGGTCCGGCTCACCTGCAAGGAGATCAATCCGCGCGCGAATGCCGATCACGGCGAAGTGCGCTGGGATTGCCAGGTCACCAATCAGGACGGTGCGATCGTCGCGCAGTACGACGTACTGACCATGGTCGCCAAGGCCTGGCCCTCCGCGTAAGGCCACATAAAAAAACCGACGGCGGGCGTTTGCCGGCCGTCGGATCAGATCATGACTGTGAGGCGCGCCTGTCGCGAACCGAACCCTGCAAAGGGGATCAGTGGACGGCCTTGATGCCTTCCAGGATCAGGGTGGTTGCCACGTCGGCGTAGTCTTCGCGGGTGATGCGCCCACCGTCGCGGAACCACATATAGACCCAGTTCATCATGCCGAAGAGCGACATGGTGACGGGCATCAGCAGTGGTCGCTCCTTGTTGTCGAGCTCCGGGTTGATTTCCTTCAGTACGGTTGAGAACCGGCGCACGATTCGCCGTTCGATCGCGGTAATGCCCGCCTTCTGCTCGTCCGAGAGGGCCGAGGTGGCGTTGAGCTGCACCTTGTGCTGGTTGTCGGCGCCGCGATAGTTTTCCAGCACCACGCCGACCAGCCGGCGGAGCCTTTTTTCCGCCGCCTCGTTCGGATCATCAGCTGCCTCGATCGCCTGGTCGAGCTCTTCCAGATGGGTAATGATGATCGCGTAGATCAGCGCATCCTTGCTCGGGTAATAATGGTAGAGCAGCGCCTTTGAGACGTTGGAATGACTGGCGATCTGCGACATGGAAGCCTTTTCCATGCCCTGTTCGGCAAAGACCGCGGCGGCGTTGTCGAGAAGGCCGCGGCGCTTTTCCTCAAAGTCGGTTGCCAGGGTGCGAGCCATCTTTCCACTTTCCTGATTGCAGAACGACTGCGGGAGGGGGGCTTTTACACCCCGCCTCCATACATCAATTGACTTTAAGCTGTCACGGGGTGGCCGTTCAGCTCTTCGGGCGGTTGTCCAGCACGCGCTTCGCCTTGCCTTCCGAACGGGCGATGGATGTGGGATCGCGCACCTCGATCTTGGTGGTGATGCCGACGACGCTCTTGATGTGATGCGCCAGTTCCTTTGCCGAATGGGCGCGGGCGGCCGCATCGGTGTGATCGGTCGCGCATTCGACATGCACGGTCATGTTGTCCAGGCGTCCGGCGCGGGTCAGCTCGATCTGGAAATGCGGGGCAAGGCCTGCGCATTTCAGGATCTGCTCCTCGATCTGGGTGGGGAAGACGTTGACGCCGCGCAGGATGATCATGTCGTCGCTGCGGCCGGTGATCTTCTCGATGCGGCGCATCGAACGCGCCGTGCCCGGCAGCAGGCGGGTGAGGTCGCGGGTGCGGTAGCGCACCATCGGCAGGCCTTCCTTGGTGAGCGTCGTGAAGACCAGCTCGCCGAGTTCGCCGTCGGGCAGCACGGCGCCCGTCACCGGGTCGATGATTTCCGGATAGAAATGGTCTTCCCAGACGTGCAGGCCGTCCTTGGTCTCGACGCACTCGTTGGCGACGCCCGGCCCCATGACCTCGGAGAGGCCGTAGATGTCCACGGCATGCATGTTGAAGGCCTGCTCGATCTCGCTGCGCATGGCGTTGGTCCAGGGCTCGGCGCCGAAGATGCCGACTTCGATCGAGCTTTCGCGCGGGTCGATCCCCTGACGGCGGAACTCGTCGAGGATCGACAGCATGTAGGAGGGCGTCACCATGATGATGCGCGGCTTGAAATCGTTCATCAGCGTGACCTGGCGTTCGGTCATGCCGCCGGAGATCGGGACGACCGTGCAGCCGAGACGCTCGGCGCCATAGTGCGCGCCAAGCCCGCCGGTGAACAGGCCGTAGCCGTAGGCGACGTGAACGATGTCGCCGGGACGGCCGCCGGAGGCGCGGATCGAGCGGGCGACGACGTCTGCCCAGACGTCGATGTCATGCTTGGTGTAGCCGACGACGGTCGGCTTGCCGGTGGTGCCGGAGGAGCCGTGGATACGCACCAGCTTTTCGCGCGGAACGGCGAACATGCCGAAAGGATAGGTGTCGCGCAGGTCGGTCTTGGTGGTGAAGGGGAATTTCGCCAGATCCGAAAGCGTCTTCAGATCTTCCGGGTGGACGCCATGCTCGTCGAACCGTTTGCGGTAGAACGGCGAGTTCTCGTAGGAATGCTTCAGCGAGCGTTTCATCCGGTGAAACTGAAGCGCCGAAATCTCGTCGCGCGAGGCAATTTCGATCGGATCGAGGTCTTGGGGACGGGTGACAAAGTCGAGCATGATTTCCTCCCTGGAAAACGTCTTGATTCAGGCGGGCTCGGGCAGGTGGGTGCCCTTCACCGTTCGCGACAGGCCGCGAAACTCGGCGACGAGATCGCCGACTTGATTCGAAATGCGAATGTCGTAGATCCCCGACCGGCCCTTGCGCGAAATCTCGCGCGCCTCAGCCGTCAGCCGGTCGCCGATCCTCCCGGGACTGATATAGGTGATCGAGCAGTTCTGCGCGACGGTCAGCTGATTGTAGCCGTTGCAGGCAAAGGCGAACGCGCTGTCGGCCAGCGTGAAGATGTAGCCGCCGTGGCAGTTGCCGTGACCGTTGGACATGGTTTCTGTGATGTCCATCGACAGCGTCGCCTTACCCGGTGCGATGTGCTCGATGCGCATGCCGAGGTGTTGCGAGGCGGTGTCCAGCTCCCACATAGCCTTGGCGCAGGCTTCCGCCATCTCCTGTGCGTTCATCGTCATTTGCCCGAAAACTCCGGCTTGCGCTTCTCGAGGAAGGCGGTGACGCCTTCGGCATAGTCGGCGGTGCGGCCGGCTTCGCGCTGGCAATCGCGCTCCATGTCGAGCTGTTCGTCGAGGCTGTTGGTGGCGGCGGCTTGGATCAGCCGCTTGGTGAGGCCGAGGCCGCGGGTCGCGCCTTGGGCGAGCGACCGGGCGAGCGTTTCCGCCTCCGTCATCAGCTGGTCGTCATCGACCGCCTTCCAGATCAGGCCCCAGTCGGCGGCACGCTCGGCCATCAGCGGCTCGGCGGTCATGGCGAGCGCCTTGGCCCGCGGTTCGCCGAGAATGCGGGCAAGGCTCCAGCTGCCGCCGGCGTCCGGGATGAGACCGATCTTCGAAAAGGCCTGGATGAACTTCGCCGAGCGGGCCGCCAGCACGATATCGCAGGCAAAGGCGATGTTGGCGCCGGCGCCGGCCGCAACGCCGTTGACGGCGCAGATCACCGGCTTTTCCAGCGCGCGGATGAGCCGCAGCGTCGGATTGTAGAAGGTCTCGAGCGTATGACCGAGGTCGGGAGCCGGCCCGCCCTTGCGCGGGTCGCGGTCGCCAAGATCCTGGCCGGCGCAGAAACCGCGGCCGGCGCCCGTCAGCAGCACGGCCCGCACCGTCGCATCCTCATGGGCGCGCTCGAAGGCGGCGCGCAGGGCGCGGTGCATGTCCTCGTTGAACGAATTGAGTTTGTCCGGCCGGTTCAGCGTCAGCTGCAGAACGCCGTGATCCATCGTCACCAGCACGGTGTCGGATTGGTGCATCGCTCTCTCCCTCGTCCCCGCTCCGAATTTTCCCGGGGGCGTAAAAAGATCTTGCATAAACCGTCCGGTCGGTCAATGATAAAGGCGTGACTAGGGAGGAAATTGCCATGAACGACATGTTCGACCGCCATCGCGGTCTGCTGGAGACGGCTGTCAAAGCCTTGTCCGAACGGGGTTTCTGGTCGCCTTTTCCTGAAGTTCCGAGCGGCAAGATCTATGGCGAAACCGCCAAGGACGACGGCGAGGCCGCCCTCAAGGCGCTCATCGGCTCGCAGTTCATTCTTCCCGGCCATCCGGAAGACGGGCGCTCCGGTTACGAGAAATCTCCCTGGGGTGTCGACCTCGACATCCGCTACCCGGTGACTGACGTCGACCGCCTGATTGCCGCCTCCGCCGCTGCCGGCGAGGCCTGGGCCGATGCTTCGCCCGAGGCGCGCGTCGGCGTCTGCCTGGAAATCCTCGTGCGCCTCAACCGCATGAGCTTCACGATGGCAAATGCCGTCATGCACACGACCGGACAGGCTTTTCCGATGGCCTTCCAGGCGGGCGGCCCGCATGCGCAGGACCGCGGTCTCGAGGCCGTGGCCACCGCCTGGGTGGAGATGACCCGTACCCCGAGCCAGGCCACCTGGGAGAAGCCGCAGGGCAAGGCGGCGCCGATCATTCTCGAAAAGAACTGGCAGATCGTGCCGCGCGGCATCGCGCTGGCGATCGGCTGCCAGACCTTCCCCACCTGGAACACCTATCCCGGCCTGTTTGCAAGCCTTGCCACCGGCAATACCGTCATCGTCAAGCCGCATCCGGGCGCCATCCTGCCGCTGGCGCTGACCGTGAAGGTGGCGCGCGAGGTGCTCGTCGAAGCGGGCTTCAGCGCCGACGTCGTGCTCCTTGCCGTCGATCAGGCCGGTGCCGAGATCACCAAGAATCTGGTCACCCGCCCCGAGATCGCCATCATCGCCTACACCGGTTCCAGCGGCTTCGGCGAATGGGTTCGCGCCCATGCCGGGTCCGCTCAGGTCTTCACAGAAGAGGCTGGCGTCAACTCGATCGTTATCGCCGCCACCGACGACTTTTCCGGCATGTGCGCCAACATCGCCTTCTCGCTGTCGCTCTATTCCGGGCAGATGTGCACCGCGCCGCAGGACATTTTTGTGCCGCGCGACGGCATCGACACCAATGAAGGCCACAAGAGCTTCGACAAGGTCGCCGCGGCGATTGCCGCCGCCGTCGATGCGCTGCTCGATGATCCGGCTCGCGCCTCGGGCGTCTGCGGTGCGATCGCCAACCCGGCGACGCTTTCCCGCGTCGATGCGGCTCGCAGCGCCGGCCGCGTCGTGCGCCCATCATCGCCGCTTGCTGCCGGTCGCAGCGCCACCCCGCTGATCGTCGCGGTCGATGCGAAAGAAACACGGGTGCATGAAGAGGAGTGCTTCGGCCCGATCGCCTTCGTCGTTGCGGTGGACAGCGCCGAGGCGGCAATTGAAGCGGCCGCGGATCTCGCGCGCCGGAAGGGGGCAATCACGGCCGCCCTCTATGACACCGACGAGCCGCGCATCGCCGTGGCCGTCAAGGCTTTCGCCCGTGCCGGCGTCAACCTGTCGATCAACCTGACCGGCAACATCTTCGTCAACCAGTCTGCCGCCTTTTCCGACTTCCACGTCACCGGGGCCAATCCGGCCGGAAATGCCAGCCTGACCGACACCGCCTTCGTCGCCAACCGGTTCCGGCTGGCGATGTGGCGCCGCCCCAAGGCGGCGTAATTCCCTTTATTTCAACGTTCTCAGGGAGGAGAAACAATGAAGACCAAAATCGCAACCGCCCTCGTCACGCTGATGGCGCTCGGCGTCGCCGGCACCGCACAGGCCGAGATCAAGATCGGCGCGACCGTTTCGGCCACGGGCCCCGCCTCGTTCCTCGGCGACCCGGAAGCCAAGACACTGGAAATGCTGGTGGAGGAGATCAATGCGGCCGGCGGCGTCAATGGCGAACCGCTGAAGCTCGTTCTCTATGACGACGGCGGCGATCCCAACAAGGCTCGCACCTTCGCAACCCGTCTCGTCGAAGACGATGAAGTGGTCGCCATCATCGGCGGCACGACCACCGGCACGACCATGTCGATCATCCCGGTTGCCGAAGACGCCGAAGTTCCGTTCATCTCGCTTGCCGGCGCCATCGAGATCATCGATCCGGTCAAGCATTGGGTCTTCAAGACCCCGCATACCGACCGCATGGCCTGCGAAAAGATCTTCGACAACATGAAGAAGAACGCCATCAGCAAGATCGGCCTGATCTCCGGCACGGACGGCTTCGGCGCATCGATGCACAAGCAGTGCGTCGCCGTTGCCGGCAAGTACGGCATCGAGATCGCTGCCGACGAAACCTATGGTCCGCAGGACGCCGACATGACGCCGCAGCTGACCAACATCAAGGGCACCGCCGGCGTTCAGGCCGTGCTCAATGCCGGTTTCGGCCAGGGCCCGTCGATCGTGACCCGCAACTATGCGCAGCTGGCCGTCGGCCTGCCGCTTTACCAGTCGCACGGCGTCGCCTCCGACGGCTTCATTGAACTGGCCGGCGCCAAGGCCGCCGAGGGCGTTCGCCTGCCCGGCACGGCACTACTCGTTGCCGACATTCTCGCCGAGGGTGATTCGCAGAAGCCGGTCGTTACCGCCTACAAGGCAGCCTATGAGAAGAAGACCGGTGCCGCCGTGTCGACCTTCGGCGGCTACGCCCACGACGCCCTGCGTATCCTCGTCGATTCGATCGGCCGCGCGGGTTCGGCAGAACCTGAAGCCATCCGCGACGCGATCGAAGCAACCTCCGGCCTCGTCGGCACCACCGGTGTCGTCACCATGTCGGCGGAAGATCATCTCGGTCTCGATCTCTCGGCCTTCCGCATGCTGGAGATCAAGAACGGCGGCTGGACGATCATCGAGTAAGCACCCGAACGGGTCCCCACCCGGGGACCATGGCATTGGCGCGGAGCCCGCAGGCGATTGCGGGCCCCGCTTCAGAAACAAGCGGCCACAACGGGGTCATCGATGCCTGAACTGATGCAGTTTCTCCTGTCCGGCCTGACGGTCGGCGCGGTCTATGCGCTCGTCGCGCTGGGCTTCACCATTATCTACAACGCCTCGGACGTGGTGAATTTCGCCCAGGGCGAGTTCGTCATGCTGGGCGGCATGATCACTGTCTTTGCTTTCGAGGCCGGTCTGCCGCTGCCTCTGGCGGCGCTGATCGCCATCGCCTTGACGGCGGCCATCGGCGTGGCGCTCAACAAGCTCGCCATCGAGCCGGCACGCGGCGCTCCCGTCGTGTCGCTGATCATCATCACCATCGGTGCCTCGATCTTCATTCGCGGCGTGACGCAGCTGGTCTTCGACAAGCAGCTCCACCGCTTCCCGGCCTTCACCGGTGACGAGCCGATCCAGATCCTCGCCGCCACCATCCTGCCGCAGAGCCTGTGGGTGATCGCCGGCGCGGTGGTCGTCTTCGTCGGGCTGTGGCTGTTCTTCACCCGCACCCTGACCGGCAAGGCGGTGCTTGCCACCTCCAACAATCGCCTGGCCGCCCAGCTTGTCGGCATCAACACCAACTGGGTCATGACGCTCTCCTTCGCGCTTTCGGCCGCCATCGGCGCGCTCGCCGGCGTGCTCGTCACCCCGATCACACTGACCAGCTACGATCTCGGCATCGCGCTTGCCCTCAAGGGCTTTGCCGCCGCCATGCTCGGCGGCATGGGCAATCCCAAGGGCGCGCTGGTCGGGGGCATCCTGCTCGGCCTGTTCGAGGCGCTGACGGCCGGCTTCATCAGCTCGCAATACAAGGACGCCGTTGCCTTCGTCGTCATTCTCGCCGTCCTGTTCGCCATGCCGCAAGGCCTGTTCGGGCGCAATTCGGTCAACCGGGTGTGATCATGCGGCTATCGACAAAACAGACCACACTCCTGGTGCTGGCGCTGCTGATTGCAGCCACGCCCTTCTTCTTCCCTTCCGCCTTCTATTTCCGCGTCGGCTCGCTTTTGTTCGTCAACGGCGTGGCGGTACTCGGCATCGTCATCCTGACGGGTTTTGCCGGCCAGATCAGCCTCGGCCATGCCGGCTTTGCCGGGATCGGCGCCTATGCCTCGGCGCTGGCGCCCGTCCATCTCGGGCTTCATCCGGCGTTCGCGGCCGTGCTCGGCGCGGTCCTCTCCGCGCTCATCGCCTATGTCGTCGGTCGGCCGATCCTGCGCCTCAAGGGCTATTATCTCGCGGTCGCTTCGCTCGGCTTCGGCATCCTCGTCTCCATGGTTCTCTCCAACGAGGCTTGGCTGACGGGCGGCCCGGACGGCATTGCGGTCGCCGATCTGGGGCTGCGCCAGGCGCTCGGTGGGCTGGGTCTCAAGCTTTCGGCGCCGGAATTCTGGTACTTCTTCTGCGGGCTCTGCCTGTTGATCGGCGCCTGGCTGACCCTCAACCTCTATGACAGCCCGACCGGCCGCGCGCTTCGTGCCCTTCACGGTTCCGAGATTGCGGCAAGCACGGTCGGCGTCGACGTCGCCCGCCTGAAGCTCCAGGCCTTCGTCATCTCCGCCGTTTTCGCCTCGATCTCCGGCTCGCTGCTTGCGCTGCAGAACAAGTTCATCACGCCGGATGTCGCCGGCTACATGCACTCGATCGAACTCGTCACCATGGCCGTGCTTGGCGGCGCGGGATCGGTGCTCGGCGCTATTCTCGGCGCCGGCATCCTCACGCTCCTGCCGCAGGTGCTGACCGTGTTTGCCGAGTATGAACAGGTCATGCTCGGGCTGGTCATGATGCTGGTGATGATCTTCCTGCGCGAAGGCCTGCTGCCGTCGCTGCTGCGTCAATTCACGGGGAGGGGAGCATGACACTTCTCAGCGTCGAAGGACTGGGCATTGCCTTCGGTGGTCTCAAGGCCGTCGACAATGTCAGCTTCTCCGTCAATCCCGGAGAGATCGTCTCGGTCATCGGGCCGAACGGGGCCGGCAAGACCACGCTCTTCAACATGATTTCCGGCGTCTATATGCCGAAATCCGGCAAGGTCCGTCTGAACGGCGAGGATGTTACCGGCTTCTCGCCGCATCTTCTCGCCCGCCGCGGCATGTCGCGGACCTTCCAGAATCTGCAGATTTTCCAGAACATGACGGTGCTGGAAAACGCCATTGCCGGTTTTCACCTGCGCGAAAAGGGCTCGGTCTTCGGCGATCTGCTCGGGCTTCCCGGCTCGCGGCGCCGCTCGCGCGAGGCCCAGGAAGGCGCCCGCGTCCTGCTCGCCCGCGTCGGTCTCGCCAACGCGGCGGAACTCGAGGCCGGCAGCCTCTCCTATGGCGCGCTGAAGCGCCTGGAGATCGCCCGCGCCTTGGCGCTCGATACCAAGGTTCTTCTTCTCGACGAGCCGGCCGCAGGCTGCAATGCCGTCGAGACGGACGAGATCGATCATCTGATCGCCGAGGTGGCGGCCTCGGGCGTCGCCATTCTTCTTGTGGAGCACGACATGAAGATGGTCATGCGCATCTCGAACCACATCGTCGTGCTCGATCACGGCGTCAAGATTGCGGAGGGTGATCCGGCTTCGGTCTCCCGCAATCCCGATGTCGTGGCCGCCTATCTCGGATCCCAGGCACAGGAGGCGTCCCATGCTGACCGTTGAGGGCCTGCGCTCGCGCTATGGCCGGATCGAGGCGCTGCACGGCATCGATCTGCATGTCGATTCGGGCGAGATCGTCACGATCGTCGGCGCCAACGGCGCCGGCAAGACCACGCTCCTGCGCTGCCTGTCGGGGCTGCAGCCGATCAGCGGCGGCGAGATCATCTTCCGCGGCGAATCGATTGCCACGACACCGGCCTATAAACGCTTAGGCCGCGGGCTTGCCCAGTCGCCCGAGGGCCGGCAGATCTTCACCAGCCTGACGGTGGAGGAGAATCTGCGCCTCGGCGCCTTCCTGTTCACCGACGAGCGGGTCGACCGGGACATGGAAAACGCCTTCCAGATGTTCCCGATCCTCAAGGAAAAGCGCAATCTCGCCGCTGGCGGCCTGTCCGGCGGCCAGCAGCAGATGCTGGCGATTGCGCGCGCGCTCATGGGACGCCCCTCCTGCCTGCTGCTTGATGAGCCTTCCATGGGGCTTGCCCCCATTCTGGTCCAGCAGATCTTCGACGTGGTGAAGAGCATGAGGGAGCTCAAGGTGACCGTGCTGCTCGTCGAGCAGAATGCCTTTGGCGCCCTGTCCGTCGCCGACCGTGGCTATGTCATGGAAACCGGCAAGATCACCATGGAGGGTCCGGCCAGCGATCTTCTGGCCGACCCCCGCATCCGCGAAGCCTATCTGGGAATTTGAGTGTCCATGTCCGTCATCACCATCGCCCGCGAGGGCCGGATCGCCGTCGTCACCGTCGACAACCCACCCGTCAATGCCCTGAGCCAGGCCGTGCGCAAGGGATTGAACGAGGCGGTGCATATGCTGGACGACGATCCGGACGTTGCGGCGGTCGTCTTGATCTGCGCCGGCCGCACCTTCATTGCCGGCGCAGATGTCAGCGAATTCGACAAGCCGCCGCAGCCGCCGCATCTGCCCGACGTCATCTCGTCGATCGAGATGGCGGCAAAACCCTGGATTGCTGCGATCCACGGCTCGGCGCTCGGCGGCGGCTTCGAGGTTGCGCTCGGCTGCCGCTTCCGCCTCGCTGCGGCGGAGGCCTCGGTCGGCCTGCCGGAGGTGACGCTTGGCATCGTTCCCGGAGCCGGAGGCACGGTCCGCACGCCGCGTCTTGCAGGCATCGAAGCTGCGGTCGAGCTGGTGACCACGGGCAAGCCCGTCCGCGCCGCCCGGGCCCACGAACTCGGCCTGATTGACCGTATCGTCGCGGGTGACCTGCGGACCGGCGCCATCGCGTTTGCCGAAGCTCTTCCTGCCGAATTGCCGGCGCCCTTGTCCCTGCGGCCGGCCCCGACGGTCGAGCCGTCCTTCTGGGTCGAGGCCGAAGCCGCGATCGCCAAGCGCGCCAAAGGCGAGGCTGCGCCGCTGCGGGCACTCGCCTGCCTGCGTGAGGCCTGTGAAGCGGATTTCGCCCCGGCGTCGCAGCTGGAGCGGGCGACCTTTCTCGAACTACGCGCCTCCGAACAGGCGGCCGCCCTGCGCCATGTCTTCTTCGCCGAACGCGCCGCACCCCGGCCGTCGACACTCTCCGGTGTGGAGCCTCGGCCCCTCAGCACAGCTGCCGTCATCGGCGGCGGCACGATGGGCGCGGGGATTGCCGCGGCCCTTCGGGATGCGGGCCTGCCGGTCGTGCTGATCGAACGCGATGAGGCGGCCGTCGAACGCGGCCTTGCCAATCTGAAATCGATCTTCGATGGCGCGGTCAAGCGCGGCCGGCTCAGCGAAAGCGCCGCCGCCGCGCGGCTCGCCGGGGTGACCGGCTCGACCGACTATGCGGCCCTTGCCGACACTGACCTGGTGATTGAGGCCGTGTTCGAGGAACTGTCGGTCAAGCGCCAGGTGTTCGAACAGCTCGGTAGGATCTGCCGCGCCGATGCGGTGCTGGCGACCAACACCTCCTATCTCGATCCGCGCGCCATTGCGGAGGGTCTGCCCGGTGCCGACCGCTTCATCGGCCTGCATTTCTTCAGCCCCGCCAATGTGATGAAGCTGCTCGAGATCGTGCCGACGCCGGACACGGATGCGGCGACGCTGGCGACCGGCTTTGCGCTGGCGCGTCTGCTCGGCAAGATACCGGTGCGTGCCGGCATCTGCGAAGGCTTCATCGGCAATCGTATCCTCAAGCGCTATCGCGCCGAGGCGGAGACGCTGGTGCGGCAGGGTGTGGCGATCGCATCCGTCGATGCGGCGATGCGCGCCTACGGCTTTGCCATGGGGCCCTTCGAAGCCCAGGATCTCGGTGGCCTCGACATTGCCTTCCTGCAGCGCGAAGGCGCGCGGGCCGCCGGTGCCGACGTGCCAGAGACATTGGGCGACATCCTGGTGCGGGCTGGCCGCAAGGGCCAGAAGACGGGTGGCGGCTGGTACGACTATCAGGTCGGCGATCGTCGTCCCCATGCCTCCGAAGATGTGGGCCGGTTGCTCGCCGAGCTCATCGTGCCGGGTCCGATCCTCGAGGCGGCCGCCATTGCCGAGCACCTGGTCGGCGCCATGGCGCGCGAGGGCGAGGCGATCCTCGCCGAAGGGATCGCGGACAAGGCATCCGATATCGACCTCGTCGAGATCCACGGCTACGGCTTTCCGCGCTGGCGCGGCGGACCGATGTTTGCCACCCGCGCCAACCGCTGAGGCATGCTGACCGCGGCGGCCGGTACCGCCGCGGTCGCGCCGTTGCGCGCCACGAGACCGGTCA